>DQNS01000028.1 GCA_015659035.1 Acidobacteriota bacterium | reverse complement strand
TTGAAAAGAATGGCGCGCCCTGCAGGATTCGAACCTGCGGCCTCCTGGTTCGTAGCCAGACGCTCTATCCAGCTGAGCTAAGGGCGCGTTGGGTGGAGACGAAACGCGGAGACGCAGAAGCCTCACGTGGCACCGGCGCCACCAAGAAAGTATAGCACCCCGCCCGGAAACGAAGCCGGGCTGGGCCGGCCGTTCAGCGCCTGTTTTCGGGTCCACGACACCGACCGGTCGGGTATCATTACGTGTTGGATTGGCTCAACTGGTATGTGGAGGCCCCGCATGGCGCAACGATTGCTGATCTCTGGCGCAGTGCTCTTCATCGGCCTGGCATCGACCGGGACAGCGCTCGCCGGACAGCCGACGGCAAGTGACCACCCGGCGGTGACGTTCACGAAGGACATCGCGCCGATTCTGCAGCGGAGCTGTCAGACCTGCCATCGACCGGACTCGGTGGCGCCGATGTCGCTCCTGACGTATCAACAGGCCCGGCCCTGGGCCAGGGCGATGAAGATGCGGACCAGCCTGGGACCGCGTGCCGGGGTCATGCCGCCCTGGTACGTCGAGAAGAACATCGGGATCCAGCGCTACAAGAACGACCCCTCCCTGAGCGAGGACGACATTGCGAAGATCGCCGCCTGGGCCGATAGCGGCGCCCCCGAGGGGAACCCGGCCGACATGCCGGCGCCACTGGACTGGAAGAGCGCCGCATGGAGCCTCGGTGAGCCGGACCTGATCACGGTGCTCCCGGACATCACGGTGGGTGCCACGGCGCCGGACTGGTGGGGAGAGATTGAGACGACGCCGGTCGGGATTACCGAAGACCGGTATGTGGCCGCGCTCGAGATCAAGGAAATCAACGACGTGGACCCGGCCGTGCGCAGCCGGGACACCGTCGGCGGGCGGTTCATCTACCACCACATGATCTGGAGCACCCGGGTCGTGGGTGACGACACCGAGGAGGACGAGGAGCAGGTGCGTGGGACCTCCACCGGGTGGCCCGTGCACGAGGTCGGCCGCAACGCCGACATCTTCGACGAGAAAGCCGGCCGGAAGCTGTCGGCGAACTCGAGCGTCGTGTCCAACTCGCTGCATCTGCACTCGAACGGGCGGGACACCACCGGTCACCTGGAGATCGCCTGGAAGTTCCATCCCGAGGGCTACGAGCCGGAGTATCGCCGGGTCGGGCGTGGTCTGGGCAACGCACTCGACATCGACATCCGGCCGATGCAGGCCAATCAGGAATTGCACGCCTACTCGGTGCTCCAGCAGAACCAGAAAATTTCCACCTTCGAGCCGCATCTGCACGCACCCGGCCAGCGGATGTGTCTGGAAGCGATCTGGGGCATGAACATCGAGACGCTGACCTGTGTCGGGTACGACCACAACTGGGTGCGCACCTACGAGTACGAGGACGATTACGCGCCGCTGCTGCCGAAGGGCACCATCATGCACATCGTCGGCTACATGGACAACTCGCCGTCGAACCGGAACATCCCGGACCCGCGCAACTGGCAGGGGTCGGGCAACCGGTCGGTCGCGAACATGTTCATTGACCTCGGTCTGGGTGTGCAGCTCTCCGACGAACAGTTCATCGAAGAGATGGCGCAGCGTCGCGTGAAGCTTCAGATCGGACCGAACGACCATGTCATCGGATGTCCGCTGTGCGCCGTCGAGGACATCGAGCTGCCGGAGGAGTACGAGCGGCGCCCGGAGGCGACGGAAGAGGACGACGCTGAAGCTGACGACGGCGACGAGCCGGACACCGACGAAGCGGACGAGGTCACCACCCGCCCGTCGAACAGATAGGCCAGGCGCCACATCGGCAGGGAAAAAGGTAGAACGCCGTGCTCTCCGGTGACTCCACACCGTGCTGGACACGTGCATTGCCGGTACCGCTGGTAGCGCTCATCGCGCTGGGCGTCGTCACCGGCGCCGCCACCGCGCAAACCCGCCCCTCGTTCATGCACGGGCAGAACGTCTCGCCGGCCTACGAGGGCTGGGAAGAGGACGACGCGGGACGCCGCTATTTCCTGTTCGGGTACATGAACCGGAACTGGGAGGAAGAGCTCGACGTCCCAACCGGCCCCGACAACTTCATCGAGCCGGGTGGACCGGATGCGGGGCAGCCGACGCATTTCCTGCCACGCAGGAACCGGTTCGTCTTCCGTGTCCCGGTGCCCGAGGGGTTCGACGACGACGACGAAATGGTCTGGACGCTGACGACCGCCGGCGTCACCGAGCAGGCGTACGCCACCGTCCGGCTCGACTACCTGGTTAACGACCTCGTGCAGGCCTCGGAACAAGGCGCTCTCGGCGCGGGCCGGAGCGACCCGATCATTCGTGCCAACACGGCACCGGTGCTGCGAATCGAAGGAGACCGGAATAGGCGGGTGCGCGTCGGCGAGCCGCTGGCCCTGGTCGCCGTAGCCAGCGACGACGGCGTGCCCAAGCCTCGGCGGCGGCGGCGGCGCAACCCCTGGCGGCCTCCGGTGCAGGTCACCGTCGGCAGCGCGACCGGGCTCCGGGTCTCCTGGTATGTCTACCGGAGTGACGGGCCGGTCACCTTCGACCCGCCGCAGGTGAAGGTGTGGGAAGACACACGAACCGGCGCGAACTCCCCCTGGTCGCCAGGCTGGCTCACCCCCGACCCCCCGCCGGACGGCGGGTGGGCGACCGAAGTGGTCTTCGACGAGCCCGGCACCTACGTGCTGCGCTGCCTGGCAAGTGATGGAGCGTTGGGCACGACCGAAGACGTCACCGTCACGGTCGTTCCCTAGCCGTCCGATCAGGACAGGAACTCGCGTGTGCGGTCTCGAGGCCGGCCGATCATTGCCCGGCGGCCCCACGCCGTTGGGCTTCACGTGTTAGCCCGTACCCCACCGGAAACTGGTCACCCAGCGCGATCGGCAGGCGGCCCGTGATCGCGGCCTCCCCGGCAATGGCCCGGACCGCGCTGGCCTCGGCCAGGTCGTAGTAATCGTAGGTGAGCAGCATGCCCGGCAGCTCGGGCAGGAACGTCGCGGCGTAGGGGTTCCCGAAGAAGATTGTGACGAATGGCTGTCGTCGCCCCTGGCTGCGTCGCGCCACGCTCCGCAACAGCGACGCTACGGGGTCGGCCAGGTCCATCCGGCCGCTGAACGACGCCGTCCGCACGAACACCGAGGCGACCACGGCGTCATAGCGGTCGATGCTCGCGCGCAGCAGCTCGAGCTCGGCCTGTGAGGTGCGGTCGGACACCTCGACTGCCGTCACGTTGGGCCACCGCTTCTTCAGCTCGGGCAGGAACGTGCGGCTCGGCGCGCCGTTCCCCCACCCCGACGGGTAGTCGAGCACCGACAGATACAGGATCGCCGCCTGTCGGGGTACACGCAATGGCACGTCGTCCCGCTCGTCCTTGATCAACGTCATCCCGCGGCGGCTCACCTCGGCCGCCACGGCCCGATGCACCCGTGTCCCGACGATGAGCGGCAGCGTGTCGAGGCTGACCGCGCGGGTCCGGTGCAGCCCGAGCCGGGCCTTGGCTTCGAGTATCCGCCGCACCGATGCGTCGAGGCGTGCACCGGCGATCTCGCCGCGCTCGACCGCCTGCTTCAGCCCGTCGAAGGCCGCCGCGTCGTCCGGGGAGTGCACCACGACGTCATGCCCCGCGGCGACCGCCGCCACCGCCGCCTCGCGCGCCGAGACGAGGTCGGTGACGCCACGCATCCGCATCGAGTCGGTGTAGATGAGCCCGTCGAACCCCAGATCCGCCCGCAGCAGATCGGTCACGATCCGCCGGCTGAAGGTGGCAGGCCGACCGCGGTCCGGTTCCAGACCCGGCAGCTCGATATGGGAGGTCATGACCGCCGCCGCGCCGGCGGCGATGCCGGCACGAAACGGCGGCAGCTCGACCCGGTCGAGTCGCTCGCGCGGATGCGCGATAAGCGGCAGCCCGAGATGCGAGTCGACATCGGTATCGCCGTGACCCGGGAAGTGCTTCAGGGTGGCGATCATGCCGCCGTCCCGCAGACCGCGCACGTAGGCCGCCGCCAGCCGCGCCACCATCGCCGGATCCTCGCCGAACGAGCGGGTGTTGATGACCGGGTTGCGCGGGTTGTTGTTGACGTCGGCCACCGGCGCGAAGTTCACGTGGATGCCGAGCGCCCGCGCTTCGAGCGCGGTGATGCGACCGGCCTCGAACGCCAGCCGGTCGTCGCCCGCCGCGCCGAACGCCATCGCCCGCGGAAAGGTCGTGGCGCCGCCGATGCGGAACCCGACACCGGTCTCGAAGTCGGCGCTGTTCAGGAGCGGCAACGCCGAAATCGCCTGCAGCCGGTTCGCGACCGATGCGGCGGCCAGCGGCTGCCCCAGCACAGACCGTGAATATCCGGCGTTGAGCAGCACGTCGGGTGCAGGCTCGCGGCCGCCAAACAGCAGAAACCCGCCAACGTGCTGCTCGTGCACCCGGGACACGAGCTCGTCGTAGACGTCGCTGTCGCTGCTGAGATAGGTGGACCGGAACGACGGCATGATGAGCTGACCGACCTTCTGGTCGAGCGTCATCCCCTCGAGCGTCGCCGCCACCCAGCGCGCGGCCGGGGGGTCGAGCTGCGGGGCCGCCGTCACCGTCAGGATCGCCGTGGCGACCACGCCGGCGAGGGCGCCGAGACGAAATGGAAGTCGCACGTTCCGGATGGTAGACCAAACGCCACGTAGCAAACCAGTGTGGCGCCCTTCCGGGACACGACACCGGTTATCATCTTCCGCGTGAGCCACCAGGACCATCACGCCGCCTCGCCGGCACATGTGCGCTGCTACGTCCTGACGATCAGCGACACCCGGACCGAGGAGAACGACACCGGTGGACGGCTGCTGCGGGACCTGCTTGTGGGCAAGGGTCACGACGTGGTCGGCTACGCGATCGTGCCCGACGAGCCGGCCACACTCCGCGCCGCGATCGAGCGGCAGCTGGATGCCGTCGAGGTCCAGGCGGTCATCACGACCGGCGGGACCGGTATCAGCCGGCGCGACGGCACCTACGAGGTGGTCAGCGGGTTGATCGAGAAGCGGATCGACGGCTTCGGCGAGCTGTTTCGCGCATTGAGCTTCGAGGAAATCGGCCCGGCCGCGATGCTGTCACGGGCGTGCGCCGGCACGGCGCGCGGCACGATCGTGATCTCGCTCCCCGGCTCACAGAACGCGGTCCGCCTGGGAATGACCAAACTGGTGATCCCGGAGCTGGGCCATCTCGTGCGAGAGGTGACGCGGTAGCCCTTCGACAAGGGCACCCTGTACTCTGCTCAGGATGAGCGGACGGAGGCCGAGGACTGGTCAGGACGAGCAGGCTCGAGGATGACCGACACCAAGATGCGGCCAATTCGGCAGACGATCCCGCTCGAGCAAGCCCTGACGCTGACCGAAGGGGCCGCGGTGCCGCTCGACCGCACCGAGCGCATCGACCTCGACGCAAGCGTGGGCCGGGTGCTCGCCGCCGGAGTGGTGGCCGACCGGGACGTCCCCCCGTTCGACCGGGGGGCGATGGACGGCTACGCCGTCATCGCCGAGAACACGTTCGGCGCAAGCCGGGCGGATCCACGGGTGCTGCAGTGCATCGAGTCGGTGCACACCGGCAGTGTCCCGTCGAGAACGCTCGAGGGGGGCCAGTGCACGCAGATTGCCACCGGCGCTCCGATGCCGGACGGCGCCGACGCCGTCGTCATGGTCGAAGAGACCGACCGGCGTGACGGCGACCAGGTCGCCATCTTCACCCCCGTCTACCCACGCCAGCACGTCGGGCGCCGGGCCGCCGACATCACGAGTGGCGCCGAGCTGCTGCACCCCGGCGATCTGTTGACCCCGAGCCGCGTCGGGGCGATCGCCGCGCTCGGGATTGCCGAGATCGAGGTCTACGCCCGGCCACGTGTGGCTATCCTCTCGACCGGCAACGAGATCGTCGCGCCCGGGCAACCGCTGGGCCCCGGGCAGATCTACGACATCAACCGCTTCACCCTCAGCTCGGTAATCCGGGAGCACGGCGGCGTGGCGGTCCCGTTTCCCACGTCCGCCGACAATCTCGACGAGCTGAGCGACGCAGTGGACGCCTGTCTCGAGAACGACATCCTGGTGTTCTCGGGCGGCAGCTCGGTGGGCGAGCGTGATCTGACGCTGGACGTGATGCAACGCAAGGGGGACATCCTGTTTCACGGTATCGCGGTCAAGCCGGGCAAGCCGACCGTGTTCGGCACGATCGGCGCGACCCCGGTGCTGGGAATGCCGGGCTACCCCACCTCGTGTCTGTCGAACGCCTACATGCTGCTGGTGCCGATGCTGCGGCGGATGGCCCGTCTGCCGACCCACCGGTGCCACACCGTGTCGGTGCCGGCCGCGCAGCGGTTCGTGTCGACCACCGGTCGGCACCAGTTCTACACCGTGCGGGTCGTCGACGGGCTCGCCGTGCCCGCCTTCAAGGCCTCGGGCGACATCACCAGCATGTCGCAGGCAGACGGCTACATCGAGATTCCGGCGCAGACCGACCTCGTCGAGAAGGGCGAGACGGTCGTGGTGAAGCTGTTTTAGCGAGCGCTCCAGGAGACAGAAGGCAGGAGACACCGGAGGGCTCCGCCAGCTTCAGGCTTTGGCGCTCTAGTGTCGCGCCTTGCCAGTCAGGCGCATCGCCAGTCTGGGTGCGACGCGGAACTTGCACCACGGACTGCTAGCGTATCCCGACCTTACGTTCGTACTCGGGTTCGAGCAGGTCGGCGGTGTGGAGGTCGAAGGCGCCGGCCGTTCGCTCGTAGTTGCCGCGAAACTCGGCGTGACAGCGGTAGCAGACGGTCAGGTCGCCGAGCCGGCGGTAGATGGCAAGGTCAATCAGCGTGGCGGCGGCGAGGGTGCCGTAGGCGACCAGGTCCAGACCGACGTAGTAGAACCCCGCGCTGATCAGGATGGCGACTCCGATGACGGCCAGGCCGATCTTGGGGTCGAAGTCTTTCCGCCCCCAGAAGTCGCTGCCCTCGCACACCGGGCAGCGGTCGACCTGCCGGTCGGCGCGGACCGCCTCGGAGAAGGTCAGCAGGAACGCCTGCCGGCACCGGCCGCAGTTGATCTGCACCGACTCGTCGGTTGCGGCGACCGGCAGCGCGCTGCCGCACTGATGACACTGGACCGTGACTTCCATGACTGTGTAGCCGCCCTGCCTGTCCGCCGTAGCCGTGGCGAAGGCGGACAGGGCCTTGCTACCGCGACTGAACAGAAGCTGGCGAAGCCCTCAGGCCTTTCCTGTCTCCTGCCTCCTGTCTCCTTCAGAATCACACAGGCACCGTCGTGGCCACGAGCAGATACTTGGCCAGTACCTCGCCGACGATGACGGTGAAGAAGTCGACGTAGAGGATACCGGTGGCCGACTGGGTGGACCGGATCTTCGCGGTCTCCCAGGTCATGTAGGCCAGGACGACCGGACCCAGCAGACCGAACAGGATCCGCTGCCAGAAGAACACGCCGTCGATCGAAAAGATGTACCGCTCGAAGCCTGGTCCCGGCAGCTCGGCGGCGACAAGCGCCCACCACACGACCCCGGACACGACGAGGATCCGGAGCGCGGTCGACCCGATGTGGAACTTAACGATTGACTGCAGCAGCGACACCTCCATGGAGGGGATCACGAGATACCAGTGCCCCAGGATCATGGCGGTCGAGGTGCCGCCCAGCAACGCCGCCGACGTGACGAAGCTGGCAACCGTCATGGCGGCCACCGGCGAGCCGGCCCCGGCGGCCGCCGCCATCCCCTGCGTCACCAGAACGGCGGCGCCAAACAGCACCGCGGTCCACAGCCAGAGTGGCCGCAGCCAGGCCAGGACACGGCCGATAGTCGCCCAGTAGATGAGGAGGGCGCCGGTTGCCACCATCAGCGCCGCCAAGCCGGCGCCCTGGAGGTTGGCGCCCAGGGTGACCTCGTCCGGACGCATCGCCAGCGCCACCAGCAGCAGCGCGGCGGCGAACCCGGCGTTGAAGCGGAAGAACTTCACCCCGGCCACTCGCGACACCAGGACCAGGGTGAAGACGATGCCGATACCGAGATGGGCGAGAAACAGAAAGAGGACGAACGACAGGGTCATGGGGCCGCGGGCTACGCCCGCGCATCAGGAGGCAGGAGTCAGGGGGCAGGAGACAGAAGGCGATGGGGCCGGGCCAGAATCACCGGCCCGGCATCATCGCCTCAGATTCTTGTGCTATCCAAGCCGGCGGTTGACCTCCGCCCAGTTCACGACGTTCCACCAGGCGGCGATGTAGTCGGGTCGGCGGTTCTGGTAGTTCAGGTAGTAGGCGTGCTCCCAGACGTCGAGACCAAGTACCGCGTTCTTGCCGCTCATGCGCGGACTGTCCTGGTTGGGCGAGCTTTCGATCGAAAGCGACCCGCCGTCGGCGACGACCCAGGCCCAGCCGCTGCCAAACCGTCCCATCGCCGCAGCCGCGAACTTCTCCTTGAGGCCGTCGAAACTGCCGAACGCGCTGTTGATCGCGTCGGCGATCTGACCGGTCGGCGCGCCGCCGGCGCCCGGAGCCATCATCTGCCAGAAGAGCGTGTGGTTCGCGTGCCCGCCGCCGTTGTTGCGGACGGCGGTCCGGATGCCTTCCGGCAGCGCATCGAGGTCGCCGATCAGCTCCTCGACGCTCTTGCCCTGCAGGTCAGGGTGGGCTTCGAGCGCACCGTTCAGCTTGGCCACGTAGGCCGCGTGATGTTTGCCGTGGTGGATGCGCATCGTCTGCTCGTCGATGTGCGGGGCCAGGGCGTTGAAGTCGTACGGCAGGTCGGGAAGCTCATGCGCCATCTGGGAACTCTCCTTGATACGTAGGGTTGAAAGACTCGAACGATTCGGGGTGCAACGCCCGAGGCTCAAAGGGGTAAGGCTTTGCCTTGCCACGCAGGCCTGCCCCACAGGCGGCTGAATTCTACCGGATAGGGCGGCATCCGGTCGAGCGCCCCACCGATCGGCCGACTGGCTCACGCGGGCTGCGACACCACGTTGTAGAGCGTGTCGCGCTCCACGGGGTCCCGGCCCGCGCCCCGGATCAGACGGCTGATGTCATCGGTCGTCAGCGCCGCCGGGGTGCGCGCGCCGGCCATGTGGTAAATCTGCTCTTCCTGCACCGTGCCGTCGAGGTCGTCCACCCCGAACCAGAGTGCCGTCTGGGCCGTCTCGACCCCGGTGGCGATCCAGAACGCCTTGATGTGCGGCACGTTGTCGAGCATCAGCCGGGCGACCGCGTGCACCCGGAGCGTGTCGACCGCGGTCGGCGCCGGCAGCTTGCGCATCTGGTTGTTGTCGGGATGAAACGCCAGCGGGATGAACGCCT
Organism: Acidobacteriota bacterium; assembly: GCA_015659035.1. Lineage (GTDB taxonomy): Bacteria > Acidobacteriota > Vicinamibacteria > Vicinamibacterales > UBA8438 > NP936. The sequence continues at coordinate 75,148 of DQNS01000028.1, read as the reverse complement.
GGAACCCGCCGGTCTCGTCCTGCAGCGCCCGCGCCCGCAGCATGTGGTCGACCCGCTCCTCGTCGGTTTCGATATGCCCGTACAGCATCGTGACGTTCGACCGCATCCCCAGACGGTGCGCCGTCCGATGGATATCCAGATACCGGTCGGTTCCGCACTTGTCGTGACACAGCTTGCGGCGCACCCGCTCGGCGAACACTTCCGCACCACCACCCGGCAGCGAGTCGAGCCCGGCCGCCATCAGCTCGCGCAATATCTGCTCGTCGGTGCGACCGTAGAGATCGGCGAAGAAGGCGATCTCGACCGCCGTGAAGCACTTGAGATGCACATCGGGGCGAATCCGCTTCAGCCCCCGCAGCAACTCGAGGTAGTAGTCGAACGACAGGTCGGGGTGGAGCCCGTTGACCACGTGCACCTCGGTCAGCGTCTGGTGCTGCCGGACGCGCAGCTTGTCCCATACCTGTTCGAGGCTCATGGTGTAGGCGCCGTCATCTCCCGGCTGCAACCGCGCGAACGCGCAGAACAGACAGCTCGCCACACAGACGTTGGTCGCCTCGATCCGGATGTTGTGGTTGAAGAACGTCCGACCGGCGTGCCGTTTCTCGCGCTCGCGGTTGGCCAGCCAGCCGAGGGCGAGCAGATCCGGGCAGGCGAACAGCCGCACCCCGTCGTCGAGCTCGAGCCGGGTCCCGACGTCGAGCTTGTCGACGATGTCGAGCAGCCCGTGGGCCGCGAGGCGTGTTCGCATGAATCAGGTTCCGAATATCTGGATCCGCAGCTGTCTGGTGCGCGTCTCGGTCGTCGACACCGTCAGCGTGTCTGCGTGGATCCCTGCCGTAACCGCCGCCGGTTCGCCGTGCGCCACAAACATGTATCGTACGTCGCGGCGGCTCCCCCGGGCAACCATCTTCGCCCCTTCGACAGGCTCCGGGTCGACAGGCTCAGGGCAGGTGAAGCGCCTACCCTTGACAGAAAGAAGTGACCTCGGTCAAGGTGTCTGGGCATTCAGGTGCTCACATCGAGCTTGAAAAGGGAACCCCGTGCGAATCGGGGGCGGACCCGCCGCTGTGATCGGGGACGAACGCTGCAAGAGCCACTGATCGGGACCATCCGATCGGGAAGGCGCGGCTAGTAGGACGATCCGAGAGCCAGAAGACCTGCCTGGGTGCGAGAACAGTCCATACCTTTCGTGGACAAGAGGGTGGCTCGCAGATTGACCTACCAGCAGGAGTGTTCCCGGATCGCGCTAGCGGTCCGGGATTTTTTCGTCCTGACATCCGGTCCCTCCGCAAGCACACCTGGGAGGTCGACAGGGTGACATCAGCACAGCGTTTGCTCATCATCGGCGTGGCCGCTCTGGCCATCCCCGGCATCACCGAGGCGCAGACGCCGTTTCGTTTCGACCAGGAGGTCGTCGTCACCCCGACGCGGCTCGACGAGCCGGTGGCTCTCGTTCCTGCCAGCGTGACGATCATCACGGCAGAGAACATCGCCGCATCGCCGGTAGCCGACATTCCGGGTGTACTGCGTGCGCACGCGGGGATCAACGTCATCGACATCACGGGAAACCGTCGCAGCTACCGCATCGACCTGCGAGGGTTCGGTGAGACCGCCTCGCTGAACACGCTGGTGCTCGTGGACGGCCGCCGGGCCAACCAGCCGGATTTCAGCGGCATCGACTGGTCCCAGATTCCGCTCGACCGGGTGGAACGAATCGAGATCACCCGTGGGGCGCGTGGCAATGTGCTGTATGGCGACAATGCGACCGGCGGCGTCATCAACATCATCACGAAGGACGGCCGGCGGCCCCAGACGCAGGTCGACCTACGCGGGGGAAGCTTCGGCACCTTCAACCCGAGCGTGACGACGAGCGGGTCGCGCGACCGGCTGTCGTACTCGGCCTCTGCCAGGTACTACGACTCGGACGGCCACCGGACCAACAGCCAGTCGCAGGCGCGTGACGTCGGCGCCACCCTCGGCATCGAGGTGAATCCCGCTTTCGATCTCGGGATCAGCACCGGCTACCACTCCGACGACACGGGGCTACCTGGCGCCCTGCTCGAGAGCGAGCTCATGAGCGGGACGTTGCGTGCCGAGTCGACGTCGCCGGACGATTTCGCGGACGTCGACGACTACTACGTCGCGCTGGCGCCGAAGGCCATCCTCGGGGAGCCCGTGGAGCTGCATCTCGACTTCTCGGCACGCAACCGGGACACGCGGTTCTTCGCTTCGTTCGCCGGTGGGATGTTCACCGGCGATACGAGCATTCGCACGATCGCGTTCTCTCCCAAGATCGTGGTCCGGACATCGACCGCCAACCCCACAAGTACATTGGTGGCAGGCCTCGACGTCTCCGACGCCAAGGAGAACATCAGCAACGCCTCCGAATTCTTTGGACAGCTGACGGACTCGATGTTCACGCTGGAGAAGCGCAACTACGGCGTCTACGTGCACGAGGAGTACCGGCCGCGGCCGAACGTCGCCGTCTCGGCCGGGTACCGGCGCGACCACGTCACCTATCAGTTCGCGCCGAGCACCCCGGGCCGCAAGGAATTCGATGTGAACCTCACCACGGTGGGCGTGACCGTGGAGGTGCGACCTGACGCGCAGCTGTTTTTCAGCTACGCGCGCGGCTTCAGGTATCCAGTGCTCGACGAGCTTTTTAACTTCTTTGCGAACACCATCAGCCCCGACCTGCTGCCGCAGTCGTCGGACGATGTGCAGGTCGGCGCCCGCCTCCAGCTCGGCGATGCAGCCCGCGCCACCGTCACCCTCTTCCACCTCGACACCGAGCGCGAGATCTTCCTCAACCCGGCGTCGTTCGGAAACGAGAACCTGGATGGCCAGTCACGCCGGATCGGCTTCGAGACGGTCGTCGCCGGACGCGCGGGTCAGGCCACGCTCGAGGGCAGCTACAGCTTCACCGACACGCTGGTCCGCAACGGCCAGTACGCCGGCATGCAGATCCCCAACGTCCCGCGCCACAGGGCAAGCGTCCGGACCGTGGTCGGAGTGGGTGCCGGGGTCACCGTCGGCATTGAAGGCATCTTTGTCGGCGAGCGGTTCTTCGAGAGCGACTACGAGAACACGTTCGGCATGGTCGAGAGCTACTTCCTGCTGAACACGCGGGTGAAGCTGACCGAGGAGCGGTTCACCGTGTTCCTGGATGTCAGCAACCTTCTGGACCAGGAGTACGCCGAGTACGGTGTGCTTTTCTTAGGGTTCCCATTCCAGCGCGCGTTCCTCCCCTCACCCGGGATCAACGCCTCGGTCGGAGTGTCGTTCACCTTCTGAGCGCGACCGTCCAGCAAAGAGGCCAAGGGGCCGCATTCGACGAAAGTCGTCGCCGACCATGAATAAACACGGAATTGGACTCGCTGGCCGGTCTGGCGATCGCCATCGGCGACATGGCGGACAGTCGTCAGCGGGTTGTAGCGGTCACCTGCCCGTTGGAAGCCTCGCTGGATTCCTGTGAACTCCGCGATTCGGCGCGCGCTCCTATCGAATCCCTCTATAATCCAACATCCAGCCCAGCGCCAGCACCTTGGAAAGCGATGCGCGGCGACAGATACGAGGTAGCACATGGTGCAATGGAGGTCAGTGAGAATCTCAACCGCCGCTGTCGTGACGTTGACCGTTGGGATCGTGGCTCCCGTGGGTCGGGCCCAGCAACCTGCGACAACCCTGGCTGACACGCCGCAGGTGGTGAACAGCCCGGCCGGGCGGTTGCGTGTCGTCCCGATCAAGGGGCTCGTGTATCCGTGGGCGCTGGCGTTTCTCCCGAATGGCGACATGCTGGTCACCGAGCAGAACCGCACCACGCTTCGCCTCATTCGCGAAGGGGTGCTCGACCCGACGCCCATCACTGGCCTTCCTCGCCCAATCACGAGCCAACGTCGTGACACGGCCGGCGTGGATGTCGCCGTCCATCCTCGCTTCTCGGAGAATCGACTCGTCTACGTCGCGTTCTGGAAGCCGAAACCGGACGCGGAACACCTCCGGACCGCCGTCGTCTATCGGGGACGTCTCGAGGGGTATCAGCTCACCGACGTCGAGGAGATCTTCGAGTCGGTCTCCTGGACCGACGGACCGTCCGCGGCGCGGATCATCTTCGGGCCCGACGGCAAGCTCTATCTGGCTATCGGCGCTCCAGGATTCCAGGAGACCCTGGGGGAAACGACCTGGGCGCAGGACCCGGACCACCATGGCGGCAAGATCCTCCGGCTCAACGATGACGGCACGACGCCCGCCGACAATCCTTTTGTGGATCGGCCCGGTTACCGGCCGGAGATCTTCGCGCTTGGCATCCGCAATGCCATCGGCATGGCGTTTCACCCCGAGACCGGCCAGCTGTGGGAGACGGAGAACGGCCCTCAAGGTGGAGACGAAATCAACATCATCCGGGCAGGCTTGAACTACGGCTGGCCTGTCGTCACCTATGGACGGGCGTACTCGAGCGACCCGGAGGGTGCGAGGTCAGGGTTGCCGCCGCCCACGATACAGCCGCCGACCGCGGCGCCTGGCATGGAAGAGCCGTTCACGTACTACAAGCCATCCATCGCCATCGCGGGCATGACCTTCTACACCGGTGACAAGTTTCCCGAGTGGACGGGCGACCTGTTCGCGGGAGGGCTCGCCGGCAGGCAACTGTCCCGGGTCATATTCAACGCGCAGGACCTGGAGAGCCGTCGCCAAGTGCTGCTTTCCGAGCTCGGTCAACGCATTCGAGACGTCAAGCAGGGACCCGACGGGTTCCTGTATGTGACCACCGACATGCAAGACGGAGCCGTGCTCAGGATCGAGCCCGCTCAGTAGGACAAGAGCTATGACTGGATATTCACGACGGCAGATGATGGCGCTTTCCTCGCTCGGTCTGGCTGCGTTCGGGGCAGCCCCGATGACTACTCGCCGAGTGTATGCCCAGCCCACGGGCTCGGACGTCGAGTTGGAACCCTACCCGTCCGCCTGGCTGCCGGACGGCGTGCGGTCCCGGTTCGTCAACAACATCAACGGATTGCGGGTGCACGTACTGGAGGCGGGCTACGAAAGCCCGAATCGACCTGCCTTGCTGTTGCTGCATGGCTTTCCCGAGCTGGCCTACAGCTGGAGAAACGTCATGGTACCGCTGGCAGAGGCCGGGTATCACGTCATCGTGCCTGATGTGCGGGGTTACGGTCGCACCACCGGCTGGAGCTCCGACTACGACACCGACCTCGCGCCGTTTCGCACGCTGAACAAGGTGCGGGATGCCCTGGGTCTGGTGCTGGCGTTCGGCCACAGATCCGTGGCCGCCGTGATCGGCCACGACGCCGGCTCGCCCCTCGCCGGCTGGTGTGCCATCGCCCGCCCGGACATTTTTCCCGCGGTGGTGATGATGAGCGCGCCGTTTGGTGGCAGGCCATCGTTGCCGTTCGATACGGCGGACGATCCGCCACGAGCCCCTGCCGCCGCCAACCGTCAGAGCATCTACGACGATCTGACCGCATTGCCGCGCCCAAGAAAGCATTACCAGCGCTACTACACCACTCGTGGCGCGAACGAGAACATGCGGCATGCTAGCCAGGGCGTTCATGACTTCATGCGGGGCTACTACCACTTCAAGAGTGCCGACTGGGAGGGCAACAAACCCTATCGCCTCGCGGCGCGGACGGCTGAAGAATGGGCGAAGATGCCGAACTACTACATCATGCAGCTGGACCAGGGCATGGCGGAAACGGTGGCGGACGTGATGCCGTCTGCCGCCCACATTGCGGCCAATACCTGGTTGCCCAATTCGGCACTGCGGGTCTACGCCGAAGAGTATGGCCGCACCAGTTTTCAAGGCGGCCTGAATGGCTATCGCATGGGGGGCAGCCGCGTCGGCCGGGAAGAGGTTGAATTGTACGCGGGCAGGACCATCGATCAGCCGTCCATGTTCATCAGCGGAGCCAGCGACTGGGGCACCTACCAGAGTCCTGGGTCCTTCGAACGCATGCAGGAAGTGGCCTGTACCGACATGCGTGCGGTGCACCTGGTGGACGGTGCCGGTCACTGGGTGCAACAGGAACAGGCGGACACGACGAGCCAGCTCCTGCTGGAGTTTCTGGATGGTCTCGGCTAGCTGTCCGTGGTCACCGGCTCCGGTGTGACCGTGTCGGGATCGGCAACAAGGGTCGTGAACTCCAAGAAGGAGCCGGGCCAGCCGTGCGAAATCAGGAGCGGAGTCGCCCCTTCGACCGGCGACCGTTGGTGGATAACGTAAGAACCTCCGCGCGCTGCAAACCTGAACGTGCGGTTCAGGATCTCCTAAGGCGCCAACCAAGTGGACACCCGCTAGGATCCCCGGTCGTAGCGTCGTGTTGGGCGACAAAGGAAAAGAATGTGATGGGAGAGAGCACGACGAACAACCGATGGGCCCGATGGTTCGCCGTTGGGGTAACCCTGATGATGGTTGGTTTTGGTTCCGCGCTCGCCGCGGAGCAGTCTACCGGGTCCATCGCAGGCTCGGTTGTCGCACGAGAGGATGGTCGGGCTGTTCCCGCTGCCCTCGTACTCGTTGACGGCACCGACCTGATCGGCGTAGCGAACGCCGTTGGACGATTCGAGATCGACGAGGTGCCAGCCGGGGCGGCGGTGCTCGTCGTCCAGGCGCCGGGGTTTCTCGAATTGCGGAGTCCGCAGATCCAGGTGCCTGCCGGTGCGGTGGCCTCGGTGGCGATCGAGCTGGAGGTAACGCCCAACTACCTTGAACGAGTGCAGGTGACGGCGACGAAAGCGCCACTCAGCATCGGTGAGCTCGCCGCACAGGCCGACATCGTCGATCGGTCGACGATCGAAGAGCGCGGTGACCAACGTCTGACCGAGGCGATCTCCCACATCCCTGGTGTCATCGTGAGCACCCAGGCCGGTTCCTTCGAGTCGGTCATGCTGCGTGGGCTGCCGCGGGACGGCAACGAGTTCACAAGCACGCTCCTACTCATCGACGGCGTCCCGCAGACGGACTCGCGAAACAGCTCGAGGGTGATCAACCTGCCAATCACCGATGCCAGCAGCATCGAGGTGGTCCGTGGCCCCAACTCGGCCCTCTATGGACGAACGGCGATCGGTGGCTCTGTCAACGTCCGGACGGCCGATCCGACGCCTGAGCACCAGTCGAGTTTCGATCTCACGGGCGGACAGTTCGGGCTTTTCAAGGGTGCCGCACGGGCGTCGGGCCCGGTCGATGATTGGGGCGGGTACTACGTCTCCGCGTCCAGCGAGCGAAACAGCGGTTTCTACACCGGGCCGTTCGATTTCAACGTGGACCAGACCGCCGTATACGCGAAGCTGACGTTCGTGCCAGACTCGAAGTCGTTCGGCATGGTGAGCGCCAATCGCGTGGTGTCCGCCCAGAGCCTCCCGACCAACGTCCCGATCATCAACGGCCGGTTCCTCAGCGATATCGACCCGTCGTTCGACCGGCTGACCGACCTGAATGTGGAAGGGGTCAACTATCGCCAGAACGAGAGCCGTTTCACCGCGAACTACACACGCCAGTTCACCGACGAGGTGAGGCTGGTCAACGTCTTTGGGTATCGACAGATTCAATACAAGTTCATTGAGTCGGGTGACATCACCGGTGCACCGTTCGACCTGGCGGCGAACACGCTGACCCAGTATCCGTTCGAGCTCCAGACCGACGAGAACATCTTCTACGCTGAATCCCGCGTCGAGAGCAATCCGACGTTGGGCGGGATGGAGAGCTCGTTTGTCGCGGGCGGCTCGTTCGAGTACACCACCGGCTTTGGAGCCGGGAACCTGATGTACACCGATGCGGACACGTTCGGGTGGCCTCTCAACTATCTGGACCCGGTGCACCCGCCAAAGAGCGACTGGGAGTTCTTCCGGTTTGGGGGCAACGACTATGGCGTTGGAGTCCTCGGGCTCTTCGGCCAGTTCAACCTCGAACCGACCAACCGTCTGATCCTGACGGCCGGTGGACGCTATGACCGGCTGGACCTCGACAACACCTTGACGTTTCGCGCCGGGCAGCCGGTGGTGGAAAACACCTTCGACGCCTTGAGTCCGAAGCTCAGCGCCACCTTCAAGTTGTTGCCCGATGACGTGAGCACCGACATCAATCTCTACGGGCAGTACTCTCAGGCGTTTCTTCCGCCACGGCGTCCCAGCGGGCTCCGCCCGGGCGACGACGAGATCAACCTGAACCCAGAGGACATCGACAACTATGAATTCGGGCTAAAGGGCAGCCTATTCGACGGCGAGATCGCGTTCGAGGGCACCTACTTCTACATGACGCGAAACGGCATTGTTCATAACGTCCGGCAAGGGCCGTTCTTCATCCCGACAAACGCCGGTGAACACGAGTACAAAGGGGTCGAGTTGGGCGCGACATGGACAGCAACGTCACAGCTGACGGTCTACGCCAACGGCGCATTCTACCGCAACCGATTTGGCGACTTCGTGATCGAGTCGGCCGGCGGCGACACCGACTTGACCGGCAACCGTCTCTCGATCGCGCCTGACCGCGTCATCAACGGCGGCGTGGTCATCACGCCGGTGCCAGCGTTCAATATCAGGGTGGACGTCAAGCACGTCGGTGACGTCATGGTTGACCAAGGCAACACCTTCGAGTTCGACCCCTATACGTTGCTGGATGCGGCCGTGTCGTGGTTTGTCGGCCCCACACGGATCACGCTGTCGGCCCACAACCTGTTCAACGAGGAGTACTACTGGAACGGGGATATCTCGCGCGCGGAGTCGGCGGACCCTGGGGCACCACGTCAGATCCTGTTGACGACGTCGTTTTCGTTCCGGTAGGCGGGTCAGATGGTCCGGTGGATGGGTGGGCAGCGGAGATGGTTGCTACCAGTCCCAGCGTCGCTCGGCAGCCAGTACGCTCAGCACTCTTGGCCGACACCTCGGTCAAGAAATTCTTGAGGCAGGGCGGTCATCGAGCCCAGGCACTCGACGATCGCCCTATCGGCGACCCATTCAGACGTGATGCGTCCCTGATACGGGGCGATCGGATCGAACTCGTTGGACTCGACGAACGACCTCTCGATGCGTACCAGCCACGCAGCCGTCCCCCCCTCGCCATCGGGGTCAGAAAACCTCAGTTCGTCGCCGTCTCGGACGAAATCGGTAACGAACGTGCTGGTGGCGATCTGCTCGGCGAACGAATCGCGGAGGCTCTCGTCATCGGCCCGGGTGCCGATGCACCCCACCAGGGCCTGGGTGGCGACGAGCGCGGCAACCTGAAGCCATGAACGTGTCATTGAGGTCCGCATCGCGCCCGGTTCGGTCGATGTTTGGGAGTCTACACCCAGCGACGGATTCTCGGCTTCGCGTCGTCGGATGACCGGGGTGTTCGAGGGAGGCATGACGGCGTGCGCGTTCGCACTCATCTCGCTGCTTGCGGTCGCGACGATGACGCCGCTTTTCGGTCACCACCTGATCACCGAGGTGTACGACGTTAGACAGGCGACGACGATCACGGGCACCATCGATGGTCTCGTGCTCACGAACCCACATGCCTTCATTCATCTCTCGGTTGTGGGCGATGAGGTTCGGACCCGGACCTGGGCGGTGGAACTGGAAGGCGCGACACAGCTCAGACAAAAGGGTATCGACGGCACGACGTTCGCGATAGGTGACACCGTCACAGTGTGCGGAAACCCGGGCCGGGACGTGAATCAGTATCGGCTCTTGATGCTGGAGCTTCGACGGCTGTCTGATGGGTTCCCGTCGGGTCGACGAATCAGACGCGGAGTGTCCTCGGTAGCTGCCCCGCGTCATCGTTTATACTCACGAGACAATCGACGTTTCCCAACGGTCATGGGAAGTGGGTGCGATGCCCACACGGTCCCGCCACTGTAAGCGAGGAGCGAAGCGGCACTCTGACGTCCTCCGACGCGCTGGCCACACGGCCGACCCAGACGAGAACGCCCGCCACTGTGCTCGACTGAGCATGGGAAGGCGTCGCCGTTCCGCGTTGATCCGCAAGTCAGGAGACCTGACCATCGGGTACGTCCTTATGACTCGTTCGTGTAGACGAACGGGTGCGGCGCGTGGTCACGCCGAAAGGAGCCTGTGGAGCCCTCCCCCAATTACCGATCCATCGGATGCCCCGGTTTCGGCCGCAGCTGTGTCGCGGGGGTCCGGATTGCTGCGCGCTGAAGCGGTCTCGTTCCGGTACGACGCCCACCTGGTGCTCCATGAGGTGAGCATGAGGGTGCCGAGCGGCAGCCTGCTCGGGGTGCTCGGTCCCAACGGGTCGGGCAAGACGACGCTGCTGAAGCTGCTGGCCGGGCTGCTGACGCCGGCCGGCGGGCGGATCACCCTCGACGGCCACGATACGGCCAGGCTCAATCGCGCGACCCTGGCACGTCGGCTCGCCGTCGTGCCGCAGGAGACACAGCTCGCTTTTGACTACACGGTGCTCGAGATCGTCCTGATGGGCCGGTACCCGCATCTGCGCGCGTTCGAGCTCGAGGGACCGGCCGACCTGGAGATCGCGCGGCGGATGCTGGCCGCCACCGGCACCGCGACCTTCGAGCAGCGGATGTTTCGCACGCTCAGCGGCGGCGAGAAGCAGCGGGTCGTCATGGCGAGCGCACTGGCGCAGTTCGAAGACTCCGCGGACACCGGCGGCCACGGCCCGGACGAGACACAGGTGCTGCTGCTCGACGAGCCGACATCGTCGCTCGACCTCGCCTTTCAGCTGGAGACGGCCGACCTGCTGCGCCGGTTGAACCGGGACCGGCGCACCACCATCGTCATCTGCACACACGACCTGAACTTTGCCGCCGGGCTCTGCCGCGATCTGGTCCTGCTGCGTGACGGACGCATCGCCGCGGCCGGCCCGACCGAGGCGGTGCTGACACCGGAGACCGTCGGCGCGGTCTATGACGTCGAGGCGGACATCCGGCGTCATCCCGCCAGTCACCAGTTGACGGTTGTACCGCTCGCCCGACGATAGGCATGGCTGTATCTGTACTGACCGCGGGTGCCCCCGTCGGCGCGGGTGATCTCCGCCGCCGGGTCTGGCTCGTCCAGCTCGGCTTCGGCGCCCTCGCCGTGGTCGCCTGTCTGACCGCGCCGCTGGTCGGGTCGACCGCCATCAATTTCCGGCAGGTGTTCGACCCGACGATCCCGTTTGCCGAGAACGTCGACGCGCAGATCTTCTTCATCCTCCGTCTGCCACGCGCGATCGCAGGTGCGCTGGTCGGCGCCTCGCTCGCCGCCGCCGGCGTCGTCCTGCAGGCGATGCTCCGCAACCCGCTGGCCACCCCGTTCACGCTCGGGGTGTCGGCCGGGGCGTCGCTGGGCGCGATGCTGGCCATCACGCTCGGTCTGCCGTTGGGCATGCTCGGGGTGCTGGGGGGACCGGTCGCCAGCCTGGTCGGGGCGCTCGGCGCAATGGCGATCGTCTACTTCCTGGCGACGATGCGACGCGAGGGCCTGTCGACGAACGTGCTGTTGCTGGCCGGCGTCACCCTGAACTCGCTGTTCTCGGCGATCATCCTGTTCGTCCAGTTCCTGGCCGATCCCCTGCAAACGTTCCAGGCCGTGCGCTGGGTGATGGGCAACCTGGACGTCGGCAGCTATAGCCCCATCCTGTCGGCGATCCCCCTGATGGGCATCGGGTTCGTCGTGTTCGCCCGGCTGCCGCGCGCGCTGAACCTGCTGACCCTGGGCGCCGACAGCGCGGCGGCGCGGGGTGTTGACGTGCTGCGCACGCAGCGGCTGGCGTTTCTGAGCGCCTCGCTCGTGACCGGCGCGGCAGTGGCGCTGGGCGGGCCGATCGGCTTCATCGGCATCATCATCCCGCATCTCGTGCGGCTGCTGGTCGGCGCCGACCACCGGCTGGTCTTACCGGCCTCCGCGGGCCTCGGCGCCGCGTTTCTGGTGATGTGCGACGTGGGGGCACGGACCCTGCTCTCGCCCATGGAGCTGCCGGTGGGCATCATCACCGCGATGCTGGGCGGACCGTTCTTTCTCTGGCTACTGGTGCGCAGCCGATGAGGATGACAGCGGGGCTGGCAGCATGTCTCGTTCTCGTGGTCACCGCGCAGCAGCGCCCCGAGCGGATCGTCTCCATCGTGCCCGCGCTGACCGAGACCCTGTTCGCGATCGGCGCCGGTCCCCAGCTAGTGGGTGTCGGCAGCTTCGACACGCACCCAGCAGAGGTCGCGACCCTGCCGCGTGTCGGCGGGTTAATCGACCCCAACATGGAGCTGATCTTCGCACTGCGTCCCGATCTCGTCATCCTCTACGGCAGCCAGCAGGACCAGATTCAGCAACTGACGCGGGCCGGCATCCCGGTGTTCTCCTATGCGCACGGCGGGCTCGCCGACACGCTGTCGGTCATCCGGCAGCTCGGGACGCGCACGGGCCACACGACACAAGCCCAGCGTGTGGCCACCGCGATCGAGGCGCAGCTCGCTGACCTGCGGGCGCGCACCGCTGGCCGGGCTCGCCCCCGAGTGCTCCTCGTCTTCGGGCGCGAGCCACGCTCGCTCCGGAACATCTACGCCAGCGGCGGGTTCGGGTTCCTGCACGACATGCTGGAAGCGGCCGGCGGGGACAACGTGTTCGCCGACGTGCGGCGCGAGTCGGTGCAGCTGACCTCCGAGGCGATTCTGACGGCGGCACCCGATGTCATCATCGAGCTCACCTACGACGACCGGATGACCCCGGACAACCAGGCATCGGAGATCGCGGTCTGGAACCGGCTGCCGGTGATCCCGGCGGTCCGGAACGGGCGCGTGCATCTGCTGCTCGGCAACCAGTTCGTGGTGCCGGGCCCCCGTCTGGCCGAGGCGACGGCGGCGATCGCGCGAGCGCTGCACCCGGACGCGTTCTAAGCCAAGGCGAGTGCTTGAAGGAGACAAGAGGAAGTCGGGAGGCTTCGCCGCATTCTTTAGCAACCTGCCCCGCGTCTGTCGCCTCCTTCGGGTAGGCTTGTCGCCGGTGTCTGTCGATCCTTTGTCCTCGACCGTAGACGATGTCGTCGCCGCGATCATGCGCGACCGCAGGCGCCCCTTGCTGCTGCTGACCGACTTCGACGGGACGCTGTGCGAGTTCCAGACCGACCCGGCCGCGGTGTTCCTGTCAGACCCATGCCGCACAGCGCTGTCAACGCTGGCAACACGGCGGGGCCTGAGCGTCGGGGTCGTCAGCGGGCGCCGGGCCGCCGACATTCGGCGACGCACCACGTTGGACGGACCCATCTACTACGCCGGTCTCCATGGCATGGAGATCGACGGACCGGACGCCAGGTTCGAGGTCCCGCACCTGGCTGCGCGGCGTGACCTGTTGGCTGAGCTCGCCCGGTCGATCACGGCGGCGGTCGCACCCCTGCCGGGCGCCTTTCTCGAGAACAAGGAACTGTCGTGGGCCTTGCACGTGCGGGCGGCGTCGGCCGCCGATCGGCAGCGAGCCGAGCACGCGTTCTGGTCGTTGGCCACGCCGGCGCTCGACGCGGGGACCCTCCGGCTGCAGCGCGGCGAGTGCGTGTTCGAGCTGCTCCCCGACATCGCATGGCACAAAGGGGATGCGGTGCGCTGGATCGAGGCCGACGCCACCCGTCGGCTTGGCTCTGTCGTCCGGCCGATCTACCTGGGCGATGACCGGACCGACGAGCATGCGTTCGACGCGGTGGGCACACGGGGCATCACCATCGTCGTCGGCCGGCGGCCGTCACAGGCGGCGCATCGCCTGAAGGACCCGGCGGCCGTAGAGCGGCTGCTGATCCGGCTTGCCGCGGTCACACAGCCGCGCTAGACATCTTCTACGGTGACATCGTCACGTTTGAAGCAAGTGTTCATGACACGCGGAGATGTCGAGCCCCCGCGTAGCGGGGCTGTGACAGGAGGAGCCAGCGAGGCTGCGCCGCCGATCGTCTGGGTGGTGTTGAGGCGCAGCGTCGCCCGGATGGATCGGCGGTCAGAAATGCGAAGTTTTTCTTGACCGGGCCCTTCAGTCCGTTCCAGTGTAGACTCCGGCGATCGGCTTGGCGAAACGGCGATGGTACACTCCCGCCATGGCACTACGTGAGGCGGTCGTCGGGACCCTCCGGCACCCGATGCGAGCCTACTACCTGCCGCTAGCGGCCGCGGTGCTTCTCGGGTCGAGCGCCTTCATGCCCTGGATCGTCGTCGGCACCCAGCGCTTCGGCGGCGTGCCCGACATCGCCGGTCTCTGGGTCCTCGGTCTCGCGATCCTCGCCGTGGTCCTGGCGGGGCTCAGCATCTCCACTAGAAAGAACTCCAGGCATCCACTGCTGCTCGTCGGGTTGTTCGCGTTCGGCGTCCTCTTCCTCGCCGAACGGCTCATGGAGCGCAACGCCTCCCAGCAGGGCTGGGCGACCGCCCAGGCACGCGCCATCGTCGACGGGGTCGCTGTGTCGCCGACCCTCGAGCCGGTCATGGCGACCGGCGCCTATCTGGGGCTCGCCGCCGCGACGCTCATTGCCCTCTTCGGTCTGACCGTGGTCATCAAGCGCGCCCCGCAGATCTACGCACAAGCCGAGGACGATGACGTCTGAGCTCGATGACCCGCGTGGGACGATGTCGGTGCGCGATGCAACGCGGGCGGTCTCCGACCATGCGCAGATCGGGATGGCGGTGCTCGACAGCGCCAGCGCCTCGGCCCTCGCGGCGCTGGCCGCTGACGGGACATCGCTCCGGATCGACCTGAAACTCGGCGCGCCAGACGACACCGAGCGCTGGGTCCAACCACACCTGTCGCGCGCCCCGGACGACGACGCGGGCCGGTCGCCGATTGTCGGCGCCTTCGAAGAGGTGACTGACGAGCGAAAGACCGCCGACCACGCCCGCGCCACGACCCGACGCATGGAGCAGCTCGTCGAGCAGGCCAACGAGGTCTACACCGCCAACGTGACGCTGGACGACCCGCGAGTGCGACACCATCCGCCGCTGGCGCCTGGCCCCTACGCGATGGTGGCGGTCATCGACACCGGTGACGGCATTGATGCCCAGACCAGGGCACACCTGTTCGAGCCCTTCTTCACCACCAAGGAAGAGGGCAAGGGCGCTGGGATGGGCCTGGCATCCGCCTACGGGATCATCAAGCAGAGCGGTGGGTTCATCGAGGTGGCGAGTGAGCTCGGTTGTGACTCGACTTTCACGTTCTATCTCCCATCGACGGATACGCCCGCGTCCCCGGATGATGAAAGGACCGCACGGGCGACCCGGCTGTGACGGCCCGGCAGATCTGACCCCCGCCCCGCGATGCCCGACAGTCCCGCGCGCCCCTCCGTCGCCCAGGCACTCGTGCCCGTCGGACTGCTGATCGGACTGCTGGCCGCCTCGGTCTACCTCTTTGGAGACGGATCATCGAGCGGACCCAACCAGATCGCGCTCATCCTGGCGGCGGCCGCTGCCGCCCTCGTCGGGATCCGCAATGGGCACTCGTGGCAGGCGATCGAGCGGGGCATCAGCCAGGGCATCTCGGTCTCGATGAGCGCCCTGCTGATTCTGTTGGTGGTGGGCGCGCTGATCGGCACGTGGATCCTGGCTGGGGTGGTGCCCACCATGATCTACTACGGGCTCTCGATTCTGTCCCCCTCGGTCTTCTACGCGGCCGCCTGTGTCATCTGCGCCCTGGTGTCGCTGGCGACCGGCAGCTCCTGGACCACCGCGGGCACCATCGGCATCGCGCTGGTCGGCATCGCCACAGCGCAGGGGCTCAACCTCGGGCTGGCGGCCGGCGCCATCATTTCGGGCGCCTACTTCGGCGACAAGATGTCGGCGCTGTCCGACACAACGAACCTGGCGCCCGCGGTGGCCGGCACCGACCTGTTCACCCACATCCGGCACATGGTCTGGACAACAGCCCCCAGCATGGCGTTCGCGCTGGTGCTCTTCGCCGCCGCCGGGTTCGTGGCCCCGACCCCCGGCCCCACCCAGGACCTAGCGGTCGTCCTCGACGCGCTCGAACGGGAGTTTGTGATCGGCCCACACCTGCTCATCCCGGTCGTGCTTGTACTGGTACTCATCGTCCGCCGGGTACCGGCGTTGCCGGCGCTGCTCGTCGGCGCCCTGACGGGCGCGCTCTTCGCGGTGCTCTTTCAGAGCGAGACGGTGGTGACGTTCGTGGACGACCCCACCCTGGCGCGCCCGCTGGCGCTGGTCAAGGGCTGCTGGATCGCGCTCTTCGACGGGTTCACGCTCGAGTCAGGGAACCCGGCGCTCGATGACCTCCTCAGCCGCGGCGGCATGGCGAGCATGCTGATGACGGTGTGGCTCATCATGACGGCGATGATGTTCGGCGCGGTCATGGAGACCACCGGTCAGCTGCAGGCGATCGCCGGGAAGATCCTGGGCTTCGTCGATAGCACCGGCAGCCTCATCACGGCCACCCTGCTGACGGCGTTCGGCACCAACGTACTGGCATCCGACCAGTACATCGCGATCGTCCTGCCTGGACGGATGTTCCGCGCGGAGTTCGCGCGACGGGGACTCGACCCCAAGAACCTGTCACGAACGCTGGAAGACGCCGGCACCATCACGTCGGTGCTGGTCCCCTGGAACACCTGCGGCGCCTACATGGCCAGCACGCTCGGTGTCGCCACCCTGACCTACGCCCCGTTCTGCTTCTTCAACCTCATCAACCCGCTGGTGGCCGCCCTCTACGGCTGGACCAACATCTCGATCGCGAAGCTCCCGGCTAGCGCCCCGGTCGGAGAGGACGCCGCGGTCACGACGTGACCTGCGGCGGACAAAAGCTCGGGTCACCCGACGGGCGGGCCACAGAACGAACGCGGCGTCCGTGAGATACTGACGGGCTTGTGCTCGTGGCCCTCACCCCGGTCCTCTCCCAGAGGGAGAGGGAGTTCTCATCACCCTGATACATGGCATTCGGAGCGCGGACACGTCAGGCGGGGATGGCCTTCATTCTCGTGACGCTGTTCATTGATATCCTCGGGATCGGCATCATCGTCCCGATCCTGCCGGTGCTCATCAGGGAGTTCCTGGGCGGGAATAATGTACAGGCCGCGGTCTACTACGGCGTCATCATCTCCACCTACGCGACGATGCAGTTTCTGTGCGCGCCGGTCCTCGGCGCGCTGTCGGATCGGTATGGCCGGCGACCGGTCATCCTGGTGTCGCTCTTCGGCCTGGGCATCGACTACCTCATCCAGGGATGGGCCCCGAGCATCGGCTGGTTGTTCCTGGGGCGCATCATCGCGGGCATCATGGGCGCCAGCATCACCACCGCCAACGCGTACATCGCCGACGTCTCGACACCCCAGACCCGAGCCCAGAACTTCGGCTTCGTCGGCGCCGCCTTCGGCCTGGGTTTCATCTTCGGACCGGTGCTGGGCGGGCTACTGGGCGCCATCAGCCTGCGGTTGCCGTTTTTCGTCGCGGCCGGGCTGGCACTGGTCAACTGGCTCTACGGGTTCTTCGTCCTGCCCGAATCGCTCGCGCCCGAACATCGCAGCACCGTTTCCTGGCGGAAGATGAACCCGCTGGCCAGTCTGCGGCGGCTGGGTACCTATCCGCTCGTGGCCGGGCTGGCGGTCGCGTTTCTCTTTGCGACGATGGCACAGCGCGGGCTCGAGAACGTCTGGATCCTATACACGGGGTTCCGCTACGGATGGGACTTGCTGACCAACGGGCTGACGCTGGGGCTGGTCGGGGTGATGGCGGTGCTGGTCCAGGGGTTGCTGATCAAACCGATCGTTGCACGGATCGGCGAACGCCGGTCGATCACGCTGGGCCTGACGGTGTCGACGCTGGCGTTTCTGGCCTATGGTCTCGCCAGTCAGGGCTGGATGGTGTCGGTCATCATCGTCTTCGGCGCGCTGGCGGGTGTTGCACTCCCGACGATTCAAGGGCTGGTGGCCGGCACAGTGCTCCCCTCCGAGCAGGGGAAGATTCACGCAGCATTCACGTCGCTGACCAGCCTGACCGCCATCTTCTCGCCGCTCATCTTCACGGCCGGACTATTCAGCTTCTTCACATCGGCCGCCGCGCCGGTCATCCTGCCCGGCGCCCCGTTCTTCCTGGGGTCGCTGCTGTTCCTCGTCTCGCTAGGCCTTCTCGTGCGTCTGTTCCGCCGGCTTCCGGCAATGCCGGTCGCTTAGCGCACAGCCCAGCCGCATCGTCTTGCGCTCATCTAGACATTATTTGTCACTAATTGACAAAATATTGGTCATTTTAATGACGTTATGTGTCTTAAAATGTTGTCCACAGATCACATGTATTCTGTAACTTACTGTACGTAAATGTCTTATGTAAATATATCTATTCTGGCATTGCATTTGCTTCACTTGTTGGCAGTGAACACGGAACGCCCATCACGGAAGCATCACACCTGGCCGAGCTGATTCGGCCACAAGGAGACGGACCATGCGGAGCAACACCAAGGGCTTCACCCTCATCGAACTGCTCATCGTCGTCGCCATCATCGGCATCATCGCGGCCATCGCCGTGCCGGGCCTGCTGCGGGCTCGCATGGCGGGCAACGAGGCCTCCTCGATCGGGTCACTGCGCGCCATCAGCTCGGCCCAGTCGACCTACGCGGCCAGCTGCGGCAGCGGGTTCTACGCGCCCAGCCTCGTCTCGCTCGCGACCCCCCCGACGGTGGGTGGCGGCGACGGCTTCGTCGGGACCGACCTCAGCACCGACCCGTCGATGAAGAGCAGCTACACGATAGCCCTGACCCCCGGCACGACGGTCCCCGGGGCGCCGGCGTCCTGTAACGGCGTCGCCGCGGGCGCGACCGTCTCGACCTACTTCGCGGGCGCGGCCCCGTCATCGGGCGGCGGCGTGCGCTTCTTCGGGACCAACCAGGGCGGCACAGTCTACACCTCCACGGCGACCGTCGCCGTGACGCAGAATGGTGCCCCCGCCGGCGCCTCCCCGATCCAGTAACCGAGCGGCACGACGCCCGGGGTTATCCCCCGAGTCGGGAACAGCCACGGGATGCCCGCCAGACGCGGGCATCCCGTTTCTTGTGTACTGGCCCCGGTCGTAGTTACGGTGACGCACCGAGGGTGGCGAGGCGCCCGGCTGGCAAGGGGGGCCAGTACGTCGGATAACATCAACGGCTCGGCATGCACGGCTCGACGCTCACCTACCGGCAGATTTTCCTGTTTTGGCTGCCCCTCGCCGGCACCTGGCTGATGATGGCCGTCGAGGGCCCGTATCTGGCCGCGATCATCGCGCGCCTCGATCGACCGACCGAAAACCTCGCTGCCTTCGGGGTCGCCTTCGCGTTCGCTATCATCATCGAAGCACCGGTCATCATGCTGATGACCGCGGCGACGGCGCTCGTCCGGAGCCGGCACAGCTACCTCGCACTGCGCCGCTTCGCCTACGGTCTCGGCGCGATCCTGACGGGCGCCCAGTTGGTCGTCGTCTTGCCGCCGGTCTTCGCCTGGATCGCCGACATGGTCGGGCTGCCACCCGAGGTCGCACGCCTGACCCACCAGGGCCTCGCCATCATGCTCCCCTGGCCGGTCGCGATCGGGTACCGCCGGTTCCAGCAGGGCCTGCTGATCAGCCACAACCTGACCCGCCGCGTCGCCTATGGGACGGTGTTGCGGCTGGTCACCATGTCGATCGTGGCGCTGGTGGTCTCACGGATCCCTTCTCTCCAGGGTGTCCATGTCGGAGCGGCGGCGCTGGCCGTCGGCGTGGTCGTCGAGGCGGTGGCGAGCCGCTGGATGACCCGTGAGATCGTCTCGAAGCTGCTCGACGGACAACTAGAGCGGGCGAGCACGACCCCGCTGACGCTGGGGGCGATCGCCAGCTTCTACCTGCCGCTGGCCCTGACCTCCGTGCTCGCGATGGCGGTCCAGCCGATGGTCACGTTCTTCATGGGACAAAGCCGGTTCGCGCTCCAGTCCCTGGCGGTGCTGCCGGTTGTCCACGGGCTGACCTTCATTTTCAGAGCGCTGGGACTCTCCTATCAGGAGGTCGGGATCGCCCTGCTCGGCGACCGGCGGCAGCACTATCGGCAGATCCGGAACTTCGCGTGCGGGCTGGCCGTAACCGCAGCGGCTGGACTCGGGCTCATCGCCTATACCCCGCTGGCGTCCATCTGGTTCCTGGACATCTCCGGGCTGACCCCCGAGCTCTCGGCGTTCGCGTTCCGGCCGGTGCAGATCCTGGCGTTGTTTCCAGTCGGCTCGGTGTGGATGGCGTTCCAGCGTGCCGTGCTGGTGCACGCACGCGAGACGACGTCGATCACCTGGGCGTCGGTCGCCGAGGTCGCCACGGTTGTCACCGTGCTCGCGGTCACGATCCACTCGCTGTCGTGGGTCGGCGCGGTGGCGGCCGCAACGGCCATCCTGCTCGGGCGGATCGTTGGGAACCTCTGGCTGATCAAACCCGCCATCGGTGTGGCGCGTCGGGCATGACCTGCCCTTGCGAGCTACGACGTGAGACGGATGGCTCGCCCCACGGGTTGCGTGCCGCGGGTGACGCTGCGAGGATGAAACGGTGCGCATCTCCGAATAGATCGTCTGCGGCTTCTTCACCTACCTCGTCGTCCTGGCGCGGCTATTCCCGGTGTCTGGTCGACGGCGCGCCCGGGTGCTGCTGGTCGGACTGGTCTGTGTCGGGCTGGTGGTGATGTTGTCGCAACTGCGGCTGCGGTTGCCGATGCAAGTGGCGCGCGACTGGGTGCCTGCCTTGTACCTGCTGCAGGCCTACTGGCTGTGCGGGCTGTTCTTTACGCATCCGATGCGTGCTGTCGAAGACCGTCTACTACAGCTCGACCAGCGGCTGTTCGCCCTCACCCGTCTGGCGCCGCTGGTGCGGCGGGCGCCGCGGGCGCTGCTCGAGCTGCTCGAGTTGGCCTACCTGTGCGCCTACCCGTTCATCCCCGCCACCCTCGGCCTCCTGTACGCCGCCGGTCTGCGCGCGGAGGCCGACCGGTTCTGGGTCGCGGTGCTCGTCGCCTCGTTCGGCTGCTACGGCATACTGCCCTGGCTGCACACCCGACCGCCTCGGTCCATCGAGCCCGCCGGCCCGATCGACCAGCGATCGCTCGCGCTCCGACGGCTGAACATGGCGGTGCTCGACCGGGTGTCGGTCCAGGTCAACACCCTGCCCAGCGGTCATGCGGCGACGGCACTGGCCGCTGCCCTGGTCGTGGGCGAGCTGCTGCCGGGCCTGCTCCCGGTCCTGGTGGCGGGCGCGCTCGCCATCGCCCTGGCCACCGTCATCGGCCGCTACCACTACGCGGTGGACACGATCCTCGGTCTGGCAGTCGGCATTGTCGGGTGGTGGGTGTCAGGCGTGCTGGTGCCCTAGCCGTGGCCCTCACCCGCGCCCTTTCCCCCTTCGACAACGCCACGACGCGCCCCGCTCAGGCAGGCAGGAGAGGGAGAAACCGGAGCGCCCTGCGGAGTAGAGCCTCGCTACGCGGGGGACGACGAAACCTTTCTCACACGCTCCGATGTCGCGGTGGGAAGACATCTCGGTCTCGAGCAGGAGCGCACGCCATGACAGAGCAGCCACACGACCCGCGGGGTTGTGACCAGGTGCGGCAGGGTCTAACCTAGCTCCATGACGCTCTTCGCACAAACGATGGCGGGTCTCAGTCTCATCCTGGGGCTCGGGCTGACCGCGGCGCCCGTCGGCGCCCAGGTGGAGGTCACGACGCCCGAGGAGGCATTTGGCTTCCAGATCGGCGCCGACTACCAGCTGGCCACCTACGCGCAGCTGACCGGCTACTGGCAGACGCTGGCGCGCGAGTCGGACCGGATGCGGCTGGAGTCGATCGGGCAGACCGCCGAGGGCCGGGACCAGTGGATGGCGATCATCACGTCGCCGGAGAACCACCGCCTTTTGGACCGGTATCAGGAGATCGCGCAGCGGCTGGCGCGCGCCGAGGGGCTGAGCGACGACGAGGCACGGGTGCTGGCGGCCGAGGGCAAGGCGGTGGTCTGGATCGACGGCGGGTTGCACGCCACGGAGGTCCTGGGGGCGCAGCAGCTGATCGAGCTGGTCTACCAGATGGTCAGCGGTACCGACCCGGAGACGCTGCGGTTCCTCGACGACGTCATCCTGCTGGCCGTGCACTGCAACCCGGACGGGCACGATCTGGTGGCCGACTGGTACCTGCGGGAGCCGGACCCGGAGCAGCGGACGACCAGGGGGTTGCCGCGTCTCTATCAGAAGTATGTCGGGCACGACAACAACCGCGACTTCTACATGTCGGTGCAACCGGAAACCACCAACATGAACCGGGTGCTGTATCGCGAGTGGTTCCCGCAAATCGTCTACAACCACCACCAGTCAGGACCGGCCGGGGCGGTGCTGTTCGCGCCGCCGTTCCGCGGGCCGTTCAACTATGTGTATGACCCGCTGATTCCGCTCGGGCTCGACCTCATCGGCGCGTCGATGCACAGCCGGTTCGCGGTCGAAGGCAAACCGGGCGCCACCATGACCCGCGGCGGGACCTACTCGACCTGGTGGAACGGCGGGCTACGCACGACGCCGTACTTCCACAACATGCTCGGGCTGCTCACCGAGATGATCGGCAACCCGACCCCGATCGAGATCCCGTTCCTACCCGAACGACAGCTCCCGAGCGTCGACACCCCGTATCCGATCGCGCCGCAGCCGTGGCACTTCCGGCAGTCGATCGAGTACTCGATGAGCGCCAACCGGGCGGTGCTCGACGTGGCGTCGCGGCACCGCGAGCAGTTTCTCTTCAACATCTACCGGATGGGGCGGAACTCGATCGAGCGCGGGTCCCAGGATACCTGGACCATCTCCCCCAGCCGCGTCGCACAGGTGCAGACCGCCATTGCCGACGCGGGCCCGGACGACACGACCGGGCAGGGCCGGCGGCGTGGGGCGCCGCTCCGGTTCTTCGACGACCTGCGGGACCCGGCGCTGCGGGATCCCCGCGGCTACATCCTGCCCGCCGACCAGCCGGACTTTCTGACCGCGACCAAGTTCGTCAACGCGTTGATCAAGAACGGCGTGACGGTGCACCGGGCCAGCACCGCCTTCGAGGTCGGTGGCGCGGAATACGGCGCCGGCTCCTACGTGATCCGAACGGCGCAGGCGTTCCGCCCGCACGTGCTCGACATGTTCGAGCCACAGGATCACCCGAACGACTTTCAGTACCCCGGGGGCCCACCGATCCCGCCGTACGACAACGCCGGGTGGACGCTCGCCTATCAGATGGGGATCGAGCTCGACCGGATCCTCGGGCCGTTCGACGGTCCGTTCGAGATCCTGAGTGACGTCCAGGCTCCACCGCCGGGGCGGGTGTTGCTGGCCACCGGTGCGGCCGGGTTCCTGCTGAGTCACGAACCCAACGATGCCTTCGTCGCGGTGAACCGGCTGCTGGCCACCGAGGAGGAGGTCTACTGGCTGCGGGAGCCGACCGAGGCGGCCGGGGCGACTCGTGGCCCCGGCACGATGTACATCCCGAGGGGACGCACGACCGTGGACACGCTGCGGGTCGCGGCCACCGAGCTCGGTCTGACGTTCATCGGGGTGAAGGAGCCACCAACCGGGTCGGCGCTCAAGCTCCGGCCGGTCCGCATCGGGCTCTGGGACCGCTACGGCGGCTCGATGCCGTCAGGCTGGCTCCGCTGGATTCTCGAGGAGTTCGAGTTCCCGTTCGAACAGGTGTTCCCGCAGACGCTCGACGCCGGCAACCTCGCCTCGGCCTACGACGTGCTGATCTTCGTCACCGGCGGCGTTCCCGAGCAGGACCGTGCGGCCGAGGACGACCGGCGCGGCTTCACGCCGACACGTGAGACCGTTCCGGCGGAGTTCCACGCCTGGCTCGGCACCCTGACGGTAAGCGAGACGGTGCCCGAGCTGCGCGCGTTCGTCGAGGGGGGCGGGACGCTGCTGGCCATCGGCAGCTCGACCAGCCTTGGCGGTCACCTCGAGCTGCCGCTGACGAACCACCTCGTGGAGAAGCTGCCGGGCGGCGGCGAGCAGCGGCTCGGTCGTGACGATTACTACATCCCCGGCTCGGTGCTGCGGATGCGGGTGGACAACACCAACCCGCTGGCCTTCGGGCTGGGTGACGAGGTCGACGTCTTCTTCAACAACAGCCCGGTCTTCCGTCTGGGGCCGGAGGCGGCGCGGCGCGGCGTCACGCCGGTCGCCTGGTTCGCCGACGCCGAGCCGCTCCGCAGCGGCTGGGCCTGGGGCCAGCATTATCTGGACGGCGGAGTCGGGGTCGTCGACGCCACCGTGGGCGAGGGCAAGCTGTTCCTCTACGGGCCCGAAGTGACCAACCGCGCACAGCCGCACGGCACGTTCAAGCTGATCTTCAACGGCATCTACTACGGCACCGCGGACGAGGTGGTGCTCAACGGTCGCGGCACCACCGAAGGCCAGCAACCGTAGCGGGAGGGTCCGCTGCGCGACTGCGGGGCGCTACGGCGACGTGGAGCCGACACTGATGTTCTGTGCGTCACGGGTGTGGAAGAACACGGCCACGGCCATTTCGTCGGTCGTCTGCTCGCCGAAGGTGACGAGCCGCGGGGGATCCGAGTGCTGGTACGGGCTCTCGGGTGAATTGTCGAAGGTCGCCTGCATGTGCATCACCGAACCTTCGGGCAGCCGCTGAGGCTCGGCCAGCAGGTAATCGGTCTGCCAGTAGAAGTCGAATCGGGGCACCGTGACCAGGTCGACGCGTGTGCCGTCGGGCAAGGTCGCCCAGATATCCATGGCTTTGCCGAGGTAGTGCATGTGCGCCACAATCGAGTGGACGGTGATGTCCTCGCGGACCGGAGTGCGTCCTGTGACAACGTAGTTCGCGTCTCCGGGCGGAATCTGCAGACTGAGGCCCAGCACATAGCCGTTGTAGAGCACCCGCTGTGTGGGTCTCCGGGCGAATCGCAGTCCTACCCGCGTCAGATCTTCTTCAGGGCTGCCGGTCTTGTGATAGTGCACCTGCACGATAATCTTGGCCCCGGCTTCCAGGAGATACCCCGATCCGGCCGGCGTCTCCGATGGAACGTATCCAGGCCCCCACCCGGGCACCATGTAGGGTAAGAAGCCGGGCCCGGGCCCGCCGAAACAGGTATAACCCTCTCCCGGCTCGGCCTCATCCAGTTTGGTGGCGGTCGCCCCAGCCTGGTCGATATAGATCACGATGTGGTGGTCCGTGGTTCGATTGCCGGGGAGCACCTCGACGACGTCGACCCACTGGTCCTCCTCGAACTTGGGGTCGAGCACAAAACACCGATACTCGTCGTCGCCGTCGGCCTCGATCTGATACGGAGCCTCCCAGGCGAGCACGAGGTCGGGCTCTCCAAGCTGCCAGCCGTCGTTGAACGTGGGAACCGGCGGCAGCAGGGCGTCGTCGCCCCGTGGCGCACCGGCCGCGACCCACCGCTGAATGACGTCGATCTGGGCGGCGTCGAGACTGCGGTCATTGGTGTATTCCCGCAGGCCCGCTGCTGCATGCCAGGGAGGCATCCGCTTCTGACCCACCTCCTGTGCGATCGATCGTGCCCACGGGCGGGTGTCCTCGTAGGTCAGCAGCGACATCGGGGCGACCTCGCCCGGCCGATGACAGGTGGCGCAGTGCTGCATCAAGATGGGCGCAACGTCCTCCGTATACGTCACGTCTTGGGCGGAGGCACCCCCCGCGAACAGCCCGAGGCACACCGCGACGGCACCGGTTCTCGCTATCGCACTCATCGTCATCGCTCTTTTCCCCTATACGGCGGTCGCGCCAGTCTATTGCTCATGATACAGACTCGGCAATCGTCCCGCACGATATACCCGCCATCCCGACGGCGGGTCGTCGTCGATCACCAGCTCGAACACCGTTTCGGCGGGTGCGGTGTGCGTCACCTCGAGAATGCGCGCCCACTGGTGGTCAGGCAAGTCGTCATTGTCCCCTTGGTCACCCTCGAGTTCAGTGACGCGCGCGCCATCGGTGATGAGCACGTTCCCCGTCACTGGGAGCCAGTCGGCGTCACTCAGGAAAGACGAATAGAACGGCTCGCCCTCCGAGCCCTGATACGACCAGACCTGCCGTACTTCCCTCGCCTCAGCGTCGACCTCGAATTCGACGGCTCGACTGAAGGCGTCCGAGCCCGGCAGCCGCGCCTCGAACGCGCTGGCCCGGTCGTTGCCGTTGTCGTACATCAGCAAGGTCCCCTGCGGCGTCGCCTCCAGCCCGTGACTGTGATACGCCCACGCCATGTCGCCGCGCGGTTGCAGCAACAGCTCGCCCCACGGTGCGTTCCAGCCGCTGTGTGGACCGAGGATCCAATCCACCTGACCCGTCGCCCGATCGAGCTTGACGATCGCATCCTGATGCCGGAGGGCGACGAGATACGCATCCTCGACACGATCGTAGAACAGCGCGTTCGCGTGCGCCCAATCGACAACGTCGGGCTCGTCTTCCATCAGCGCCTGGTAGGTGATGCGCCAGAACCCCGTGTCCAACGAGCCGTATCCGAGCCGGTAGGGATCCACCAGATCGAGCAGGTACCACTGGTTGACGAGGGTGCCATCGCGCGCGAACTCGACAACGATGTCGCCGACGACCTCCTGGGTTCCGCGAGGCGCGGCCGGGTCTTCGTCGC
Organism: Acidobacteriota bacterium; assembly: GCA_015659035.1. Taxonomy (GTDB): domain Bacteria; phylum Acidobacteriota; class Vicinamibacteria; order Vicinamibacterales; family UBA8438; genus NP936. The sequence continues at coordinate 48,606 of DQNS01000028.1, read as the reverse complement.
TGGTGGGGTAGTTCTCGAACGTGCGGATCTCGGAGCTGAACACCGCGAAGTTGCCGGACGGCAACTCCAGCACGTCATGGTGGATCGAGTCGACGTCGACCAGGATGGCGTCTTCCAGACCCTCCGCCGAGACTGCTCTGGACCGCCACGTGTGCTTCACGTTGCCCAGCAGGTCGATCTCGACAAGCGCTCCTCTCGCACCCCCGGGTGACGTGTTGTAGAGGAGATTGCCGTTCTGGAGCCGGATCGCAAGCAACGCCGCCTCGTCGGTCCGGTGATACCAGACCACGTCGCCCGCCTCGTCGACCGCGATCAGCAGACCGAAGGTCTGGTCGGGGCGCCCACCATCGGGCCAGCGAAACATCCCGAACAGGGTCACCCCGGGCTCCATCGCCGCGGGCTTGCTGACCCTGACGTCGAGCGGCGGAAAGTTCTCGGGCAGCGGGTCGGTGCGTATCGTGACCGGTGGCGCCGACGACTCGTTGCCCGCCTCGTCCGACACGACCACGGTCACGTCGTGCGAACGATCCGGTCTCAGGCCAAGCACCGGAATCTCATGGTCGGTGTGATAATCGTCGACGGGCGTCACGCTCCACGTCCTGTCCCCATCAGCGATCTCGAGCGAGACCCGACCCGGCTCGTCCGTCGAGAAGGTGAGCAACGCGGCGAGCGGGGTGTGCTCGCTCGGCTGCGCGAGCGTGACCTCACCAAGAACCGGCGGCGTGCGGTCGCCACACGCAACGGCCGTTCCGAGAGCAACCAGGATGGCAAGTTTCGCAATGCTCATCGGTTTCCCGGGACGATAGCCGCATTCGCCCGCTTTTTCAAACGACGTCTCTTGCGTGGGCCCTTAGTGTCGGCATCAGTGGGGCAAGGCTTCCGCCTTGCCACGCAGGCCTGACGGCCTGCGCGTCCTTTCGGGTCGGTTGCGGTGTCTATACCGGGATTACAAGAGGCCAGGCAAATACTAGACGTTACGAAGAGTCGGGGATGGGCGGCGATCCCCCGCAGTGCAGCTGCTAATCTGTGTACGCCTTCTTGAGACGTACCGGCGCCTGGCGCCGGACCCGCTGATTGACCAGCTCGACGAACACCGAGAACGCCATCGCGAAATACAGATAGCCCTTCGGGACCTCCTGGTGGAACGCCTCCGCCACCAGAGAGAATCCGACCAGCAGCAGGAAGCTCAGCGCGAGAATCTTGACCGTCGGCCGCTCGTTCACGAACGCGCTGATCGCCTCGGCCGAGAGCAACATCACCCCGACCGCGATGACGATCGCGGCAACCATCACCCCGACCTGCTCCACCATCCCGACCGCCGTGATCACGGAGTCGAGCGAGAACACCACGTCGAGGGCCAGGATCTGCAAGAGAACACTGGCGAACGACGCGGTGACCTGCGCCGACCTGTGGCCCTCGTCTCCCTCCAGACAGTCGTGGATTTCGTAGGTAGATTTCGCGAGCAGGAACAGCCCGCCGACCAGCAAGGTCAGATCCCGACCGGAAAAGTCATGTCCTGCCACCGCGAACAGCGGCTCGGTCAGCCGGATGATCCAGCTGATGGACAGCAGCAACCCGATCCGCACGAACATCGCGAGCGCCAAACCGAGACGCCGCGCCGGCCGTTGCTGCCGCGCCGGCAGCTTGGCGGACAGGATCGAGATGAAGATGATGTTGTCTACACCCAGGACAATCTCGAGAATGGTGAGGGTGATCAGGGCGATCCAGATCTCGGGGTTGAAGAGCCAATCCATAGCGTGGCCTCCGGCAGACACGAGCCGTGGTAGGAAACTAGCTGGGGATTGTATTACGCGGCGGTTGGCCGCAGTTTTCCGTAACCCTCACCTCTCCCTCTCCCAGAGGGAGAGGGAGAGGGAGAAGCTGGAGCGCGCAGGTCCCGCAATCGCGGGGCTACGGGTGGTTGACCCGGATGGCGTAGTCAGGCCAGCACGATTCGCCGGCCTGGGCCAGACCGGACCACGGGTCGACCAGAGTGCCGACCAGATTCACGTCGTCGAACGCCCGGCCCGACCCGCCGCCGGACGGCGCGGACGCCCGGGCCGGCGGGTCCAGGGTCTTGACGATCTGATCCTGGACGTCCTCGAGATGCAGGCGCGTCGCCCGGTCCGACACCTGCGCCAGAGCCGCGGCGATAGAGCGATCCAGAGCGCGCAGCTCGCCACGGAGGAACGGCCGCGCGTCGTCCTGGGCCGGTGAGGGACCGTTCAGCCGGTCGTCGATCAGGTCCAGATAGGTCCGCTGCACGTTGCGGCGATAGGCGTCTATCTCCACTTCCACCTCGGCCAGCTCGCGCCACAGACCGCCGCGCAAGTCGGCGAGAAAGTCGGTCGGCGCGTAGGCCGCGTCGCCCTCAATCGCCTCCTGCTCGACCAGCCGCGCGAGCCGGGCGCTGTTCAGCAAGGTCCGGAGCACGCGTGCCTGGCTGGTCCGGATCCGGTCCAGCACCCCCACCGGCTCGATCCGCCGCAGAATCTCCGGGTCGACCAGGAACATCGGCGTCGTGAACACGTGGTCGTTCAGGAACGCCACCGCCCCGGCCTGGGTCTCACGCGGGATCGTCGTGAACCGGACACCGTCCTGCCCGAAGTGCTTCTGCTGCGAGGTGACGCCGCCGACGACGGCGGCGACGTGGTTCATCTCGGTCGCCCACTGACCGACCAGGCGTCCATACAGCTCATTCAGGTCGTCATAGGGGTCCCCCGGCGCATTGGTCGCGTCGAGCAGCATCGCCGCCACGCGCTCGAGGTTCTTCAGCCCCAGCGCTGTCGACTGCACGGCGTCGGCGTCACCGACCGCCTCGGTCAGCTGGCCGGGGTCGGCGTTCCGCGAGCCGGGCGTCGAGAAGCGATACCACGCCGTCTCGTCCTGTTGACGCGACCACGCGTCGAGGGTCGTCTTCTCGTCGTCGGCGCTGGCGGCGCCCGGAATCGGCTTGTACCCCCACATCGTCGCCCATTTGTCGTAGGGCCCGATCTTCGGAATCAGGTCCTCGACCGCGATGCCGTCCTCCGGCTGCGCCACGTAGTTGAACCGCGAGTAGTCCATGAGGGTGGGTGTGTGGCTCATCGTCTTGACCCACTCCGGGTCGCGGACCTTCTCCGGCGGATACAGCGAGCTGGCCTTCATGTTGTGCTGGAACCCGAGCGTGTGCCCCACCTCATGGGTAACGACGTAGGCCAGCAGCTCGCCCATCAGCTCGTCGGGCAGCGGCAGCGTCTGGGCCCGCGGGTCGAGCGGCCCGACCTGCACGAAATACCAGTCGCGCACAAGATTCATCACGTTGTGATGAAACTGGATGTCGGTCTCGAGAATCTCACCGGTGCGTGGGTCATGGACGTGCGGCCCGGAGGCGTTCTCGGTGGTCGAAGGCAGCCAGCGGATGACCGAGTATCGGGCGTCCTCGGGGCTCCAGTCGGGGTCTTCCTCGACTGACGGGGCTTCCCTGGCGATCACGGCGTTGCTGAACCCGGCCGCCTCGAACGCCGGTTGCCAGGCCTCGACCCCTTTCTTCATGTAGGGCACCCACTTGGTCGGAGTGGCCGGGTCGATCCAGTAGGTGATCGGCGTCACCGGGTCGGAGACCGCGGCGTCCGGGTCCTGCTTCTCGAGCCGCCACCGTGTGATGAAGCGCCGATTCGGCGACCGGTGCTCGTCTCGGCTGTAGTCGATCTGTCGCACCGAGAAATACCCGACCCGCTCGTCGAAGAGCCGGGGCTGCATCGGCTCCTCGGGCAGCTTCACCATGCTGTAGTGCAGCACGACGGTCGCGCTGCCGGGGCGCATGCCGCGACGGTTCTGAGTCCTCGGCCCGGTCTGCGAGCCCGAGGGCGGCGGTACGGTATAGGTGTGGGTGGTCGTCACCTCGATGTTCTCGGGAAACGACACCACCTCCTCGACAAAGGACCGGTCGCGCGCGAACCCACGCGCCTGCAGACGCGACCGCGCGCTGAACTCCGGCACCTCGGTATTGAACAGCGACGTCACCTCGATGACCGGCGCACCCGACTCCGACAGCGCCTCGATGTCGAACGCCTTGATGATCGTGTCGTTGTTGGCGGCTTGGACCGCCCTGGCGATCGGATCCTCGTCATCGGCCACGATGGCGTAGGACACGCTCTTGAGCAGCACACGGTCGCCCTGGCGCTCCCAGGTCACGACCCGATTGCCGAGCGACTGACCGCCGTAGCCGACGCCCTGTGTGGTCCGGGCGATCTGGCTGACCCAGAGGAACTCCTTCCCGAGCTCCGCCTCCGGGATCTCGTAGAACACCTTGTCGTCGAGCTGGTGCACCGTGAAGACCCCCTCGTCGGTCTCCGCCTCGTCGGTGATGACCTCGTCATACGGCTGGATGCCGTCCCGATCGCGGCCTCGACGCGGTCGATCGTTGTCATCGTCCTCGTCAGCATCGTCACCCTCCGCCGTCTGTTCCTGGTCGTCGTCCGGCGGCTGGTCCTGTGCAGCGGCGAGCCCGGGAAACGCCAGACCGAGCAGGAGCAGCAGGACGAACACGCGGGTCGGCAAGAGTCGAGTGAGCAACATGAGGGACATCCTCCACATGAAGGCGCATTGATGATCCGGAATCGGATGACCACAATACACCACGCACCACTACTCGAGAAAACGAGGCAGGTCGGTTTTCCTGGCGAGGCGTTCGCTGACAAGGCGCGACGAGTGAGCAGCCAGGCGGGCTGTGACCGAGGAGCACCGCAGCTCAGGCGGGCGCCTCGCCAGGAAAACCTATGCGGTGGGCACCTGCAGGTCGGGCATCGGCTTGGCCGCCATCAGCTTCTGGAGGAGGGAAAAGCCGAGGCCCGCCCACTTCGACGCGCGGTCGGCGCGTGCACTGTCGGTCGACAGGCCGGTCTTGCCGAACCCGTGCAGAATGGCCTTCGAGGCGAGCACGAAGATGAGACGCGACCTGAGTGACTTCACCACATCGGAGCGCTTCCAGGAGGCCCTGACGCTGTAGAAGTTCTCCCAGACCTCGTCGGTGCCCTTCCGGATCTCCTCGGGCGACATCACCGGGTGCGGTGTCAGCAGCTTCGGCCGCTTCGCCTGCGGAATCAGCCAGTGACGCGACCACGGGATGCCATCGACCGTCGGCATGTCGTCGCCCTTCTCGCGCTCCCACTTCTCGAAATCCAGTGTGCCCGGGAACGGCGTCAGCGTCACGAACTGGGCGAACGCGATGTCGGCGCGCTTGGCCAGGTCCGCCGTGGCGAAGAACGTGCTGGGCCGGTCGCTCGGCAGACCAAAGATGAACGAGCCGAGAATGTGGACGCCATTCTTCTTGAACAGCCTGAGCCGGTCCACCAGCTCCTCACCCACGAGGTTGAAGTCCTTGTAGACGTCCTTCAACCCTTCAGGCGTGACCGCCTCGACACCGACCAGGGCACCCATGATGTGGGCCTTCTTCATCGCCAGCAGAAACTCCGGGTCCTCGGCCGCCTCCATCGTGATCTGGGTGAAGAACACCAGATCATCGGGCAGCTTCGACATCTGCTCCATCAACTCGAACCGTTCGTCGCGAAGCGCCTTGAGCTCGTTGAACCGGGTCTTGTCCGCGCGACGGTCCGCCATCCTGAGGTCGTCCAGCGTGACCGGATAGAAGTTGTCGTCGGCCAGCGCAATGAACCGGAACCCCATCCGCCGCAGCTCGACGATCTCCCCGATGACCGGGTCGACCCGGCGTTGACGGGGCTCCTGCCCGTCGGTGCGCCACACCGAGCAGAACGAGCAGTGCTTTGGACACCCGCGCACCGTCTGCACCGACGCCCAGGCGTACTTCTCGCGTGGCAGCAGGTCCCACCTTGCCGGTTGGAACTTGCCGCCGTCCACGTGCCCACCGTCGTAGATCCGTTTCGGCCCGCCGTTGGCGCAGTCCTCGATCGCCTCGCCCCACGCGACGTCGCCGTCGCCCTTCACCACGGCATGCGCACCGCCCCGCTCGTGGGCCTCTTCCGGATACAAGGTGGGGTGGCTGCCGCCGTACACCACCCAGGCGCCGCGCTCGCGGGCACGCAGCCCGAGCTCGTAGCCGACCAAAGCGTTGCCCGTGTGGAGCCCGATACCGATGACGTCACCCTTCTCGAGCTGCTCGACGTCGAACGGCTCGAGCCCCTCGTCACTCAGGACGGGGTCACCCCACTTGGCGGGAGTGGACGCTGCCAGCACGTAGAGCCAGCGCGGGGTGATGAAGCCGGTCCCGAAGGAAAAATGACTCGGGTTGACGATATATACGCGCACGTAACCTCTTTTTCGAAACGAATCGATCGGGCGTCGGTCGCTGAAATCCAGGACAGATTATAGAAGTGTAGCCCGTCTAGGCCGGCAACCACAACAGAGGAGCCGGGCCAGCGTGTGCTCCAGGCGGTGTACAGCCGCGTCAAGCCCTGAAAATATAGGCGATCAGCTCGTGCCGACCCGTCCAGCTGGTCAACCCAGCAGGTCTGGTTCTCGTGACACCCGTCGTTGTTGAAGGTGCGGGTCTAGTTCGGGGAAGAAAGCGCCGCGTCACGGGGTCTCTTGTATCATGGAGGGGTGGTGAACCGCGGTTCGGCCACGTCCTCCACATGTCACGTCCGACCGCGGGGGCCGGGTCCGCTGCCACGAGTCGGAAGCACACCGATGCTCCAACCAAGAACGACGAGTCTGCTCGCCCTGGCGTTCTCCCTCGGCCTGGCGACGACAGCGGCGGCGCAACCGGGTGGTGCGGACGGTCGCGGCAGGCTCATCCGGAACTTCGAAGCGAGCGCGCCCGCCGTCGGCGAGCTGATGCCCAACCTGGCGGTCTACGACCGTGACGGCCAGGAGTCGCGCCTGCCAGCGTTGCTGAACAGTCGATTCGCGGTGCTCATTCTCGGCTGTCTCACCTGACCGCCGTTTCTTGCCAACGTCTCCCGGGTGGAGACGATCGAACGCGACTACACGCCAGAGGGCGTCCAGTTCTTCTACCTGTACAAGCAGCTCGCCCATCCCGAGCTCGACCACTACGTCGACCCCTACACGCTGGAAGAGCGGCTGATGCACGTCGAGCAAGCAGAGCGGCAGCTCGGGTCCCGTATTCCGTGGATCGCCGACGCGATGACCAACGAGCTGAAGCACGCGCTCGGCGACATGCCGAACTCCGAGTTCATCATCGACCCGGACGGGCGCATTCTGGAGCGACGCGCGTGGAGCGACCCGACCGCGCTGCGAGAGGACCTCGAGCGACTGATCGGACCGGTGGAGAACCCGACACGAGTATCCGACCTCGATCTGCCATCCGAACCACCGGTGGCGACCGTGGTCAAGGGCATCGTGCCACGCGTGACACCACCCGGCCGCATGATGACGTTGAAGGTGGAGCCGGACCTCGACAGCACCCAGTTGCCGTTCTACACGAAGCTACGCGCCGATGTCGACCGCGAGTTCCTTCGCAACGGTGAGGGCAAGCTGCTGCTCGGTTTTCACATCGACCCGCTCTACCACATGCACTGGAACAACCTGGCGCCGCCGTTGACATACGAGGTGACAGCCCCGGACGGTGTGGGGATCACACCGACGTCCGCCACCTTCGCGGAGATCGAGGAACCGGCCGACGCCGACCCGCGCGAGTTCCTCGTCGACATCAGCACCGATGACCCGGCCGCGTCGTTCGACCTGAGCGTCACCTACTACGCCTGTGACGACGACAACACCTTCTGCATCCCGGTGACCCAGAGCTACGCCGTCAGCCTGCAGGTCGACCCGGATGCCGGACGGGTGTTTGGCGCCGGTCGCGGTGGCGGGCGGTTCGCCGGGCGCGGTGGACGCGGCGGCCCAGGGGCGATGATCGAGCGCATCAGAGGCTGGGACGCGAACGATGACGGTCTGGTCGCCCGGAGCGAAGTGCCCGAGCAGATGCTCGACCGGTTCGACCGGATGGACGAGAACGGTGACGGCGTGCTGGAGGCCGATGAGATCGAGAGCCTGCCGGCGCGGATGGGACCGGGCGCCGGCCGCGGCGGTCGCGGAATGCGGGGCGACCCGATCGCCCGGCTCCGCTCCTTCGACGCCAACGGCGACGGGCGGATCACGCGTGAGGAGATCCCCGCCCAGGCCGGAGGGATGTTCGACCGCGTCGACGCCAACGGCGACGACGTGATCACGGCAGACGAGCTGGACGCGATGGCCGGCCGGATGCCAGGCAGACCAGGCCGGTAGAGGCGTCAGGGCGCGGGGTCGACGGTGACGGCGACGCGGTTGCTGCCATCCTTTTCCCCGTCGCTCGCCCACAGCTCGAGCTCGTAGGCACCCGGGGTATCAAACGAGGCCAGGGTGCGGGGCTCGTCCGGGGCACTGAAGGTCACCGTACCCGGACCGCCCAGCATCCGCCAGCGGGTGACCAGCGTACCGGCGCGCGGCAATCCTTCGTCGCTGACACTCCCAAACAGCTTCAACTCGTCGCCGACGGTGGCGACGACCTCCGGCGGGGCCCCTCGGGGCCCGTTACGCAGACCGAGAAACCTGACCGTTGGAGACCGGTTCAGGCAGACGCCCCGCGGCGCCTCGGCCGGCTCGACGTCCCGCAGCACGTTGCGCACCGAGCGCTCCTCGAACTCCCAGTTGTATTGCAGCATGTCGTCGCTGCTCGTCGTGGCCGTGCCGGCGTGGTCCAGCGTCCAGCGAAGGTCACCTGCGAAATCCGGCCCCACGACCATGACGCACTGGAAACGGTGATGCCCAGGAAGAAACGTGGTGGGCTGCTGGCGATCAGCTGGAGCAGGCCCAAAGCTGTTCAGTGGGCCGACCGGCACAGTGACCGGCTCGAAGTTGTGGCTGAAATAGGCGAAGGCCAGCACGTGCAAGCCCTCATCGGTCAGCACGAATCCGTCATACACCGCATACACCGGCTCGTTCTGCGCGAACGACGCAGCGACGAATGGCCCGGCCAGCAGCACGACGGCCAAAAGCGCCGGCACAGAGCGCCTTCGATAGACGGTCATGTTTCGCACGATCGACTCTCCGGCAAACGGTTTATCATGGGGCAGCGTCTCCGTGCAAGCGGAGCGCGTCGTATTGGTGCTAATCTGGCGGATGTCGCCCGAGTCGCATCAGCCTGGAGGAATCCCTATGGGTGCTGTCACGACACGCGTTGCCGTCATCGCCGCCGCCCTGCTTGCGAGCGCCGTTTTCCCTGGTCCCGCCGCGGCGGGACAGACCGACGATGGCGCCACCTTCACGCGCGATGTGCTGCCAATCTTCCAGCGGTCGTGCCAGCAGTGTCACCGTCCGGGTACGAGCGCCCCGATGTCGCTGCTGACCTACGCAGAAACCCGGCCCTGGGCCCGAGCCATCCGGGACCGCGTCGTGGCCCGTCAGATGCCGCCCTGGCACATCGACCGGAGCATTGGCGAGTATGTTGCCGACCCCTCGCTGAGCGACGACGAGATCGCAACGATCGTGGCCTGGGTCGAGGCCGGCGCGCCCCGCGGCAACCCAGCCGACGCGCCGCCACCGCTCGGTCTCGCCGACCTGAACGAATGGACCTACGGCGAGCCGGACCTCATCGTCCAGATGGAGGAAGGGTTCAAGATTCCGGCCGAGGGGGCCGACTTCTACCCGTCCGAGATCGTCGACCCTGGGCTGACCGAGGACCGCTACGTGAAGTGGGTGCAGATCATTCCAGAGGCCTACTGCTGCGTCCATCACTCGCACGTCTATGTCAGTGTGCCCGAGACCGTCGAGGACCGCGAGGGGTTCCGGTTGGGCATGGGGTCGAACACGCGCGAGATCGACCTGATCGAGTACGCCATGGGCAGCACCGGTCAGTTCTACCCGGACGGCACAGGGCGTAAGCTGCCAGCCGGCGGGCTGTTCCGATTTGCGCCGCACTACCACCCCTGGGGCGAGGACACCATCGACCGCCAGAAGGTCGGCATCAAGTTCTACCCCAAGGGCGAGGTGCCCGAGCTCATTGTCACGGCGCACCGCATCCGGACCGGCATCGGGCATGACTGGAAGCTGAACCGTGAGGCGGTCGAGGACCGGCTGCTGCGGGCCGGCTACGACCTCGACCTGCACGAGGAGCGGATGCCGACGGGGGCGCTCATCGACGACAACACGCTGAACGGCGTCGCGCTGATGAGCATTCCGCCAAATACGATCGCGCGGCACGAGCGGTTCTGGCCGTTGCCGCAGGCGGGGCTCGTCCTTAGCTTCCAGCCGCATATGCATTTCCGGGGCAAGCGGATGCTGCTCGAGGCGATTCACGTCGACGGCCGGCGCGAGGTGCTGACCGACGTCACCGACTACGAGCAGACCTGGCAGATCGTCTACGCCTACAAGGAGCCACACCTGCTCCCGAAGGGCACGATTCTTCACACGGTGTCGTGGCACGACAACACGGTCAACAACCGGCACAACCCTGATCCCTCGGCCTGGATCGGGTGGGGCTCGCGCACCATGGACGAGATGGGACACGGCTGGACCGATATCGCGTTCATGTCGGACGCGCAGTACGAATCCCGCTTGGCCGAACGGCAGCGGCAGGGCATCAGAACCGAGGGCGGCGAGTAGGCACTTAGGGTCATTTAGCCGGCGAGGCGCAGCAGGGTCAGGGCGAGCACCTGGGTCGCTTGTATCAGGTCGTCGACACCACACCATTCGTCCGGCTGGTGCGCCTGCTCGAGGGTGCCGGGTCCGTAGGCGACACACTGCTCGATGCCGGCCAGCCGCGCGACGTGCTTGTGGTCGTAGGTACCGGGGCTGGCAACCCGCGCGGCCGGGCTGCCGGTCACCGTTTCCACGGCTGCCGACAACACCTCGACCAGCGGCGCGTCGTCCGGCGTTCGGACGGGATGGACCACCATTCGGTCTCGAAGCTCACACCGCAGGCCGGGATGCTCGGCCGTGACGTCGGCCAGCACCTGCTCGACTTCCGTCTTGACGGTCTCGAACCGTTCCTCTGACAGAAAGCGCCGGTCGAAGGTGGCCACGCACCGGTCGGGCACACACGGTGTCTGCGCCGCCGGGCCGGTCTGCCCCCCGGCAATCGCGTTGAGATTCAGCGTGGCCCGCCGGGCCGACTCTGGCACCACCGGAAGCGCCGTGCGCCGCTGGGACAGGCCGGGGACCAGACGCTCCCGGATCGCCTCCAGCACCACCGTCATCTGGTCGATGGCGTTCACACCGAGGAACGGCATGCTGCCGTGGGCCGTGCGACCGGTGGTCACCAGGTCGAACCAGTAGACGCCACGGTGCCCGACGCAGATGCGCTCCGGCCCGAACGGTTCTGGGATGATCACGTAGTCGGTGCGCGACGCCGAGAGGTGCCCCTGCTCGGCCAACCAAGCCATCCCGGCGAACCCGCCGCTCTCTTCGTCGGCCGTGCCGCTGACCTCGACGGTGCCGGCCAGCGGCGCGCCGGCTCGACGCAGCGCCTCGGCCGCGTAGACCGCGGCAGCGATGCCCGCCTTCATGTCGGTGCTGCCGCGCCCATACAGCCGGTCGTCACGAACCAGACCGCCGAACGGATCCACGGTCCACCCCTCGCCGGGCGGCACGACGTCGAGATGGCCGTTCAGGTGCACGACCGGTCCGCCGCGACCCGCGTCCCGCCGGCCCAGGACGTTCACACGCGGGTACCGGGTCGAATGCTCGGGACGGTCCTCGGCGACGAGATACCGCACACAGAACCCGCAGTCCCGCAGCCGGTCACCGAGCACGTGCGCGCAGGTCTCGTAGGCCTCTCCCGGCGGATTGAGGGTCGGGACCCGCACCAGATCGGCCGCAAAGGCGACGATCTCGTCGGTCGCCGACTCCACCTCGGCCAAGACTCGGTCGACCACTTGTGTCGTCATCCCTTAGGACCCAGGCGCCCCGTTTTCAGGACCCGTGCTTTCCGCTATCGTCTATCATCACTGGGAATCCATGCCGTCTTCTTCGCGAGCCATGCGGCACCAGACGAACCGGAGGCTCCGAGCGCGGCGTCCGCTGGTCGTCGCAGTCGCCTGTCTCGCCGGAGGGCTCATGGCCCACCCCGGCACCCACGCACAGAGCCACCGCGGACTGACCGCCGTGGACGGCATCAAGGTCGGTCATCATACCCTGACCGAGCGACCGACCGGCTGCACCGTCGTGCTCGTCGAGGCGGGCGCCGTGGCCGGGGTCGACGTCCGTGGTGGAGCGCCCGGAACACGCGAGACCGACCTGCTCGACCCGGCCAAGACGGTCCAAGAGGTCCATGCGGTGGTGCTGTCCGGCGGCAGCGCGTTCGGTCTCGACGCCGCGAGCGGCGTCATGCGCTATCTGTCGGAACGGGACATCGGCTACGACACACGCATCGCGAAGGTGCCGATCGTCCCGGCGGCCATCCTCTTCGACCTCGGCATCGGCGATGACCCGACGATCCGGCCGACGGCTGAATGCGGCTATCAGGCGGCCGAGGCGGCCACGACCGGTCCGGTCGCCGAGGGCAACGTCGGCGCCGGCGCCGGCGCGACGATCGGGAAGACGGGTGGCCGCGGACGGGCGATGAAGGGTGGGGTCGGCTCGGCGGCGGTCACGGGGCCCGGCGGGCTGGTCGTGGCGGCGCTGGTCGCGGTCAATGCCGTCGGCGACGTCATCGACCCGGCCACCGGGCAGGTCGTGGCCGGGGTCCGGACCGCGGACGGCCGGGGTCTCGCCGATGCCCGCAGACTGCTGCGGGCCGGGTCGAGCGCCCGTGGCCGGCCGGGTGAGAATACGACGATCGGCGTGGTCGCGACCAACGCCCGGCTTACACAGGCCCAGGCCACCGTCATGGCGCAGATGGCGCACGACGGCTTCGCGCGGGCGATCGCCCCCTCGCACACCCCGAACGATGGTGACGCCATCTTCGCGCTTGCCACCGGTCTCCACGCCGAGACCCCCAACCTCACCACCATCGGTGCGCTGGCGGCCGACGTCATGGCGGAAGCGATCGTGCGCGCGGTTCGCGCCGCGACCGGCATCCCCGGGTACCCGGCGGCTCGCGATCTCCCGACCGGCCAGTGAGTCCCCATCTCACCATCCTGCTTCTCTACGCCGCGCTCCTGATGGCGATCGGGCTATGGGTCGGCCGCCGAGTCCAGGGGTCGAGCGACTTCTTCGTCGCCGGGCGACGTCTGGGGCCCGGACTGATCTTCGCGACGCTGCTGGCCGCGAACCTCGGCGCCGGCACGACGGTCAACGCCGCCGGCCTCGCGTATCGCGACGGCTTGAGCGCCTGGTGGTGGGTGGGGTCGGCCGGAATCGGGTCGATGGCGCTCGCGTTCTGGGTCGGGCCGCGGCTCCGGGAGATAGCCGCGGCGCGGGATCTGCACACCGTGGGCGACTTCCTCGAGCACCGCTACGGCCGCGAGGTGCGAGCCATGATCGCGTCGCTCCTCTGGGTAGGCAGCCTCGGGATCCTGGCCGCACAGCTGATCGCGATGGGGTTCGTCCTCAACGCCGTGACCGGGCTCGACCGCTGGGTCGGCTCGGTCATCGGCGGCATCGTGGTCACGGTGTACTTCACCGCCGGCGGGCTGCTGACCTCGGTCTGGGTCAACGCGGTGCAGCTGGTCGTGCTAGTGCTCGGCTTCATCGTCGTGTTCCCGATGATCCTGGCGTCGGTGGGCGGCCTGCCGCAGGTCATCGCCGGCACTCGCGACATCGAGGGCTTCTGGAGCTTCTGGACTGGTGGCGAATCCGGGTGGTTCTATCTCGCGATGCTGGGTCCCTCGTTTATCGTCTCACCCGGGATCCTCCAGCGGGTCTACGCCGCGCGCGACGACCGCGCCGTCAGGCTAGGCGTGGGACTAAACGGACTCGCGCTGCTGGTCTTCGCAGTGGTGTTCACACTGCTTGGCATGATCGCGCGCATGCTGGTGCCGGACCTGCCCGACCAGAATCTCGCGCTCCCGACCTTGCTCTTGGAATCGCTGCCGCCGCTGGTCGGTGCGCTGGGACTCGCCGCCCTGTTTTCAGCGGAAGTCAGCTCGGCCGACGCGATTCTGTTCATGCTGGCGACGTCTCTGTCGAGAGACCTCTACCGTCGTTTCGCGCGGCCGGATGCAAACGATGCGCAGGTCGTGCGGGTCGCCCGCGTTGCCGCCATCGTCGGTGGCACACTCGGCACCGCCATCGCGATATTCTCGGATTCGATTGTCGACGCGTTGAGCATCTTCTATACGCTGCTGGCCGTCAGCCTGTTCGTGCCGGTGATCGTCGGGCTGTATATCCGGCGGGTGCGGACCCCCGAGGCGATCGCGTCGATCGCGGCCGGCGTGGCGGTGGTCGCAGTGGACCAGATCACCGCCGGGAGCGAAGGCGTCGCATGGCTCACCCCGGCAATGCTTGGGCTCGCCGCCGCCCTGACCGCGACGCTCGCAGTCATGGCGGCAACCCGCAAGTCGATGGAGGTGTCATGAAGAGCGACCGGGTCTTCGGGCTGGGCGGACGGGTGGCCGCCATCATCGGCGCCGGGTCGGGCATCGGCGAGGCCGTAGCCCACGGGTGCGCCCGTCAGGGCGCGACCGTGCGCTGTCTGGACGTCAACGGCGACGCCGCCAGCGCGACGGCCGAGGCGATCGCGGCCGAGGGGGGCGTCGCCGATGCAGTCCGGCTCGACATCACCGACGCCACGTCGGTCGCCGACGCGCTCGACCAGGTCATGGCGCGGCACGGCGGGCTGGACATCGTCGTCTCCACACCGGGAGTGAACGTGCGCAAGCCGATTCTCGACTACACGGACGCGGACTTCGACCGCGTCGTCGGGCTGAACCTGAAGGGCAGCTTCAACGTCCTGCGCGCGGCCGGACGGATCATGACCGCGCGCGGCCGCGGCAGCATCATCCTCTTCTCCTCGATCCGCGCCCAGGTGGTCGAACCGGGACAGTCGGTCTATGCCTCGACCAAGGCCGGCATCGTGCAGCTCGTCCGGACCGCCGCGGCGGAATTCGGCCCCTCTGGTGTGCGGGTGAACGCGGTCGGACCGGGTGTGGTGGAGACACCGCTGACGGCGCCGATCCAGGCGGACCCGGACTGGCATGGAGCGTACGCCGCCAAGAGCGTGTTCAACCGGTGGGCCACCGCGGAGGAGATGGTCGGACCGACGGTGTTTCTCGCCTCGGACGCTGCCAGCTTCGTGACCGGCACGCTGCTGATGGCCGACGGCGGATGGACGGCGGTGGACGGCCGGTTCGATCCACCATAGGCAGGCCGCGCAATCGGCGTCGCTCAGGTTGCGCGAGCGGGTGCTCCGGCTCCTCCCTCTCCCTCTGGGAAAGAGCCGGGGTGAGGGTTGGTCGAAACGAATGAGCGCAACCGTGAAGAACACCGCTGGAGAGACCGGGGACACACGCGCGGTCTGGATGCTGGTGGCCGCGACGGCGCTCATGCTGGCGGTGCATCTGCTGCCGACGCCGGCGCCGCTCGAGCGCAACGGCGAGCTGATCGCCCTCACACCCGACGGCAAGACCTGTCTGGCGATTCTCCTGTTTGCCGTCACGCTCTGGGTCAGCGAGGCGATGCCGTTTGCCGCCACCTCGCTGCTCGTGCTCGTGCTGATCCCGGCCTTCGGCATCACCGACTTTGCGACGGCGGTCAACGCCGGGTTCGGCAACCCGCTGATCGTGTTCTTCATCGGGGTACTGTTCCTGTCGACCGGCTTCACGCTGTCAGGCCTCGGCACCCGGATGGTGCTGCACGTGCTGCGACTGGCCGGCACCCGCACCGACCGGGTGCTGCTGGGTTTCCTCGTTGTCGGCGCCCTTCTGTCGATGTGGATCACCGACATGGCGGTGGCCGCGGTGCTGCTGCCGCTCGGGGTCGGTGTGCTGCGAGATGCGCAGCTGAAACCGCTCGAGAGCAACTTCGGTCGCGCGCTGATGATCTCCTGCGCGTATGGGCCGCTCATCGGCGGTATCGGGACCCCGGCCGGCACCGCCGCCAACCTGATCGCGCTCAGCTATCTGGAGGAGCTGGCCGGGCTGTCCATCTCGTTCGGGCAATGGATGGTGGTCGGCGTGCCGGCATCGCTGCTGATGATTCCGGTCGGCTGGTGGCTGCTGCTCCGGATCTTCCCGCCCGAGATCGACGTCCTGCCGTTCGAGCGCCACGAGATCGACGCCAAGCTCGCGGCACTGGGCCCGCTCACACCGGTCGAGCGCAAGACCCTGGCCATCTTTGGCCTGACGATCACCGCATGGCTGATCACGCCGTGGCTCGCCGACCTGACGGGAGGACGCGTCGACCCGCCGGTTCAGGCGGTCGCGCTGGTCGGTGGGCTGACCCTGTTTCTACCGACCATTCGCGTCATGACCTGGAAGGAGGCGCAGCAGAACATGGACTGGGGCGGAGTGATGCTGATTGTCGCCGGGCTGTCGCTCGGGCTGATGGTCTTCGACACCGGCGCGGCCCGCTGGCTCGCGCAGCTGCTGCTGGGCAACCTCACGTTGATTCCGGTGCTGCTCCGCCCCTTCGTCATCGTGCTCGCTGTGTCGCTCCTGCACCTACTCTTCTCAAGCAACACCGTCACCGGCGCGCTGATCATGCCGATCCTGCTCGCCCTGGCGATCGACCTCGGACTCGACGCCTGGACGATCGCCGCGCCGGCGGCCTTCACGTCGTCGCTCGCCTTCATCCTCGTCACCGAGAGCCCCACCAACGTGCTGCCGTACTCCGCCGGCTACTTCTCGATCCGCGACATGGCACGGGTCGGCATCTGGATGACCCTGGCCGCCGCCGCCTGTGTGACCGTCTCGATTACGCTCGTCGGGCTGTTCACGGGGTGACGACCCCGCGGCGGTCACGGGACAGCTCGTCGACCGTCGACGTCGGCTTCAGCGTAGAACGGGCGGTCGCCCTTGATGGTGACCCGATAGCCGTGGCGAGTCTGCGGATAGTAGTCCCAGATGGCGTGGTGCTGCGTGCACCGGTTGTCCCAGAACGCCACAGAGTTCTGGCGCCAGCGGAAACGGCACTGGAACTCGGGCGCCGCGCAGTGCTTCAGCACAAACGAGAGCAACGCGTTGCTCTCGGCCTGCTTGAGCTCCTTGAAGCCGGTCGTGAACACTTCATTCACATAGAGCGCCTGACGGCCGGTCACCGGGTGAGTCCGTATCGCCGGGTGCTCGGCTGAAGGGTAGGCGCCGTCGCGCAGGTCCCGGCCACCATAGCGGCCCACGTAGTACTGCTGACCATCATGCACCGCGGTCAGCTCACCCAGGAACCGCTGCAGGCGACCGGAGAGCGCCTCGTAGGCCGCGTACATGCTGGCGAACAGCGTGTCGCCCCCGGACGTCGGGACCTGCTCGATCCGCAGGATGCTGCCCAGTGGGGGCTCGACGTCGCACGACACGTCCGAGTGCCACAGCTCGCCGGCCACGAACTTCACCGTCGCGTCGCCGTGCACCACCAGAATCTCGGGGTGATCGACGTCCTTCGGCGCCGCCGGATGGATGTGCAGATCGCCGAAGTGGCGGCCGAACGCCTTGTGCTGCTCGAACGACAGCGCCTGGTCGCGGAAGAACAGCACCAGGTGCGTCATCAGCGCCTGGTGAAGCGTCTCGACGACCTCGGGCGTCAGTGGCGCGGACAGGTCGATACCCGAGATCTCGGCGCCGATGACCGGAGAGATGGGGTCGACCCGCAGAGGTGAATCGGTCATGCGTCTCTCGTCAGGCTCTCGAAACTCGAGCGGTCAGGATGTTATATCACCCACTCAGGCCGATGGCGGATTGACCGCGACAGGACGCCGGGTGTACGGTCGCTCGGTCTCTCAGTGCAGGCTGCTTGTTTGGAACGCCAGCCTGCGGGATCGGCGGCGGTGGGTGCCTCGGAGGGGGCGCTCCGTCTTTCTCGACAAGGTGGACGCGGGCCTTCAGGCCCGCCCCGGGCCGAGCTAGGGTCCGGCCGTTACGTTCTGCATGGCCCGGCCGAGCGCCCGAAGCCTGTAGCCCGAAGCCAGTAGCCAGTAGCCAGAGAGCATTCACCCAATGAGCAAAAACACCCGTATGACCCCCAGCGAGGCGTTCGTGGAAACGCTCGTCGCCCACGGGGTGACCACGGTGTTCGGCATCGCCGGGTCGGCCTACATGGACGCGATGGATCTGTTCCCGCTGGCCGGAATCCGTCTGGTCTCGGTGGCGCACGAGCAGAACGCGGCGCACATGGCTGACGGCTACTCGCGCGTGACCAACCGCCACGGGGTCTGTATCGCGCAGAACGGACCCGGGGTCACCAACTTCGTGACCGCGATCGCCGCCGCCTACTGGGCCCATTCGCCGGTCGTCGCCATCACACCCGAGGCCGGCAGCACCACCGCGGGGCTGGGTGGGTTCCAGGAGACCGATCAGATGCCGATCTTCTCGAAGATCACGCGGTATCAGGTCCACGTGAACTCGCCCGCGCGGATCGCGGAGCTGACCCACCGTGCCTTCACGGTCGCCCTCGATGAACGGGGACCGGTGCAGATCAACATCCCGCGCGACTACTTCTATGGCGAGCTCGAGACCACGATCGCAACGCCGAAGCCGACCGAGCGAAGCGCCGGGGGCAGCGACTCGCTCGACCGGGCGGCCACGATGCTGGCCGGCGCCCGCTCTCCGGTCATCATTTCCGGCGGCGGCGTCGTGATGGCGGACGGCGTGGACGCCGCGCGCCGGCTGGCCGAGCACCTCTCGTGCCCGGTCGTGACCAGCTACCTGCACAACGATGCGTTCCCGGCAAGCCACGAGCTGGCGTGCGGACCACTCGGGTATCAAGGGTCGAAGGCGGCGATGCGGCTGCTCGCGAAGGCCGACGTGGTGCTGGCGCTCGGGAGCCGGCTCGGTCCGTTCGGCACGCTGCCGCAATACGGGCTCGAGTACTGGCCTGCCTCCGCCCAGGTGATCCAGGTCGACACCGACGCGCGGACGCTCGGGCTCGTGAAACCGATCGCGCTGGGCATTCGTGGTGACGCCAGACTGGCGGCCGAAGCGCTGCTGGCAGGGCTCCAGGGCTCGGGCCCGGCACCCGCGCGCGACGAGACCCGACTGACGGAGATCGCAGCCGAGAAGACGGCCTGGGCGACCGAGCTGGCTGGGTTGGCCACCCCGTCCCAGACGGGTCGCATCAGCCCACGCGCCGCGCTCACCGAGCTGGCCAGGGCGCTGCCGGCCGACGCGGTGGTCTCGACCGACATCGGCAACGTGTGCTCGACCGCCAACAGCTACCTCGCCTTCGACGAGCCCAGGAGCTTTCTCGCCGCCATGAGTTGGGGCAACTGCGGCTACGCGTTCCCGGCGGCGATCGGCGCCAAGGTGGCGCGCCCGGACCGGCCGGCCATCGCCTACGTCGGCGAAGGGGCCTGGGGGATGAGCCTCACCGAGACGATGACCTGTGTCCGCGAGCAGATCCCGGTCGTGGCGATCGTGTTCGACAACCAGCAGTGGGGCGCCGAGAAGCGGAACCAGCTCGACTTCTTCGACGGCCGCGCCGTCGCGACGAACCTGGAGAACCCCGACTTCGCGGCCGTCGCCCGCGCCATGGGCGCCGAGGGCACGCTTGTCGAGGAGGTCGACCAGATCGGCGACGCGCTCCGCGCGGCCATCGCCTCGAATCGGCCGACGGTGCTGACCCTGCGGCTCAACCAGGAGCTGGCCGACCCGTTCCGGCGCGACGCGTTCAAGCCGACGCCGACACGTCTGCTCGAAAAGTACCGCTCGCTGAGCGGGTAGGGAGGATGCTCTACAGAAGGCAGAAGGAAACCGGCCTGGCCGCCGAAGCCTTGGCGAAGGCGGAAGGGCTTCGCCAGCTTCTCTGCTTTAGCGAATTGCTGAGAAACGTGCTCTGATAGCTCCCTCTTCCTCTGGGAGAGGGCTGGGGTGAGGGCCAAACAGATACACGCGTGGAGGAACGACACATGAAACGGGCGAGTTACCTCATCGCCGTGGTCTTCGTCACCGCTATTGCCGCGGGGTGCACCGCTCCGGGCCGGGGCATCGCCCCCGACACCATCTGGGTCAACGGCACCGTCGTCACGATGGAGGGCGAGCGGGTCGTCCAGGCTGTGGCGGTCCTCGGCGACCTGATCGTGGCTGTCGGTAGTGATGCCGCGGTCCGGGGGCTGGCCGGCCCCGAGACACGTGTGGTCGACCTGAACGGGCGCACGATGACACCCGGATTCTACGCCGCGCACGACCACTTTCCCGGATCCGGTCGAGTGGCGGTCACACAGGTCGACCTGAACAGCCCGCCGATCGGCGGCATCGAGAACATGGACCAGCTGGTCGCGGCGCTGCGCGCTCGAGCCGAGGAGCTACCCGAGGGCCAGTGGGTCTCCGGACGCGGCTACGACGACACCCTGCTGGCGGAGCAGCGGCACCCGACCCGCGCAGACCTGGACAAAGCCTCCACGACGCACCCGATCTACATCAGCCATACATCCGGACACCTCGGTGTCGCCAACAGCCTGGCGCTCGAGCTGGCCGGTGTCACCCGCGACACGCCCGACCCGCCGGGCGGTGTCGTGCGCAAGGACCCAGACACCGGCGAGCCGGACGGTGTCTTCGAGGAGAGCGGCGGCATGGTCAGCCGGCTGATTCCGCCGCCAACCCCGGAGCAGACGATGGAGGCGTATCGGTGGGCGGTCGAGGACTACGTGGAGGACGGGGTCACCACCGCCGTCATCGCCGGCGGGGGCCGCGGCAGCCTGGCAGGGCTGCAGCGCGCGCGTGACGCCGGCATCCTCACGTTCCGCATCATCACGATGATGTCGCGGGGTGCCCCGGGGCAACCGTCCGCCGCCGAGGCGGGTGGCATGGTCTCCGGGTTCGGCGACGAGTATCTCAAGCTCGGGGCGATCAAGATCGTGCAGGACGGGTCGAACCAGGGCTACACCGGCTACTTCACCGAGCCGTATCACACGCCGTTCAAGGGAGACGCCGATTATCGCGGCTATCCGCGCCGCAGGCGCGAAGACCTGACGACGATGGTCAAGGAGCTGCACGAGGCCGGCTACCAGATCGCGATTCACGCCAACGGCGACGCGGCGATCGACGACGTCCTCCACGCGTTCCGCGAGGCGCAGCTGGCCTTTCCCCGCGAAGACGCCCGGCATCGGATCGAGCACTGCCAGATGGTGCGCCAGGACCAGCTCGACGCCATCGCCGAGCTCAACCTCTCCCCGTCCTTCTTCGTCGGACATGTCTACTACTGGGGCGACCGGCACCGCGACATCTTCATGGGGCCGAAACGCGCCGCCGGCATCAGCGCCCTGCGGTCGTCCATAGACCGCGGCATCCGGTTCACCGTGCACGACGACACACCGGTCACACCGGTCAACCCGCTGCAGCTGGTCTGGGTCGGTGTGAACCGGCTGACAAAGACCGACCAGGTGCTCGGCCCCGACGAACGGATCACCCCGCTCGAAGCGCTGCGCACCGTGACGATCGACGCCGCCTGGCAGAACTTCGAAGAGGACATTAAGGGCTCGATCGCGCCAGGCAAGCTGGCCGACCTCGTCATCCTGGACGGGAATCCCCTGACGGTCGACCCGACCGCCATCCGCGACATCCAGGTGCAGGAGACGATCGTGGGTGGGGAAACGGTGTATGAGCGATCGATGTAAAGGAGACAGGAGGCAGGAGACAGAAGATCACCGGAAGGGAGCGTTTGATCAAGGACGACCCAGAGTGCCTGAAGCCTGTAGCCAATGAGCGCCTCCTTACCCCGTTACCGCATCCTCTCCAGCCTCGGTAAAGGCGGTATGGGCGAGGTGTTTCTCGCCGACGACACGCAGCTGGATCGCAAGGTCGCGATCAAGTTCGCCTCGACCGGATTCCGTCTCGTCGGGTGATGATCACCCCGAAGGGCCGGCCCTCACCCCGAGGGAGAGGGCGAAAACTGGAGCGCCCTTTCAGCAAGCGCCTCGATCGATTCCGATGTCGGACCGTCCCACGCTCAGCCCGACCCTGAAGCCGCTGCAGGTCGGTGCGCTGGCGCTCGGCTGCATCATCGGGTTCGGCTGCTTCGTGCTCCCCGGCGATTTCCTGATCACCGCCGGCCCGCTCGGCGCCACACTGGGGGTGCTGCTCGGCGGGGCGGCGATGCTCATCATCGCGCGCAGCTACGGGGTGATGGTGCGGGCGTTTCCGGTCGCCGGCGCCGAGTTCGCCTACGCCTATCACGCCTGCGGGCGCTACCACGCCTACGTCTGCGGCTGGTTCCTGGCGCTGGGGTATCTGAGCATCGTCCCGCTCAACGCCACGGCGCTGGCGGTCCTCGGCAAGTTCGTCGCGCCGCAGCTCTTCGCGCGCGGGTATCTCTACACGGTGGCCGGCTTCGAGGTGTTCGCCGGCGAGATCCTGCTGGGCAGCGCGGCCATCGTCGGCATCGGTCTGTTCCAGATACGCGGCGTGCGCAGCGTCGGCCACCTCCAGGTGGGCATGACCGCGTTGCTGGTGGGCGGCGTCCTGGTCGTCGGGCTCGGGACGCCCGTCTCGGGGGCAGCCTCAGCACTGAACCTCCAGCCCTACTTCGCGCCCGACCGCGGCCCACTGGCGGGGGTTCTGGCGATGCTGGCGATCGCCCCCTGGCTCTACGTCGGCTTCGACACCTTGCCGCAGGCGGCCGAGGAGTTCGACTTCTCGCCGCGTCAGGGGCTCCGGCTCATGGTGCTCTCCATCGGTGCCGGGGCCGTCATGTATGCGGTCGTAATCCTGGCAACCGCCTCGGTGATGCCGTGGCAGGACCTGGTGGCCGGCGAACCGCTCTGGGCCACCGGCACCACCGTGCGCGAGAGTCTGGGCGTGGTCGGGCTGACGTGTCTCGCCCTGGCGGTGACCATGGCGGTGTTTACCGGGATCAACGGCTTCTTCATGGCCTCGAGCCGGCTGCTGTTCGGCATGGGGCGGGCGAAGCTGCTGCCCTCCTGGTTCGCCGAGATCCACCCCACACACCACACCCCCGCCAACGCCATCCTCTTCGTTGGGGTCGTCTCGCTCGCCGCCCCGTGGTTTGGCCGCGAGGTGATCGTCTGGGTGGTCGACATGGCGGCGCTGGGCACCGCGTTCGGCTACTTCTACACCTGTCTTGCCGCCGCCCGGCTCGCACAAACCGGCCAGGTCGACACCGGCCCGGGGGGTCGCCGATACGCCCTGGTTGGCGCCGCACTCTCGGTCGGTTTCATCGTGCTACTATCGGCGCCCGGCATGCCGGGCTTCATGGCCACGCCGTCCTGGATTGCCCTGGCCTTCTGGGTCGGCCTCGGTCTGGCGTTCTTCGCCGGCACCAGCGAGTATCGGTCGTTACCGGCAGGCGAGCTCGACCATCTCATCCTGCGTCGGTATCGCTCGCACGCGAGCGCGAGGCCATTCTCACCTCCAACGGTTGAGGGTCACAAGACCCACAGCACGTAACCGGCTGCCAACACCAGCTGCAGCGCGGCGAAGGGGAGTGCCGCCCGCACGAAGCCCGCGAAGGAGAGCTCCAGGCCATGCTTGTGGATGATGGTGACCGCGACCAGGGTCGACGCCGAGCCGATCGGCGTGATGTTGCCACCGAGGTTCGCGCCGAAGATCACGGCCCACCAGTAGGGGGAGTCTGCCGCGAGGTCCAGGTTGCCCAGGATCTGCGCCAGCATCGCCGCCAGGGGGATGTTGTCGGTGACGGAGCTGGCGACCGCCGAGCTGAACAGCATCGTTGCGGGGCCAACCGTCTCGCCAAGTTCCAGGATCGGTGCCAGTCCGCGACCGATCAGTGCCAGCACCTGGGCGTGCTCCATTACGTTGATGACGACAAACAGCGCTCCGAAGAAGGCCAGCAGGTCCCAGTCGACGGCCTGGTAGAAGCGGTCGGCGATTGACTTGTACTGCACGAGCATGATCACCGCGAACGACAGGGCGACGTAGCCCATCCCAAGGGAATTCAGGACGGTGTCCGGGATGGAGGCGGCTGCGATCGTGACGATGAAGGCGCCAAGCATCACGGCACCGAAGTTGAACTTGAAGCGCGACTCGATGCCGTCGTTCTCGTCGAAGCCCGATACCAGCCGTGCCGCCTCGCTGCGCGCCTCGTCGCCGGCGAGGGATCGAATCTTGAAGACCCTCGCGCCGAGCCAGATCGTGATTCCGGTCACGACCACCACGTACGGCATCGCTTTTACGAAAAAGGTCATGAACGTGATACCCGCCGCGTTGCCGACGATGATGTTGGGGACCGAGCTGATCAGGGTGAGCAGCCCGCCCACGTTGGTGAGCAGACCCTCGACGAGGAGGAAGCCCAGCAACTTGTCGCCGATGCCCAGACGGCCGAGTGACACCGCCGTCAGCGACCCGACGATGATCATCGCGGTGACGTTGTTGAGGACCGCCGAGAAGGCCACGGTCATCACGCCGTAGAAGATCAGGAGCCTGAGGGGATCGCCCCTCGAGGTCTTCGTCAGGACGATGGCGATCCAGGTGAACAGTCCCGATTTCGAGGTAATGTCGACGAACAGCGACGAACCGAGGATGATCGCGACGACCCCCCAGTTGATGGCGGGGATATAGATCGGCAGCTCGATGCGCTCTTCGCCCACGACGACCACCATCTCCTCGAAGGGCAGCAGATGGAGCAGGCCGCCGAGCAGCAGGCAGGCCACGGCGAAGACCGCGACGATCACCGACTTCTTGGCGTGAAGCTTCTCCTCGAGGGCCAGGCACAGGATCATCGCGACGAGCAGCAGGGCGAACCCGACGGTCACGGCGCCCGAAACGCTATGGGGGTCGTCGGTCACAGCATCAGCAGCGGGATCTGCCGCAGCTCAACGGCCAGCGGGTAGGCGAGGCCGTGCATCGCGAGCTGGTCGTCGTCCATGGTGTTGATCACGAGCAGGTCCACGCGGTGCTCTGCGATCAGTTTGCGATATTCGCCAAGGCGCCGGCCCATGGTGACGATCTCACCGATCTCGAAGGGCAGGTGCTGCTCGGCGATCTGGCGCCGGCACGATTCGATGTAGTCGCGCGGCCCCTTGAGGAGCTGCCTCTCGATCAGCTCGCGCGCAGACTCGGTATCGATCTCGGGAATCTTCGAGATGACGTCCAGGTAGTGGTCGAAGGCCGCCAGCGACTCCACGTGGGTGAACCAGCAGCTTCCGCCGGGCTGTGTGAAGCCGAGCGCGTAGTTCACGAGCCGGTCGTCTCCGCTGAGGTGATCGGTGATCGCCATGACGCGCTCGGTGTGCTCCAGGGTATGGGGCAGGGCACGCGCGGCATCGGGATGCGGGAGGACGACCACCGGTACGCGTGTCGCCTGGGTGAGGACGTCGAGGTACTCGCCGAGGCTGTGGGGCCACTGCCAGGCCGAGGAATGCAGATGGCGGTAGGTGACGATCAGATCGGGTGCCTGCTCATCGACGGTGTCGAGGAGCTGCTTCACGCTCGAGAACCCTCCGCCGTCCAGTCGCGCCCAACGGGTCTCTTCGTCGTCGATGACCGACAGGAAGGCCCGCATCCGGTTCAACAGCTCCCCGGCGGCGTCGCCATCGCGGTCGCTGACGACCAGGACGTGTTCGACCCCGATCTTCTCGTAGCGAAGGGCGGTCTTGTCGGCCGCCAGGAACACGGACTGGAACTGATCGAGCTTCGTCATCGTCCCCCGCCAATCTGCCGCCAGCCCTCATTATGGCATTACTCCGTAAGCGGATTTCTGCACGTCGGTTCGTGTGTCTCGTGACGCCCCGCAGACACGGGTAGAATGGGTGCAGCCATGCTCACGACACGGTTCACCGAGACCTTCGGCATCGAGCACCCGATCGTGCAGGGCGGCATGCAGGGCGTCGGTGTCGCCGAGCTGGTGTCGGCGGTGGCCAACACCGGTGCGCTCGGCTTCCTGACGGCGTTGACCCAGCCGACACCGGAGGCGCTGACGAAGGAAATCGGCCGCACGCGCGGGATGACCGACAGACCGTTCGGCGTGAACCTGACGATCTTGCCGACCCTGAAACCGGTGCCCTACGAGGAGTACGCGCAGGCGATCGTCGAATCGGGCGTGAAGATCGTCGAGACCGCCGGGAACAACCCGCAGCCGTTCATCCCCGGGTTCAAGGCGGCCAGCATCAAGATCATCCACAAGTGTACCTCGGTGCGGCACGCGATCAAGGCGGAGACGATCGGGTGCGACGCGATCAGCATCGACGGGTTCGAGTGCGCGGGACACCCCGGCGAGGACGATATCCCCGGGCTCATCCTCATTCCCTGCGCTGCCGACCGGGTGCGCCTCCCGATCATCGCCTCGGGCGGGTTCGGTGACGCGCGGGGCCTGGTGGCCGCGCTGGCGCTCGGCGCCGACGCCATGAACATGGGCACCCGCTTCATGGCGACCCGCGAGGCGCCGATCCACGACAACATCAAGCAGCGGCTGGTGGAGGCGTCCGAGCGCGACACGGCGCTGATCTTCCGCACGATGCGGAACACGGCGCGGGTCTTCAAGAACCAGGTGGCCGAGGAGGTGCGCACGATCGAGGGGCGAGGCAACGCGACCATCGACGATATCAAGCACCTGGTGGCTGGCGAGCGGGGCCGGAAGGCGATGCAGGAGGGGGACACCGACGGCGGAATCTGGTCGGCCGGGATGGTGGCGGGGTTGATTCACGACATCCCGAGCTGTCAGGAGCTGGTGGATCGGATCATGACCGAGGCGGAGGCGATCATCGACGGCCGCCTGGCGGGGATGCGGGCGGTGGCGGTCGACGTGGTCTCGCCATAGTTCGCCGTCAGGTATCGGCGGCGAACGGCGGCGGAAAGGACCCGGCTACCACTGGGCACGCCGGGATTGGTAGAATGTCCGGTGCCAGGCGTGCGGCACTGACGGAGACCTAGTAGATGAACCCGATCCTCTTGTTCCTCATCACCGGCGTCGGCGCCTTTGTCCTCCACATCCTGATGGTGTTCGTGCTCGTCGGCAAGAAGAAGTAGCCCCGTGTAATGTGCTGCCTGGAGGGAGTGTCAACGAAGTGAATCTCTCGCTAGAAGCGCTCTCAGGAGACAGGCCTGTCCGCCGTAGCCTCGGCGAAGGCGGAATCGCTTCGCCGCTTTCTTCAGCAGCCTGTGGGGTTCGCCACGATGAGGATCGAATCATGAACGCAAAACACGTCCTGTTCGCCACCGCCGTCGTCACGTTCGCCGTTGTCGGGCTGCCGACCGACGCCAACGCCACCGACTATCATCACATGCACCTGACCGCGCCGGACGCGAAGGTCGCGGCCGCCTGGTACATCGAGCACATGGGATGCGAGGACTTCGGGCGTGAGGGCGCCTGTCGGGTCGGCACGACTGATTTCTACTGGTTCGAGCGTGAGCCACAGGCCGGCAGCGTTGGTTCGGGCGTGAACCACATCGGGTTCTCGTTCAGCGACCTGACGGCCAAGATGGCCGGGTGGCAGGCAGCGGGCCTCGACATCGAGAACCCCGACGAACCGATCAGGGACATCCCCGGCCTGTTCAAGCTGGCGTTCCTGACCGACCCCTGGGGCACACGCATCGAGGTGGTCGAAGACCACGAGTGGCCGGGTTTCCATCACATCCATCTCAGCTCGCCCGACCCCGAGGCCACGCTCGCGTGGTACGAGAACATCTTCGGCGGAGAGAGCGACAGCCTGAAGGGCCGAATCGACGGTCTGCGCTACGGCGGCACCTGGCTGCTGGTCTCCCCACTGCGCGAGGGCACGCTGGCGACGACACAGCGCCGGGCGATCGACCACCTTGGCTGGAGCTTCCCCGACCTCGACGCCGCCGCCGCCGAGATCAAGAGCAAGGGGGTCGCGTTCACGATGGAGCCGCGCCCATTCACGAACGCGCTGGGGCAAGAGATGAAGATCTCCTTTGTCATGGGCCCCGACGACGTGTCCATCGAGATCGTCCAGCCTGGGAGCTAACGGCGCTCCGGGTTCCCCCGCTCCCTCTGCCTGCCCTGAAAGGGGCACGCGTTGTCGAAGGAGAAGAGGGCCGGGGTGAGTTCGCGATGGGGCTCGACCTGACCAACGTCGGCGGTATGGTCGCGGCGCTCATCTCCAACGACTACATGGGGAACGAGACGGTCACCGATATCACCAAGTCCGGTGATGACCTGGTGCTGAAGTATGACGCCAACGTGCAGGGGCAGAGCTTCCGGTCGAGGTGACCCTCGAGCCGGACGGCGACGACCTGGACGTGGCCTTCGACTTCGGCGGGCAGTTCTTCATGGAAGGCAAGGGGACGAGGTAGCGGTTCAGGCTTCTACCGCCACCTCGCGCGGGGCGTGCGTGTCGTCTTGCGCTTGGGGCGGGGCGCGGACGGGGCGGCCTTGTCTTCGTTGGGGGCGCCGAGCGCGACGCTGCGCTGGTAGGCGGCCAGCACCGCCTTCGACAGGACCGTCCGGAACCCCCCCTTTTCGAGCTGATAGATCGCGTCGGCGCTAGTCCCGCCCGGTGACGTCACCAAGTTCCGCATCTCGGCCGGATGCACCGAGGACCGCTCGGCGAATATCGCCGAGCCCTTCACCGTCTGGATGACCATCTGCCGGGCGTCGGCGCGCGACCACCCGAGATGCACGGCGGCGTCGATCAGCGCCTCCATCAACAGAAAGACAAAGGCCGGCCCGCTACCACTGACAGCGGTCGCCTTGTCGAGAAATCCCTCGTCTTGCACGTAGATCTGCTTCCCGAGCGCACCCAGAATAGCGCCCGCCTGCTCCCGCTGCCCATCCGACACCGCGTCTGTCGCGGTCCACACGGTCATCCCTTCGCCCACCTGTGCCGGGGTGTTGGGCATCGTCCGCACGATCGCCTTGTGACCCAGGCCCGCGGCGATCGACACGATGCGGGCGCCCGCCACGATCGACACCACGAGCGTCTTTGGCCGCAGCACCCCTTTTAGGTCGGCATAGACCGCAGTGAGGACCTGCGGCTTGACCGACAGCACGACGATGCGGGCCTTGCGCGCGGCGATGCGATTGTCCTGTGTCGTCTGGACATGGAAGAGATCGCCCACCTCGTTCAACCGATCCGGGTGCCGGTCGGCGGCGGTGATCGCGCTCGGCTCGACGAGCTTGTGCCGCAAGAGGCCGCCGATCATCGCCTCGCCCATCGCCCCGGCGCCGATGAACGCGATCGGCACGTCGTGCAGTATCGTGGACCGTTTCAAGAGCCGCTCCTTTCCGTCGCGAATCGAATCCTTTATCTTACT
Source organism: Acidobacteriota bacterium (assembly GCA_015659035.1). GTDB lineage: Bacteria > Acidobacteriota > Vicinamibacteria > Vicinamibacterales > UBA8438 > NP936. Next base: position 19,438 of record DQNS01000028.1, on the reverse strand, counting down.
CGCCAGTCTCGCGGCGGCGAACTCCGGTATCCTTCGCGCAAGTGACGAGGGCATGCCGACGATGGCCAGTTCCGACCGATGCCGGGAGAGGCGCAGTCTCCTCCCCTCCGGTTTCCTCCTGTCTCCTGCCTCCTGATTCCTGACTCCTTCGTCCCCATGGACCCGCTGACCCACACACTCGTTGGCGCCAGCCTGGCCGAGACCCGGGTCGGCCGCGTGGGCCTCGGGACCGCCACGTGCGTCATCGGCGCCAACCTGCCGGACATCGACGCCGCCACCTACTTCCTGGGCGGCGACCTGGCGCTTGGGTTCCGCCGGGGCTGGACCCATGGTGTGCTGGCGATGGCGGTGCTGCCGCCGCTGCTCGCGTGGGTGATGCATCAGGTCGACCGGGTCCGTTGCAGCCGGACACCGGCGGCGAGACCGGTCCCGTTTGGCCGGCTCGTTGTGCTCGCCTACATCGCGGTGCTGTCCCACCCGGCGCTCGACTGGATGAACACGTACGGCATCCGTTTGCTGATGCCGTTCGATGGACGCTGGTTCTACGGCGATGCGCTGTTCATCGTCGACCCGTGGGTCTGGCTGCTCCTGGGCACCATCGTGGTGCTCGCGCACAGCGGGTCGCGGCTCCAGGTCGCCGGGTGGATTGCACTGGGCGCGATCGTCACCACGCTCGTGACCGGGGTTCCCGGCATGCCGGTCGCGTTGCGGGTTCTGTGGTGCCTCGGGCTGGCGCTGGTCGCCGGCCTGCGTGTCTGGGGCGGTCTTCAACCCCGGTTGCCGCAGGTCGCGAGCGTGTGCCTGGTACTCGTCGGGCTCTACGTCGCCTCGATGGTCGGCGGCGCGCAGCTCGCGCGGCTGGAGGTGGCGCAGTGGGCCCGGGACCGCGGATTCGAACCGAACCGGATCATGGTGAGCCCGATGCCGGCCGACCCGTTTCGGCGTGACGTGCTGATCGCAGACGACCTTCACTATCATCGGCTGACGTTCGACTGGCTCGCTCCGGAACGCGTGCGCCCACGTGGACCGGGGACCGCGATCGGCGACGACCACCCGGCGGCCGCCGCTGCGCTGGCGGCACCGAACCTGAAGGGGTTCGCCACCTGGACCCGGTTCCCCACTTTCAGGATCGAACCGCAGGATGACGGCTTCCGCGTCACGATGACCGACATGCGGTTCGGCGGCGCCGTGGTCGAGCTGGACGGAAATCTGGAACCGCCGTAACCACAACGACCCTGACGGCCTGCCCTGAGCCTCTCGAAGGGGCCTTGCTCCCGTTCAGCGGAGCGCCCGTATACTCGAGCCCCTGGAGGTTCCCTCATGACGCGACACATCTGTTCGGGCTGGGCTCGGTCGCCCCGGCGGCGGCGCAGGTCGACGTCCACGAGCTCTACGACCTGGTCACCCTCCCCGCAGGAGTCGTGCCGTGTCGTCCGGAACGCTTTCAGCGGACCCGTCGAGTCGACGAGGGCAGAAACCGCGCTCCCCGACCGTCACCAGCGCTGCAATTCCTCCCTACTCCCCGCTGCCCTCCACCTCCGGCGCATAGGTCCCGAAGCTCCAGAGGTGCCCCTCGAGGTCGCGGGCCATGTATTCGCGCGAGCCGTAGTCGGTGTCCTCCAGCTCCATGATGATCTCGGCGCCGGCCGCCTTCGCGCGGTCGTGATGTGCGTTCACGTCGTCCACGAGGACGTAGATCCCCTGTGTGGCACCGCCCACCGCGGCGGGGCTCTTCAGGTCCATGAAGTCGTCGCGGGTCGAGCCGATCATGATCAGGCTGCGGCCGTAGCGCAGCTGCGCGTGCGCGATCGTGCCGTCGGAGCCCGGCACGAGCATCTGTTTCTCGAAGCCGAAGGCCCGGGCGAGCCACTCGAAAGCCGCGGGGGCGTCCTCGTAGCGAAGAAACGGGAAGATCCGCGTGGTCGGGGTCTCACTCATCTGGTGTCCTGCCATGTCTCACGAGAAAGTCACGCGTGCACCGAGGCCGTCCCATCGGGTCGGGTCGTACACTAGCATCGATAGATGCATGGTCATCGATACCTTCACTACGACGTGTTCACGCGGCAGCCGCTCGCGGGCAACCAACTGGCGGTGTTTCCGGAGGCCACCGGGCTCGACCCGACCCTCATGCAGCGGATCGCGCTCGAGATGGCGTTCCCCGAAACCACCTTCATCCTGCCGCCGGAGACCGGCGACACCGACGTCCGGATGCGCATCTTCACGCCACGGCGCGAGCTGCCGCTGGCGGGCCACCCGACAATCGGCTCCACCTTCGCGTTGGCGAGTGAAGGTGTGATCGGACCGGACCGGGACCGACTCGTCTTCGGGCTCGGTATCGGTCCCACACCAGTCTCGCTGGAATGGGCCGGCGACGAGCTGACGTTCGCCTGGATGCGTCAGCCGCTCCCGGAATTCGGTCCCCTCATCGAGGATGAGGACCGTGGCGGGGTCGCGGCGGCCCTGGGTATCGACCCGGGTGCGGTCACCACAGGTCTGCCGATCCAGGTGGTGTCTTGCGGACTACCGGTGCTGTTCGTGCCGCTCGAGACACGACGCGCCGTGGACGCCGTGACGTTCGAGCTGGCCGGCATGCGTCCGATCTTCGCGCGACACCGGCTCGATGACCTCCCGGTCTTCATCTTCTCGCTTGAAACGGGCCACGACGACGCGACCGCCTACAGCCGGATGTTCGCGCCGGCGTTCGGCATTCCGGAGGACCCGGCGACCGGCGGGGCCAGCGGACCGCTCGGCGCATACCTCGTGCACCACGGCGCCGTCTCGCCAGAGGGCACCGCGCCGATGGTCAGCCTGCAAGGGGTCAAGATGGGACGTCCCAGCCGGGTGCACATCTCGATTTCGTCTTCGTCCAAGGACGGGGACATCACATCCGTGCAGGTCGGCGGAGCAGCGGTGCTCGTGGCCGAGGGGGAGCTGTATCTTTGAGTGTTCCCAAGGAGGCAGGAGACAGGAGGAGCAAGAGGGCTACGCCGGCCTTCATCAATCAGTTCGCATCCGGGGCCGGGATGCGATGCGGTTTCCGCGGGGCAGGGACCCGGACCGGAGCCCATAATCGGCCACATGTCATCAGCGAAGATGCGATCCAGCGCTCAGGCTGTGGGCTTTGGCGAGAGCTATAATCTCCATTCCTAGACATATGGACAGATTACGTCCGTCAGGGAGACGCCAATGACACCATCGACCCACCATCGATTTGCCGCCGGACTGATCGCATGTGCCCTCGTTCTAGGGGCCGTTCCCGCGTCGGCGCAAGAAGCGGCTACCCTCACCCACGGCTCGCCCGCCTCGGTCGGCATGGATGCGGGGCTGCTCGACGAGGCGGCGCAGCTCTACCGGGACGCGGTCGCGCGGGACGAGCTCAAGGGCGCCGTGCTGCTGGTGGCGCGCCGTGGCGTCATCGTGATGCAGGAGGCGGTCGGGTGGCGTCACGAGGCGTACCAGCTGCCGATGGAGCGGGACACCATCTTTCGGATGGCGTCGAACACCAAACCGGTGGTCGCGACCGCGGCGTTGATCCTCCAGGAGGAGGGCAAGCTCTCGCTCGACGACAGGGTCGCGACGCATCTGGACTCGTTCGACAATGTCCGGGCGCGTGACATCACCATCCAGCAGCTACTGACCCACGCCTCCGGATTCCGGATCGGCCCGATCTTCTACCCGTTCGACGAGGACGAGACGCCGACCCTGCTTGGCGCGGTCACGAGGTTCGGCGTGGAGGGCCCCGAGGTGGAGCCGGGCAGCTCCTATAGCTACAGCAACGCTGGCTACAACACGCTGGGGGCCGTGATCGAGGTCGCCTCGGGAATGCCGCTCGAGGATTTCCTGAGAACGCGCATTTACGAGCCGCTTGGGATGGTCGACACGCTGAACCACGAGGACGAGACCAAGCTGAGTCGGATGGCGACCGTCTATCGCGGGCGCCGCCAGCAGGACGGCAGCGTAGAGTTCCGACAGGGGTTCACACCGGGCGACCCACCAGACTTCCCCGTCGTCCGGGCGTCGGGCGGCATGATCTCGACGGCGACCGACTATGCCCGGTTCCTGCAGATGTATCTGAACGGCGGCCGCTACGCCGACGCGCAGATCATCTCCGAGAACTCGGTAGCAGCCGGCACCAAGGGCTACATCGCGAGCAGCGAGACGACCTCGTACGGGCTGGGCTGGCAGATCGCCGCCAACGGCGCTTACTCGCACGGCGGCTCGGACGGCACGATGGGCTGGGTCGACCCGTCGCGCGAGCTGGTCGGCATGGTGTTCACGCAGAGCCCGGGCGGCAGGAACCCCCGGGTCGAGTTCCAGCAGCTCGTGAACAGGGCGGTCGACACCGGAGTAGCTGAGCAATAGGAAGCCGACCAGAGGGGACACCGCGTCGACTCGACGGCGTTGGGCTCTTCGCCTTGGGCCTTGGGCGGCCCTAAATGGCCTTGCTGCGGGCAAGCGGGGAACTCGGTGCATTAGCCTATCAAGACCATGTCTTCGGATCGTCTGGGTATCGGCTTCATCGGCAGCGGGTTCATCACCCGGTTCCACATCCAGTCGATGGTCGGCGTGCGCGAGGCTGACGTGCTCGGCGTGTGGAGCCCCAACGACGAGCATGCCGAGGCGGCCGCGGCGCTCGCGCGCGACCTCGACGTGGGGGCGGCACGCGCGTTCGCGTCGATCGAGGCGCTGGTGGCCGACCCGGCTGTCGACGCCGTCTGGCTGTGCGGACCCAACCACACGCGGGTGGCGAACATAGACGCCATCTGCGCCGCCCTCACGGCGGGGGCGACGCTGCGTGGCGTCGCCTGCGAGAAGCCGCTGGCGCGAACCGTTGCCGAGGCGAAGCGGATCAAGACACTCGTCGACGAGGCCGGTCTAAGCCACGGCTATCTCGAGAACCAGCTCTTCGCGCCCGCGGTGACCCGGGGACGCGAGCTGCTCTGGCGGCGCGGCGCCGCCCTGACCGGCCGGCCCTATCTGGCGCGCGCCGCCGAGGAGCACAGCGGGCCGCACATGCCATGGTTCTGGCGCGGCGACCTGCAGGGCGGCGGTGTGCTGAACGACATGATGTGCCACTCGATCGAGGTGGTGCGTCATCTGCTGACGGCGCCCGGCGCGCCGCGCGCGTCGATCCGACCGCGGCGGATCACGGGCCACATCGCCTCGCTGAAGTGGACGCGGCCCGCCTACCGCGACAAGCTGCGGCGAACCATGGGAGAGCGCGTCAACTACCGCGCGCACCCGGCCGAGGACTTCGCCAGCGTCACGGTCGAGTACGAGGCGGACGACGGCGCGCCCCTGGTCGGCGAGGCCAGCACCTCGTGGGACTACGTGGGCGCCGGGCTCCGGCTGAGCATGGAGCTGCTCGGGCCCGAGTACTCGATGTCCTTCAACACGCTCGACAGCGGGCTGAAGCTGTTCTTCAGCCGCGAGGTGCGCGGCGAGGCGGGCGAGGATCTGGTCGAGAAGCAGAACGCCGAGGTCGGGTTGATGCCGGTCGTGGCCGACGAGGTGGGCGAGTACGGCTACACGGCGGAGAACCGGCACATGGCCCGGGCGTTCCTGCACGGGGAGACGCCCGACCTGACGTTCGACGATGGGGTGGAGGTGGTCGAGCTGCTGATGACCGCCTACATGAGCGCCGAACAGGAACGGACGCTGTCGTTTCGCCCCGACGGACTCGACGCGTTCGTGCCGGCGGTGGCGAAGGGAACCTGGACGGGAGGGGGGGCACACTGATGCGACGAATCGTCTCTGTCACCGCACTCGTGTTGCTGACGGCCGCACCTGCCGCGGCCGAGATCCGTGTCGGCGTGGCGAAGGCCGATGTGACCCCGCCACCCGGGGTGCGCATGTATGGCTATGGCGCGCGTGGCGAGAACGTGTCGACCGGGGTGCACGACCCGCTCTACGCGAAGGCGATCGTCCTGAGCGACGGGCAGCGGACGGCGGCCTGGGTCACCATGGATCTGGGCTACGCCGACAAGCCGCTGACCCGTGACGTCCGCGCCTCGGTCTCGGCGGCGCTCGGCTTCGACGACGTCTTCCTCACCTCGTCGCACACGCACTCCGGTCCCACCTTTGTCCCCGACTTTCCGAGCGCGGCGACTCCGTGGGTCCAGGAGCTGCGTCGCAAGGTCATCGCGGCGATCGTCGAGGCCCACGGCGCGCTGCAACCGGCCCGGCTCGGCGTCGGGTGGGGTCAGGTGGACCTGGGGCACAACCGTCGCCGCGTGCGCGCCGACGGCACCGTCGAGATGCTCTGGGAGAACCGACGCGGTATCCCCACCAGCCCGGTTGACAAGTCGGTTGCCGTGGTTGCCTTCGATACGCCGGCCGGCGATCCGATCGCCACGCTCGTCAACCTGGCGATTCACCCGGTGGTGCTCGGGCCGGAGAACCTGGAGTACTCGGCCGACTATCCCGGCGCGATGATGGCGGCGGTCGAGCGCGGAGTGGGGGGTCAGGCGATGTTTCTCCAGGGCGCCGCCGGCGACATCAACCCGTTCTGGGACAAGACCTCGCTGGCCGACGGGGCCTACGAGCAGATGCGGTCGATGGGTGAGACGATCGGCGCCGCGGTGGTCAGGGTGCGAAGGGAGCTGTTCTTCGCCGACGTCGAGTCGATCGCGCTCGGTGTCGAGCGCGTCCAGATCTCCCCGCGGTGGGACATCGACGACCCGGCGATCCGCGCCGGTGTCCGGCGCGACTACGTCGAGCGGTTCGGCCGCGAGGGAGAGGCGGAGGTCAAGACGCTGCTGATCGGGTCCGACCTCGCGCTGGTGTCGTTCCCGGGCGAGTTCTTTGTCGAGCACGGGCTCCGTCTCAAGGACGAGAGCGTGGTGATCAACACGCTCTTCGTCGGGTACTCGAACGGGCACCTGGGGTATTTCCCAACCATCAAGGCGGCCGCCCAGGGGGGCTACGGCGCCGGCAGCTCGACAATCGTCGAGGTGGGGGCGGGCGAGCTGCTCGTGAACCGGGCCCTGATCAACCTGGCGTATCTCTCCGGTCAGGTGAGCCGGACGCCATGAGACCGCAGCCCGCTTCTGACTTCTGACTTCTGTGAGTGCCGTCATCACAGCGCAGCCCAACACCATGCGCATCATCACCGCTCGCGCCTTGGTGGCCACACTGGCCCTCACGCTGGCCTTTGGCTGCGCCCGCGGCAACGGCAACGGCACGTCGCTCGACCCTGACGAGTTCATCGCCACCGCCCGGCTCCCCGAGGGATTGCGGCTCGAGCTCGCTGCACGTGAACCGAACGTCGTGGACCCGGTAGCGGTTGCCTTCGACGCCAACGGCCGGATGTACGTGGTCGAGATGGGAGACTACCCGATGCGTCCCGAGGGGTCGGGGCCGCTCGGCCGGGTGAAGCTGCTCGACGACACCGACGGCGACGGCTACTACGAAACGGTGTCGCTCTTCGCCGCCGGGCTTCAGCATCCGACCTCGGTCCTGCCCTGGCGTGGCGGCGTGCTGGTGACCGCGCCGCCCCACATCCTCTTTCTCGAGGACACCGACGGCGACGACGTCGCCGACCGCCGCGAGCCGCTGTTCACCGGGTTCCCGGTCGGCAACACGCAGCACAACATCAACGGGCTGACCTGGGGGCTCGACAACTGGGTCTATGCCGCCAACGGCGGCAACCACGGCAGCGGGCACCCGGCCGGCGCGCCCGATGACGCCGTGTCGATCCGCGGCATGGACTTCCGGTTTCGACCGGACACCGGCGAGCTGGAGGTCTCCTACGAGACGACGGGCGGGCATGGAATCGCGTTCGATGCCTGGGGCCGGATGTTCGGCACCCACAACCTGAACCACGTCCAACACATGGTGTTTCCGACCTGGTATCTGACACGCAACCCGTGGCTCGCGGTGCCGACGACGCGCGATATGGTGTCAGACCACGAGAGCTCCGCGATGCTCTACCAGGTGTCACCGCCCCAGACACGGGTCAATCATCCCGAGCAGGCCGGGCGCTTCTCGGGCGGGTCCGGGATCGGCTATTACGGCGGCGGCGCGCTGCCGGCGCCCTTCGAGGGCAGCCTGTTCGTGAACGACGTGGTGGTGAACCTGGTGCACCAGGATGTCCTGACGCCACACGGTCCCAGCTTCACGGCGAGCCGGCACGAGACGGAGGCGGAGTTGCTCGGCGGGCGCGACACCTGGTTCCGGCCGGTCACGCTGGCCACCGGTCCGCACGGCGGGCTGTATGTCGTCGACATGCACCGCGCGGTGATCGAGCACCCCGAGTGGATCCCCGACGCGGTCGAGGAGACGCTCGACGTCCGCGCCGGCGACGACAAGGGACGCATCTACCGCATCGTGCCCGCCGAGGGGCTGCCCGCCTCGGGCACGCCCCGGCTCGGTGACGCCACGCTCGCCACGCTCGTCGACATCCTGGCCTCCCCCAACAAGTGGCGGCGCGACACGGCGCAGCGACTGCTGGTCGAGCGACAGGATCAGGCCGCGGGGCCGCTGCTCGCCGTCCGGCTCGGCGCCGACGCGCCGGCGCGTGCGCGGCTGCACGCGCTCTGGACGCTGCGCGGTCTCGGCGCCTTGCGGGTCGACCAGATCGTGACCGCACTGGGGGACCCGAGCGGCGGCGTACGCGAGAACGCGCTGCGACTCGCCGAAGCAGAGATCGACGCGAACGACACCCTGCTGACGGAGGTCGCGGCGCTGGCCGACGACCCGGACCCGCGCGTGAGGATGCAGGTGGCGCTGAGCGTGGGCGACTCGGGTGACGACAGGGCCAGGGACGCGCTGCTGACGATTCTGCAACGCGACGCCGACAGCCGCTGGGCGCGCTATGCGGTGCTGACCGGGCTGACTGCGGACACCGCCGGCGTGCTGTCGGGTCTGCTCGGCGATGACGGCGATAGCGACGTCGCCGCTGCCTTTACGTCGGATATCAGCGACGGTCGGCTCGACGTCGTGCGGCATCTCGCCGCGGTGACCGGTACCGCGCGCGGCCCCGCGGATCTCGGCACCGTGCTGCGCCTGGCGGGCCGGCCCGGGCTCGGCGACCGCTGGCGCGTCGCGCTGCTCGATGGGTTGGCCGACGGCCTGGAGCGTGGCGAGCCGTCACCCGAGGGAACCGGTATCGAACGTGATCTGAACACGCTGCTCGCACCATCGTCCCCCACGCCTGTGGTCCGCGCGGCGCTCCGGGTGGCTACCCACCTGGAGGTCGAGGCGACAGCGGCGCGGGACCGCGCGCTGGCCGCCGCGCGGCAGCGCGCCGCCGATCCGGACCTGGCGGTCGACCGGCGGGTCGAGGAGATCGCGCTGCTGGCCCTCGACACCTATGCCCAGGTTGGTGCGACGCTGCTCGCCCTGATGGAGCCGCGGTCGCCGCTCGAGGTGCAGGTGGCAGCCACGAACGCCCTGGCCGGGCTGGCCGATCCGACTGCGGAGGGGCGGGGGCAGGCGGTGCTCGAGGGGTGGCGACGCTACGGTCCAGAGGTGCGCACCATCGCGCTGGGGATGCTGCTGCGGACCCGGGCCTTCCACGAGCCACTGATCGTGGCGCTCGAGACCGGCGCGTTGCGAGTGGGCGAGCTGAACCTCGACCTGGAGCAGCGGCGGCGGCTGCTGCGACGATCTACCGCGGACCTGCAGCGGCGCGCCGCGGCATTGTTCGGCGACCACGAGTTCAGCAACCGGCGCGAGACGGTCGACCGGCTGCTGCCGGACGTGCTGGGTCGGCGGGGGAACGCCAGGCGAGGCGAGGCGCACTTTCAGACGCTGTGCGCGCCGTGTCACTTCTTCCAGGGGCAGGGCCATGCGGTGGGACCGGATCTCGGCATGGCGTTCACCAAGGGCTCGGAGGATCTGTTGACCTCTATCGTCGACCCGAATGCCGCCATCGCGCCGGAGTACACCAACTACCAGGTCGACACGGTCACCGGCGAGCTCACGAACGGTATCATCACCGGTGAAACACCGAGCAGCGTCACGCTGGCGCGCGCCGACGGCGACACGGAGACGATCCTGCGGAGCGAGATCAGCGAGATGCGGACCGACGGGCTGTCGCTGATGCCCGATGGCCTCGAACAGGGGCTGGACGCCGGCGATCTGGCGGACCTGCTGGCGTATCTGCAGCAGCACAATCACTGACGCTCGTCGGCTATGGGCTATAGGCTTTGGGCTTCAGGCGCTGTGAGGTTGAACAAGAGCCGGCGAAGCCATCCGGCTTCATTAATGACTTCTGTCTTCTGACTTCTGACAGCGCCCGCCAGCAGAGGAGAAACAACAGATGACATCCGTGATGAACCGGCTCGTCACATTGGGGGTCCTGAGCACCGTGCTCGGTCTGGCCGGCGCGGCGTCGGCACAGACGATGACCGCCGGCACCGCCAAGGGGGTGATCACCAACGATGCATCGCTCGTCATGGTGAACGGCCGGATGTCGCAAGGCACCAAGGAGGACATCCACGCGCGGGTGCTGGTGCTCAACGACGGTGGCAGCCGGCTGGTCTTCGTCACCTACGACCTGAACTGTCTGGATGTCGCCACCCCCATCCTGCGGCAGCGGGTGCGCACCGAGCTGGGCATCGACCCGTCGCGGTTGATCCTGCTGGCCACGCACAACCACAACGCGCCGATCCAGATCAATCCGGACAACTTCGTGTACGGGCACGGGCTCGCCGAGCGGATGTTCGGGTTGATCCAGGAGGCGATTGCGGCCGAGCGCGGGCCGGTGCAGGTGGAGTTCGGCTCCGGCCACGGCTACTTCATCACCGCGCGCGGCAACGCGCCGGTCGACTACGAGATCCAGTTGCTGAAGGTCACCCACCAGGACGCCCCGATGGCGATGCTGTTCAGCCACGGCACCCACCCCGCGCAGGCGTCGCGGTCGATGATCGACGCCGGCCACCCGGGGTATGCGATGGAGGAGATCGAGGCGGCGTTCCCCGATGTGCTGGCGATGTACTCCGATGCCTCGGGCGGCAACCAGTTCCCGCGCCAGCCGGCCGACTGGGAGACCCGCACGGCCGAGGCGCGCGAGGCGGGTACCGCGGCGTATGACGCGCTGCTCGAGACGCGGGCGCGCGAGCTGGGGCACGAGCTGGCCGAGGCGGTGACGCGGATCGCGATCGGACCGCTCGAGGACGTCGGCGGTCCGATCACGAGCAGCATCGAGATCGTGGGCCTGCCGCTCTTGCCGCCGATCTCACGCGAGGAGGCGTTGAAGCTAGCCGAGGAGTTCCCACCCGACGTCGGGTTCGTGCACTATCCCAACCGCTATCGCAGCACCAACTGGGTCCGGATGCTGCTGCGCTACTACGAGTTGGGGATCCCGTTCCCGACCACGACCACCGAGATGGTCTGTACCGACGACACCTATCTGATTCACGAGACCGACCGGGAGTTGCTGGACAGATACGACGACCGGATCCACGACCGACTGCCCTGCATCTACAACGAGGTGATCGTGGCCAGGCTGGGCCCGATGCCGATCGTGGCGATGCAGGGGGAGATCTGCGCCCCGATCGGCGCGCGCATCAAGGATGCGTTCCGCGCCGACATGCCGATCATGGTGCTCGGCTACATGGGCGAGCACAATCTCTATATCCCGACCCGCGAGCTGGTGCGCCTGGGCGCCTATCAGGCGCAAGTGATCCAGATTCAGTATGCGTCGCCGGTCGGCTGGGCGCCCGAGGTCGAAGACGAGATGGTCAACGCCGTGATCCGCATGGTGGAGCGGGTTCTCGACTGACCTCGACACGCCTCGAGTAGACGCCTCGGGAATGACCCTGCAGCCAGGTGCCCTATAATCGGCCCCGACCGCGGACACACATCAGCAAAGGGGCAACCGATGAGAGAGGGGCGAAGGCTTCGTGGTCTCGTGGCGGGCGGACTGACGGTCGTGGCGGTTGCCGTTGCCGCGACCGGATCGGTCACGGCACAGTCGGCGGTCCCGGACGGTGAATGGCACCACTTCGGGCGTGACGGGGCCAACACCAAGTACTCGCCGCTCGACCAGATCACCGCCGAGAACTTCACCGACCTGGAGATCGCCTGGCGCTGGACGTCGCTCTCGAGAGCGGTCGCCGCCAGCAACGAGCGGATCCGTCCCAGCGCGTTCAAGTCGTCGCCGCTCATGGCCAACGGGCTGGTCTACGTCAGCACGGCCCTGGGGCAGGCGGCCGCGCTCGATGCCGGCACCGGCGAGCCGGTCTGGACCTACGACCCCCGCATCTACGACGACATGGAACGGCCGCCCAACATGGGCTGGCACCATCGTGGGCTCTCATACTGGAAGGATGACGAGAGCGACGACGCGCGCATCTTCATGGCCAATCACGACCTGAAGCTGGTGGCACTGAACGCCCGGACCGGCGCCCTGTATCCAGGCTTCGGCGAGAACGGGTACGTCGACCTGACCCAGGGCTACGGGCGCGCGATCGACGCGTCGCGGATGACCTACTCGTCGCCGGTCGCCATCGCGGGTGACACCATCATCACCGGCAGCATCGTGCAGGACACGAACATCAGGCTGCGCGAGGCATCACCCGGGGACGTGCGCGCCTACGACGCCCGCACCGGCGCGATGAAGTGGATCTTCCACACCATCCCGCAGGGGGACGAGTTCGGCGTCGACAGCTGGCAGAACGAGTCGTGGCGCTACAGCGGGCACACCAACGTGTGGTCCTACATGGCGGTCGACGAGGAGCTGGGCTACGTCTACCTCCCCACCGGCACGCCGTCCAACGACTGGTATGGCGGCATGCGGCCCGGGAACAACCTGTTCGCCGAGAGCATCGTCGCCCTCGACATCGAGACGGGACAACGAGTGTGGCACTTCCAGGCGATTCACCACGGACTCTTCGACTGGGACTTTCCGACCGGCCCGAACCTGCTCGACATCACGGTCGACGGCCGCGAGATCAAGGCGATTGCGCAGGTCAGCAAGCAGGCGTTTACGTATGTGCTCGACCGCGTGACCGGCGAACCGGTCTGGCCGATCGAGGAGCGACCGGTGCCGCAGGGCAACGTGCCGGGCGAGTGGTACTCCCCTACCCAGCCGTTTCCGACCAAGCCGCCGCCGTTCGACCGGCAGGGCATCGCCATCGACGACCTGATCGACTTCACGCCGGAGTTGCGAGCCGAGGCGCTCGAGATCGCTGACCGCGCGCGGTTCGGGCCGCTGTTCTCACCGCCGGTCCTGCGTGGCGCAGAGAAACCCTACATGCAGGTACCAGGCGCCGGCGGGGGCGCGAACTGGCAGGGCGCCGCTGTCGACCCCGAAACCGGACGGCTGTTCGTCTCGTCGTCGAGCACCTTGATCGTCGTGGAGGTAATCGAGTACCCGCCGCCGGCAACCATCGGGTATTTCACCGACCCCTGGGGCGTCAGCTTGTCGGGGCCACAGGGGCTGCCCCTGTTCAAGCCGCCGTACAAGCGGGTGACCGCGCTCGACCTGAATACCGGTGACCAGGCCTGGATGCAGCCGCACGGGGATGGCCCCAGACATCACCCGGCATTAGTCGATCTGAACCTGCCGCCGCTCGGCGGCGGTGGCGGCATTACCTCGGGACCGCTGGTGACCCCGACGCTGCTGATCATGAACCACGGCGGACGGGACTATGAGGAGACGGCGGCCAGCTCGCGCACCATCAGCGCCTACGACAAGGACACCGGCAAGCATCTCGGCTCGGTGGACCTACCGGCGCCGCCAGGCGGAAACCCGGTCACGTATCTGCACGAGGGCAAGCAACATCTGGTGGTCGCTGTCGGCAGAGGGGGCACCGATGCGGAATTGATCGCGCTGACGCTGCCGTAGCAGCCGGGGTATGCTCCGCGCTATGAGGGACCCGATCGTTCTCGACGGAAAGTCGCTTGCCAAGGCGACCGAAGCGGAACTTTCGCGTCGCGTCGAGGCCATCAAGCAGCGCAACGGCGACCGCACCCCGATCCTCGCCACGATTCTCGTCGGCAGCGATCCGGCTTCGGCGACGTACGTGCGCATGAAGGGCACCGCATGCCGGCGAATCGGGATGGACTCGCTGCAGGTCGAGATGGCCGAAGAGGCGACGACCGAGGAACTGCTCGCGACGATCGATGAGTTGAACGCCAACCCGGACGTGCACGGCATCCTGCTACAGCACCCGGTCCCAGCGCAGATCGACGAGCGACGCTCCTTCGACCGAATCGCGATCGCCAAGGACGTCGACGGCGTGACCGCGCTGGGGTTCGGGCTGATGACGATGGGCGCGCCGGCCTACGGCAGTGCGACGCCAGCTGGGATCGTCTGCCTGCTCGACCACCACAAGATCGAAATCGAAGGCACGCACGCCGTCGTCATCGGCCGCAGCCCGATCCTCGGCAAGCCGATGGCGATGATGTTGCTGAATCGGAACGCGACGGTGACGATCTGCCACTCTCGAACCCGCGACCTGCCCGAGATCGTCCGCTCGGCCGACATCCTCGTCGCCGCGGTCGCACGGCCACGGTTCGTCAAGGGTGACTGGATCAAACCCGGTGCGGTGATCGTCGACGCCGGTTCCCATCCCGAAAAGTGCGGCGACGTCGACCTCGACGAGGCCGCGCCGCGCTCGAGTGCCTACACGCCGGTGCCCGGCGGCGTCGGACCGATGACCATCTCGATGCTGATCCAACAGACGGTTCGCGCCGCGGAACGCACCACCGGAATCGACTGACGCAGCGCCGGGAGACCACGATGATGACGAGAACCGTCCAACTGATCGTTCTGAGTACCCTGGTCGCTGGGTGCGCGGCGGAACCGGAGCCCGAGCCGATCACCATCACCAACGGGCAGGGTGAGATCGCCGGCGAGGTGACCGCCGACAGCGTGATCCTGCATTCGCGGCTGACCACCGAGGCGGTCGTCGTCGACGGCGACGTGCCGGGAGCACAGGGCGTGGCGCGGTTCGAGCTTGCGACCTCGGACGACTTCGCCAACGCCATGGAGTCTCCGTGGCTGGAGGCGACCGCCGAAGGAGACTTCATCGTCCAGACGAGGATGGCGGGACTGACCGCCGGCACGCGGTATGTCTACCGGCTCCGGTACGGCCCGGGCCAGGACAACACCCGCCTCGGACCGGTCCGCTCGTTCAGCACGCTGCCGGGCGCCGACGGCGCAACCACGGTGAGCTTCGTGGTGGTCACCGGCATGAACTACGCCCGGTTCTATGGCGACGGTCCGCGCACCGGCTCGCCCGAGGACAAGCTGCTGGGCTACCCGGCGCTCGAGACGATCCTCGGCAAGCACCCGGCGTTCTTCGTCGCCACCGGCGACAACGTCTACTACGACGTGCCATTCGGACGATTCGAGCGCACGCAGACCTTCATGCGGCAGAAGTGGCACGAACAGCTGGTGCAACCGCGGATGATCGATCTGTTCGCCGAGGTCCCCACCTACTGGGAGAAGGACGACCACGACTACCGCTACAACGACACCGACAACACGGTCGACACCGAGCCCGATCCCTCCCCCGAGCTGGGGGCCGCGACGTTCCTGGAGCAGGTGCCGGTGGTTGACCCGAACGATCCGAACCCGCTCACCTACCGCACCCATCGCGTGTCCCGGGATCTGCAGATCTGGCTGACCGAAGGGCGCGACTACCGCAGCCCCAACATGGCGCCGCAGGGGCCGGACAAGACGCTGTGGGGCGCCGAGCAGCTCGCCTGGCTGAAACGGACCCTGCTCGAGAGCGACGCGACCTTCAAGCTCCTGATCTCGCCGACGCCGATGATCGGACCGGACGACGCCAACCAGGCAGGCCGGCAGGCCGAGGGCCATGACCCGCTCAAGCGGGACAACCACTCGAACCCACAGGGCTTTCAATACGAGCGGGACACCTTCTTCGACTGGTTGGAGGAGAACGACTTCCTGGACCACGACTTCTACATCATCACCGGCGACCGGCACTGGCAATACCACTCGATCCACCCGCGCGGCTTCGAGGAGTTCTCAACCGGTGCGCTGGTCGACGCCAACTCCCGGCTGGGCCGGTACCCGGGCGACCCCGAGTCGAACGACCCCGACGCGCTGATCGAGCAGCCGTTCACGTCACCCGAACCGACCGGTGGCTTTCTGGAGGTCACCGTGACCCCCGGAGACGAGCCGGTGGCCGCCTTCCGATGGTTCGATGAACACGGCGTGCTGACCTACGAGACGATTCGCACCGCCGCCGGATAGCGAGTACCCTTAGCAATCTTCCAGATGGCGCCATGATTCTGAGACAGATCATCGACCTCTACTCACTGATCGTGCTTGGCGCGGTCGTCATGTCGTGGATGCAGCTGCCGCCCTCGAACCCGCTCGCGCAGTTCGTCCACGCGGTCACCGAACCTGTGCTGGGCCCACTCCGCCGCGCCCTACCCTCGATGGGCGGTCTCGACTTCTCGCCGATGGTCCTGCTGATCGGGCTGCAAATGCTGAAGAGCCTGTTCTGAGGCCCAAAAGTCAGAAGTCAGCAGGCAGAAGTCAGACGGACACTGGTGCCGGGGCGGCGGCTGGCTCTCGCCCCGGGGCTTCAGGATCAATCACGAGTTTCGGTGGTCGATCGGCGGATCGGCCATAATGGATCTCAGGCGGGCTGTCCCCCGCCTGAAGACTGAAGTGGAAGTTGGCGAAGCCCTCCCGCCTTCGCCAAGGCTACGGCGGGCAGGCCGGGTGGCTTCATTCTGCCTGCTGACTTCTGACTCCTGGGAGGTTATCCAGTCGTGGCAGATGCGCAGCCGACACCCGCCGTCGAGCCGGCACCCGCACCGGAACCTGCGGTCCACAAGTGCCGCAAGTGCGCCCGGACGGTCGACGAGGCGACCTTCGCGGCAGAGTTGCGCGTGTGCGGCGGCTGCGGGCACCACGCCGCCTTGACCGCCCTGGAGTGGATCGACCATCTGGCGGACCCGGGCACGTTCCGCGAGATCGGCAAGCGCCTCTTCTCGACCGACCCGCTGCAGTTCAGCGTCACCACCTCGTATCGCGAGCGTCTGCGAGAAGCGGAACGGCGGACCGGCATGCACGAGGCGGCGCTGGCCGGCGAGGCGCGGCTCGAGGGCCGCCCGGTGGTCCTGATCTCGCTCGAGTTCGACTTCCTGGGCGGCACCATGGGGTCGGTGGTCGGCGAGAAGGTGGCCCGCGCCTTCGCGGTGGCGACCCGGCGTCGGCTCCCGGTCGTCTCGATCCTGGCCAGCGGCGGCGCACGGATTCAGGAAGGCATGCTCGCGCTGATGCAGATGGCCAAGACCGCCATCGCGGTCGCCGAGCACCAGGCGGCGCAGCTGCCGTATATCTCGGTCCTGACGAACCCCAGCTTCGGCGGCACGTTCGCCAGCTTCGGCTCACTCGGCGACATCCTGATCGGGGAACCGGGCGCCCAGATCGGCTTCGCGGGCGCGCGGGTGGTCGAAGGCACCATCGCGGAAAAGATTCCAAAGGCCCAGCGCCGGGCGGAAGCGCTGCTCGAACACGGAATGATCGACATGATCGTCGAACGGCCGCACCTGCGGAACCGGCTCGCGGTTCTGGTCTCTCAGCTCACCCCGAACCGTTCCGACGTCTGGCCGACCGTGCAACTGGCGCCGACGCCCGAACCGACGCGCACCCCGGCCGAGGTGATCGAGCTGGCGCGTTCGCCGTCTCGCCCGCGCGCTCCCTCCTATGTCGACCGGGTCTTCCAGTCGTTCAGCCAGCTCCATGGCGACCGCTGCTATGGCGACGACCCGGCGATACTCGCCGGTATCGCCACTCTGCAGGGGCACCCCGTGGTGCTCATCGCGCAGTGGGGGCAGATGATGCCGATGCCGGAGGGCTACCGGAAGTCCCTGCGGCTCCTGCGTCTGGCCGAGAAATTCGCCCTGCCGGTGGTGACACTGGTCGACACGCGCGGCGCGTTTCCCGGGCTCGAGGCGGAGCACCGCGGCATCGCCCTGACGATCGGCGAGAACCTGGCGGCGCTGGCCCGACTGCCGGTGCCGGTCGTCAACGTCGTGATCGGCGAAGGCGGCTCTGGCGGCGCGCTGGCACTGGGGCTGGCCGACGTGATTCTGATGCAGGAAAACGCGATCTACTCGGTGATTGCGCCGGAAGGCGCGGCGGCGATCCTGCTGCACGACGCCACGCGCAGCGAGGAACTGCTGCCGGCCCTGAAGTTCAGGGCGCACGACCTGCTGGAGCTGGGGGTCATCGACGACATCGTCCCCGAGCCACCCGGTGGCGCGCATCGCGACCCGGACGCAGCCGCCCGCCAAGTGCTCGAGCGCGTCGTCCACCACCTGGCCCGGCTCTCGTCGATCAAGCCAAGAAAGCTGGTGCGGCGCCGGGCCGACCGCTACAAGGCCATCGGGCGTTTCGAGCGTAGCATCGTCCACCGGGCGCGTGAGATCGTCGCACGAATCAGCGGAGGACAGTGAATTCCGGCTATGATGCACGCTGCGGCGATGCTAGCGGCAACCTGACAACCGACTTTCGTGGAGGACAACATGCCTATGCGTAGCCTGTGGGCAATCGTGGCGCCGGTCTTCCTGGCGTCCGTGTATCTCGCGACGGCCCCGGCCGTCCCACACGCCCAAGAAACGACGGAGAACCCGTTCACGACCGTGCTTGACGTCCGAATGGGCGAGCGGCTGTTCCGGCAGCAGTGCGGACGGTGTCACGGCCGCGACGCGAAGGGCGGCGAGCTGGGTCCCGATCTGACGAGCGGGTTGCAGAACACGAGCACCGACGCGGGGTTGTTCAAGGTCGTCCGTGAAGGGCTGCCCAACACCCAGATGATCGGCATCAGCCGCAGCGCCACCGACCAGTCGGTCTGGATGGTGGTCAGCTACGTGAACTCGCTGAACGACACAGCCGACGTGGACCTGCCCGGCAGCGCCACCGCCGGGATGCAGCTGTTCAACGGCAAGGGCAACTGCGCCAGCTGTCACATGGTGAACGGCGCGGGCGGCCGGCGCGGGCCGGACCTGACCCGGGTCGGCAACCGCCGCGACCCCGACGAACTGGTCAGCGACCTGACGACGCCGGACGAGGACGTGACGCCGCGCTGGTGGACCATACGGGTCACCCGCGAGGACGGGTCCATCGTCGAGGGGCTGCGGATGAACGAAGATACCTTCTCGTTGCGGCTGATGGACGAGAACGAGAACCTGTGGGCGTTCTCGAAAGGCCGCATCCGGTCCTACGATCGGATCGAGACCTCGACGATGCCGAGCGTCGACGGCATGTTGACGACGAACGAGGTGGACGACCTGGTCGCCTACCTCTTCTCGCTCCGACGGGAGGAGAGCTGACCATGACACGGTGTGTCATCGCCATCGCCCTGCTGGTCGGCGCCCAGCCCGTCTTCGGGCAACAGTCGGAGTCGCAGTCCGGCGCGGCGCCGTCGTTCTCGCCGGTCACCTGGGAACGTCTGCTCAACGCGGCCGACGAGCCGGAGAACTGGCTGATGTACTCCGGCAC
>DQNS01000039.1 GCA_015659035.1 Acidobacteriota bacterium | reverse complement strand
GTTGGGTCGCGTGTCGTCGACGATCATGGTTGCTGATCGTTCGCCCCGCTCGCTTCGGCTTTGGCGGCAGCGGCCGCCGCTTCAGCCTCCTCAAGGGCAGTTTTGGCCGTCGCCAATTTCTCCTCGGCCAGTTCGAGCTTAGCCGCTGGGTCTAGTTCCACCGGAATGAGCGGGCAGAGGGGACACCCAATGACGTGGTCATTGCGCGTCAGACCGTGCATCTCTCGACGCTCGTCCATGGCGGCCTGGAACTGCTCGTCGGTGAGTGAGACACCGTTGCCCAGGTCGATAAACATGTTGGCGACTGACCGATTGCCGGAGCCTTGCCAGTTCCGTGGGTCGGGAATGTTCTTGTTGCCGATGGTGTTGTCCATTTCGCCGATGATGTGGAGGATCGTCCCCTTCGGGAGCAGCGGCTCGTAGCCGTGCGCGTACTGATACCCCCGCACCCAGTTGTGGTCGTAGCCGGCGCAGGTCAGCGTCTCCACGTTGATGCCCCAGATCGCTTCGAGGCACATGCGCGCTCCGGGCGCATGCAGATGCGGCTCGAAGGTTGTGATCTTGGTGTGCTCGGGCAGTACGTAATAGGCGTGTAGCTGCTGGTCCTTCCGATTCGCCTGAATGTCGATATCGACCCCGTTCCCCAGCGGACGAAGCGCCCACCGGAACTTCGGCTCGTAGTCCTCCGGGTGGAAGCGCCAGCCAATTTCTAGGTGCGACCTGGTGTCTTTGCCGTTGGAGTGCAGGTGCACGGAGTCCGACATCACCTTGCTATTGGCGTGCAGTAGGGGCGCTCCTTCAGGGTCGAACACGTCGGGGTTGCGCCCCACTTCGTGCACTGGCCAGAACGACCCGCCCGTTGGGCGACCGTCTTCACCGAGTGCCACCGTGCTCCAGACCATGTGGTGGAAGACAAACCGTCCACCCACGGTTTCCCGTGAGTCTTCGGTGTCCAGCACGTCGTTGACTTCTCGAATTTCGACGGAGGCAACATACCGGTCGGTGTTGAGTCCCACGTCTACGGGGGTAATCTCCCCCCACCAGTCCGGAGCATCGCCGCCAATGATGACTTCCTCCGTTTCGGTGATCAGGTCCGGTTCGCCCAAGGCCCAAAGTCCGGCGCCGCCGACGAGTTTGGGAGGCGGCATGTCAGCGGGGTTCCCCCGCGGCGCGCCATTGTCGGCCCAAGTCGCTATCTTGGCCACTTCCTCGTCGCTAAGCGACGGGTCGAACTGATACTCCTGGATGCCGATGTCGCGCTCGACATACCAGGGGGGCATGACGCCAGCCACGGGTCCCATGCTGGTTCGCATCTTCATGGCCCGCGCCCAAGGGCGCGCGTCCTCGTAGCTGATCAGTGACATGGGGGCCACGGAGTCGGGTTGATGGCAGTGCTGGCAGCTCCTCTGCAGAATCGGTGCGATGTCCTTGGTGAACGTCACGTCGTCGTGATCTGAGGCCCCTGCAGCCTGTCCCGCCTGGGCCGCGCCAGGCCCGACCAGCACCGCACTAGCCACCAGGACCATCCCGAACCTCAGCCTCCAATCAAGATTGCTTGTCATCGTCACAGGACCCATCTCTCCTCCGGAATGCCCACTTGTCAGGTCGTTGCCCACGCACTTGAACGATACCCGCAGGTTCTGCAGTTGTCTATCCTGGGAAATGAATGAACAGTCATTCACTCTCGATCCAGATTGTGTCAGCGGGTGAGGGACGCTGTCAACCGGTCAATCCCGATCGGTGCCCTGGCACCCGCGCGAACGCCGCGTGAGGAAAGGTTTTTGGGTCTAGCTCGAGAAGTCGAGACCGACGTCGAGCGCCGGGGCGCTGTGCGTGATCCACCCGACCGAGATCACGTCCACGCCGGTCGCCGCGACATCACAGATGGTCTCCGGTGTGATGCCGCCGGAGGCCTCGGTGGTCACCCGGCCACCGGCGCGCGCCACGGCCCGCTCGAGGTCCAGGGTCGACATGTTGTCGAGCAACACGGCATCGGCGCCTGCGTCGATCGCCTCCTCGAGCTGCTCGACGGTATCCACCTCGACCTCCAGCGTGACCAGGTGCCCCAGCGCCGCGCGCGCCGCGGCGACGGCGGGTTGTACGCCGCCCGCGATCACTCGATGGTTGTCCTTGATGAGGACGGCGTCGTACAGACCGAAGCGATGGTTCGAGGCGCCGCCGACCCGGACCGCGTATTTCTCGAGCACCCGCAAGCCCGGGGTCGTCTTCCGGGTGCAGACCACTCGCGCGTGTCCCGCTTCGCCAACCATCCGAACGAGGTCCCGTGTTGCGGTGGCAATGCCGGAGAGATGCCCGAGGAGGTTGAGCGCGGTGCGCTCGGCCGACAGGAGCGCGCGAGCGGAGCCCTCGAACTCGGCCAGGACGGTACCGGCTTCGACGTCGGTGCCGTCGCCGTGTGCGACCCGGTGCCGCACGCCCC
Organism: Acidobacteriota bacterium; assembly: GCA_015659035.1. GTDB lineage: Bacteria > Acidobacteriota > Vicinamibacteria > Vicinamibacterales > UBA8438 > NP936. The sequence goes on along the minus strand of DQNS01000039.1, from coordinate 56,790 downwards.
CGAGCAACCGGAACGCGAAAACTGTGCAGTCCAGCCCGCAGACCCGCCCCTCGTGACGAGCCACGACCCGGGCCGTGGCCTGCACGTCACCCCGGACGATCGCGCCGGTCGTGATGTCGCCGGCCGCACCGAGGTCCGCCGCCAGCTCGCGCCGGACGAGCTCCTCATACTGGATCAACATGAGCGGCGCGACCTCGGGCAAGCCGGCCTCGGCTGTCATCATCATCCGTTGCCGACCGAGGTCTCGTCTCGCGACTCGGGTGTCGGCACGTCGTCGCTGCGAAAATGGGCGCCCCGGCTCTCCCGCCTGACGAATGCCGCCTGCGTGACCAGCCCGGCAACGGTCAACAGGTTGTCGGTCTCGGACACCCCTGGCCGCAACCGGCGCGCGACCCGTGTCAAGCCGTGGACCGCATTCTGGAGTCCGTCGCCGGTACGGACCAGACCGACGTCCGACTCGAGGTGGCACCGCTCATCCGCCGGCTCCGCGCCCGACCGCGAGCATCCGCTCGACCGCCAGACGCGCACGATCGGCAACGTCCGGGGCGACCGTGACCTCGTGCTGCATCTGCTCGAGCGATCGGAGGATCTTCGGCAAGGTGATCTGTTTCATGTGCGGGCACAGCTCGCACGGCCGGATGAACTCCACCTCGGGGTGCGCCACGGCGACGTTGTCGCTCATGGAGCACTCGGTCACCAGCATGACGCGCTCGGGACGTGTCGCTTCCACGTGGCGGATCAACCCAGACGTGGAGCCGACGTAGTCGGCTTCGGCCAGCACATCTGGTGGACACTCCGGATGCGCGAAGATCTGGATGCCCGGATAGCTCTCGCGATAGGCGCGCAGGTCTTCTGCGCGGAACCGCTCATGCACCTCGCAGTGCCCGTGCCACAGGATGATCTCGACCGCCGTACGTCCGGCGACGTATCGACCCAGGAACTCGTCCGGCAGGAAGATGACCCGCCCGGCGCCGAGTGACTCCACGATCTCGACCGCGTTGGACGAGGTGCAGCAGATGTCCGATTCGGCTTTGATCTCGGCCGACGTGTTCACATAGGTGACCACCGGCGCTCCCGGATACCGTTCGCGCAAGAGCCGCACGTCAGCGGCGGTGATCGACGACGCCAGGGAACAGCCCGCCTCGAGATCCGGGATCAGGACGGTCTTCTCCGGACTGAGAATCTTCGCCGTCTCTGCCATGAAGTGCACACCACACATCACGATGACGTCGGCATCGGTCTCGGCCGCCTGTTGTGCGAGCGCGAGCGAGTCGCCCGACAGGTCCGCCAGGCCGTGAAAGATCTCCGGGGTCTGGTAGTTGTGCGCCAGCACCACCGCCCCCCGGGTCTTCTTCAGCCGCTGGATTGCGTCGATATACGGTGCGTGCACCGGCCACTCCAGCGGCGGCACCACCGCTCGGACCCGCTCGTACACCTCGGCCGTTGCGGCGGCGACGGCCGGCGTGTACTCGAGCGTGGCTCGACTGGTCTCGAAGGTCGTCATTGGCTGGGTTATTATACTCATTTTGAGAATTACCAGGGCGGAGCCGAACTCGCCTGGTAGAGCGATCGTGCTTATATGTTCTAACTCTGAGTATAACCGGGTGTCAAGCGTTCGGTCAGTGTCCTCCAGGCAGACCGGGAAGACCGACGCCCGGCGCCGGCCGCTCGTGCAGCACCTCGCGGCGAAACCGGAACAGCTCGGCCGGTCGCCCGCCGGTGTCTGGTTCGAGCTGTGCCGTGCCCTCGACCAGGCTGCCCCGCTCGACCAGCCGACGAAAGTTCTGCTTGTGCAGACGAACCCCTACCAGCGCCTCGACGGTACGTTGGAGCTGGAAGAGCGTGAAGGTGTCGGGGAGCAGCTCGAACACCAGCGGCCGGTACTTCAGCTTGCCGCGCAACCGGCCGAGCGCCGTGGCCAGGATCCGACGATGGTCCAGCGCAAGCGGCGCCCCAACGCCGGCGTGCGGGCTCACCGCCCGAACCACGTGTGGCGCCGGCTCCCGGTCGCGCACGGACTCCGCGACCAGCCCGGCTTCGTAGAGCAGCTCGTACCGGTCGAGCACGCGCTCGCTGTCCCAGGGCGCCGCGCCGGACCCGAACGTAATGTCGGCACGCCCGCGCCGCTCCCGGCGCACGCTGTCCTCGGGGGCCGCGTCCACCCACTCGGCCAGCGCCGGGCGGATGCGGTCGCGGAGGATCTGGGGCTCGCCGTCGCGACGATCCTCCCACGGCAGCACGCCATAGATGCCCTGCCACGCGGCCGCGTGCCCGGCGACCTGACGCTCGCGCACCAGCGCCAGATAGGCGACCGCAAGCACCAGTGTTCGACCGTCGGCCGCAACCGCGCGGTCCCGGTCGCCGAAGGTGTAGAGCTGTTCCACATAGGCGAGGTCCATGCCGGTCTGCTCGTGCACCCAAGCACGGAGACCCAGCTCGAGGGTACGGTGACGATCCGGGTCGAGCGGTCCGAACGGCAGGGCAGCGACCCGTCGGTCGACCGCGCCCGCGGGCACCGTCAGGACCCGGGGCTCTTCCTCCGTCACCGCCACGATCGCGGCATGCAGACCAACGGTCACAGCGCGTGGCATCACAAAGTCAGCCCCCTGCTCTTGGCGGCGGCTGCCGCAGCCTCGCCGGAGCGCACCGCCGCGTCGATGCCCGAGCCGTGGAAAGCCGAGCCGGCGAGTACGATCGGGTGTGACGCGAGCGCCGCTTCCGCCTCTACGACGGCGGCCGTGTACCTGTCGTTGAAGACCGGCAACGCGTCGGGCCAGCGACTGACCCACGCGCGCAGGGGCTGTCCTTGGACCGGGAGGATGCGCTGCACACCCCACAGCGCACGCTCCGCCCAGGCGTCGTCGTCGAGCTCCTGTAGCTGCTGCGGTGAGGGCCGGAAGAACAGACGCAGGGAGACCTTCCCGGGCGGCGAGCGGTCCGCGAATTTCGCGCTCGTGAAGGTGCACGCGCCCAGACCGTCGCGCTGGTGATCATGGGCGACGACGACGCCGGTGCCGTCGAGCGCGTGGCCTACCTGGGCCCGCTCGAAGGCGAGCTCGACCGTGACGCTCGACAGGGTCGGGGCCTGGGAAAGACCGGCGACCGCGGCGCCGAAGCGCGGTGCGAGTAGCGTCGCGGCGCCACGGGCGTGGGTGGCCGCGATGACCAGCTCGGCTTCGTGCCGACTGCCGTCGTCCAGCGTCACGCACGCGCCCTGGCTGCTCGGCTCGATGCTCTTCGCGATGGCGCCGCACCGGATCTGGGCGCGCCCCCGCAGGCTGCCCTCGAGGGCCCTGATCAGGCTTGTCATGCCGCGCCGAAACGTGCGGATGCCCTTGCCCAGGTCGGCTGTCGGCACCTGGAAGCCAAGGAAGGCGGCGGCCTCCCCGAGAGCCAGGACGCGCAGTCCGCCGTCGCCGAACCCGTAGGACTGGCTGACCGATTGGCCCATCAGTTCGTCGGGCATGCCCAGGTCGGCAGCCAACGCGGGAACGGCCTCGCTGCGGAACACAAAGCCTTCGGCGCCGCGCTCGATCGCGAAGCCGGCCGAGAGCTGTGTCCGAATCTGTCCGCCGAGTGAGGGGGCGGCCTCGAGAACGTCCACCTGCGCGTCGCCGCAGAGGCGAAAGGCGGCAGTCAGGCCCGCGATCCCGCCGCCGACGATGATCACCTTCGCCATCGGCGCACTGTACTCCGCCTAGCCTGCCCGAGGCGTCGCGACGCTGCTGAAAGGCGCAGTGCGAGGGCGCGATGTGGTGCAGATCGGGCAGGTTAGGATCTCATGAGCTCTCCTCGTCACAGTGGAACCGACGCCGTGTGTCGTGGCCACTCGCACTCGCTCGTCGACGGCCTGGGGTGCGTCATCGGGATGCCTACGGCTGTGGCAGCGTGGTGTCCCCGCCCGCCTCATCCCCAACCGGCGGCGTGGGCGGCGGCGGCGCTCACCGCACCCGGTCGTTGACCTCGAAGTAGTCGTCGCAGAACAGGTCGACGAGCTGCATCACCACCTGTTCGACCTGCGACAAGTTCGCAGCACCGACTGCTCCGAGACTCGCCCTGGCCCAGGTGTCGACGAGGGACCGCAGCTGGTTCCCCTCGATGGTCGCCAGCTGTTGCACCGACACCCGGGCGTAGTAGGCGTAGAGCCCGGTTGTCCCCTGATGGGTGGCGACGTTGATGTAGAGGTCCGCTCCCTGCCGGGAGCTCCCCTGCGGCACCCCCCGCGTCTCCAGCTGTCGCTCGACCGCGGTGAGCAGGGCGCGACGGGTCAAACCGGCCGCCTCGGCGTCCTCTGCCAGGTCCTCGACGACGACATTGACCTCACGGATACCGGTGAGATTCTCGCGCTCGATGTCCGGCTGGGATGCTCGCGCCGGCGCAACCACCAGCGTCACGACAACGACCGACGCCACACACGCCGCGTGACGAATCGACACCAGTTCCCCCCTCACCACGCGGAACCCACGGTTGACGGTACCCGTTGACTTCCTCCTGTTGTCCAACCGGCGACTCAGTCCAAATGCCCGCGCTCGGCGTCTCCCATCTCCACACCGCCATCCGGAAAATACTCGCGCCAGCGGTCGGAAACCTTCACGGCGATGTCGGGACGGCAGCTGAGCTCGGCCGGAAACGACGGCGGCAGCCGTGCGTCGATCACAATGGGCGGCGTGTAGACGAGGTGGTTGCGGATGACGCGGGTCTGGGCGGCGTGGATGTCGGCGGCCGGCTCGAACCGTGTAAAGGTGGTCCACAGAAAGTTCATCGCGCTTTTCGCGGCCCGGGCCGGCTCGTCGGTCATGACCACCAGCGGCCAACCGGCAAAAGCCGGGTGCGACGCGACCCGTGCCGCCGCGTCCGGGTCAACGGCGAACGACGGTCCACCCACCACGAGACAGCCCCGACAGAAGACCCGGACCTCGTGAACTCCCTGCGGCAGCTCGGCGGCCGTAAACTCGCCCGGCAGGTCCCGCACCGGGTCGCCCAGCCCCAGCCACACGCCCTTCGAGCCCCGGTTTACCTCCGGCCCGGTGTAGTCGAGCGTGTCCATCGACAGGTGGGAGAAGACGTAGAGGTCGGTCTCGGGGTTCGTCCGCGCCAGCAGATGTTCGAGCGTGGCCGGGAAGTTCTTCAGGTCGACCGGTTGGTCGGTGACCAGCAGAAATTTCGTCAGCGAGAGCTGCCCCTCGCCGAGGATCCGGAACGCGCCAGCCATCGCCTCGCGGGCGTAACGCTGCTTGACCACGGCGGCCGAGAGCGAGTGGTAGCCCGTCTCGCCATACGCCCAGAGCTGCTCGACCGCCGGCATCACCAGCGGGAAGAGCGGCGACAACAGCTCCTGCAACCGGTCGCCGATGAAGAAGTCTTCCTGGCGCGGCTTCCCGACCACGGTCGCCGGATAGATCGCGTCGTGACGGCGGGCCATCCGGCTGACCTGAAACACCGGGTAGTCGTGACGCAGCGAGTAGTAGCCGTAGTGGTCGCCGAACGGCCCTTCGGGTTGCCGCTCCCATGGCGGCACCGACCCGATCAGCGCGAACTCGGCGCCGGCCACCAACGGATGCGGCCCGACTCCCTCGACCAGCCGCAACCGCGCTCCGGCGATGAGCGACGCCAGGATCAGCTCCGGCACGTTCTCCGGCAACGGCGCGACGGCCGACAGGATCAACGCCGGTGGTCCACCCAGAAAGACGGTCACCGGCAGGGCGGTGCCGTGGGTCTGGGCCACGTCGTAGTGGAATCCGCCTCCCTTGGCGATCTGCCAGTGCATGCCGGTGGTGCGCGCATCGTGGATCTGCAGGCGATAGATCCCGAGGTTGTGGCCGCGTCCATCGGGATGCTCGGTGAAGACGAGCGGCAGGGTGATGAACGGCCCGGCGTCCTCCGGCCAGGTCGTCATCGCCGGGAGCCGGTCCAGCCGCACGTCGTCGGTCACGACGTCGGTCACCGGGCCACGGCGTACGCGGCGGACCCCGACCCGGAACAGCTCGGCCGTGAGGTCGCGCGCGCTCCACAGCGTGGCCGCTGTCGGCGGCAACGCCGTCTCGACCAACTCGACCAGCCGGCGGATCAGCCGCTGTGGCCGCTCGCCAAATGCCAGCTCGGCGCGGCGCGCGGTCCCGAACAGGTTGGTGACGAGCGGAAAGTCGGCGTCGCCGACGTTCGAGAACAGCAACGCCGGCCCACTCGCGGCCACGACCCGACGATGGATCTCGGCGGCCTCGAGCGACCGGGCGACCGGCGCGGTGATCTCGACGAGGTCACGATCGCGTCTGAGCCGATCCAGGAAGGCACGCAGGTCGGGGAAGGACATACGAAGCCGTCAGGAGACAGGAGGCACAGGGGGAAGCCGGCCTGCCCGCCAAAGCCTTGGCGCAGGCGGGAGGGCTTCGCCGGCTTCTGGTTCACCTGCGCGAGATCGGCGGGCGGCGGCGCCCCCAGAGGTCGTCACGCGAAGCCCTGCAGGGCATCCTGCTCTGACTCCAAGACGTCGAATAGGTCGACCACGTTCATGACGCGGAGTGGCTCCGCGACATACGCATGGACGCGGCAGAGCGCCACGCGTGCGCCAGACCCGGGCGGCCGCCTGCTGACCGACGATCAGATCGCCGAAACCATGGCTGTCGAGCGACGAGACGCCGGAGAGGTCGAGCAGGAACTTGGTGCGGCCCTCATCGGCGAGATCCCTGATCCGGCCCGTCACATCCGTACTGATGTCACCCAGACCCTCGGCACCGATTTCCAGGACCACGACGCCACCGACGAGCCGTTCCGTCTTGCACTGCATTCGTCAACCAACCTGGCAACCCGCCTATTCTGCCCCGCTTTCGCGCAGAGTGATAGTGGATGGACGAGACTGGCCGGCGAAAGTCTCCACATGCCCCCGGCGGTTCCCTCTAGTCGGCTGAGGCCGCCCGGAGCCGTGCGAGGAACTCTCTTATTCGAGCCGCGTTGGCACCGAGATCACCGCGACCCACGCGAGAGACCGACCTCACGTCGACTCGCGCGCCGCCAGTGGCCGGGCGAACCCGGACGACGATGTCGTCTTTGAAGCCGAACCAGGGGGTCGTGTCCGTCGACTCCACCCGGCCCGCGTCGGTGTCGACCGCTACGATCTCCCACCCCATCGCCTCCGCGGTCTCGCGAGCCAGCTCGACGACCCGGTCGGGCGGGTGGCCGAGGACCAGGGTCTCGATGTCCGGATACGCCGCCCGCTGGGCGGCGGCCACGTCCGGCCCTCCATGCTCAAGCGAGTTCGCCGCATCGGCGCGCAACGGCACCATGGCGTCGAACCGTGGGGGGGCGTCGAGATCGGTGGTGATGTCGTGGATGGCCGGCAACCCAAGCGCGGACAGCACCATCAACAGCGGCCACAGCCCGGTTACGGCCGAAATCGCCGCGGCCCCCATGACCGGCCGGCGACTCCCCGGCGCGTCACGGCCCCGCACCAGTCTTGTCACCGCGACCGGCAGCACGACGAGCGAGAGCAGGACACCAATCAGCAGGACGAGGAACGCGATGGCGAGCGGCAGCACGCCAACGCGATGCCCGAGCGGCGCCCCCACCACAGCGACGGCGCCGGCGATGGCGAGGGGCAACGACCAGCGTGACAGACGTCCAGGTTTCTTCGGCATCAGCATGACTACGCTAGGGGTGACATCGTCACGTGAAGCAAGTGTACGTGACACGCGGGGATGTCTAGCCCCCGCGGCCCGATGCCCGATTTCGCCCCACGCTCGCACCGTCGGGGTCGCCCGGCAGCCTCGCGGCTACTCCTTCGAGCCCGGGTAGGCGACCCAGAGACGCTCCAACCCAAGGCATACGTGTCATTCAAGAGCCGTAACGACGAGATCGTCGAACAGGACCTCGATCTCGTTCCAGACGACGAAACCGACACTGGGCCCGATCGGTCCGGTGAGCGGGATCTCCCCCTGCCACGCGCCGTTGACGAAGAACTGGAGCCGCTCGCCGCGGCGCGAGATCTTCAGCGCGTTGGTGGCGAACCCGGTGTGCAGATCGGCGGTCTTCGTTTCGGGCACCAGCAACTGTGTGTCAAGCGAGGCGTTGCGGGTGATCCGAAACCGTCCGTCCATCCAGATGACGAACTCGAGGAAGTTGGCTGGGTTCCGGTAGCCCCAAACGAGCCCGACCGGCCACTCGGGGTTGCCCCGCCGGGTCTCGACCGTGCACTCGACGTCGAAGTCGGCCGTGGCGGGCAGCTCCACGTTCCGGACGACGGTCTGCTGCAGGTTCACCTGCGTGGTGATGCGGAAGACGCCGTCCTCGACACCGCTCCGGATCCAGGTGGTCTGCTGTTCCTTCCACCCCGCCCCGTTGTCGTCGAACGTCTCCTGCAGGAGAATCGTCGGCTCGCCCTGCCCGGCCCATCCTGGGGTGGTCGACGCGACGACGAGGAGGGCACCCGCGATGCAGCTCAGGCGTGTCATCACACTTGTGGCACACTTATTTCCGTCAGGGTCCTTCGCGCCGAGATTACTCCTTCGCCAGGGACGCCCGTACGATCTCGTGGTCGTTCCGCGCGATGATGTGGCGATTCGCGTAGGCCGGGTGTGACCAGTTGACGGCGCGGTCGAAGCTGCGCGGGGCGCCATAGCCCACGCTGGTGGTCGGCTCGATCAGCCGCGTGCGGTCGATCTCCACGTACCCCTCTGGTGTGAACTGCGCGATCATGAGAAACTCGGCATCGTTGTTCACGAAGAACCGGTCTCCGTTCTTCACCATGAACGCGGCGCCCCAGCGAGCCTGCACGGTCATCTGGTCGCTGGTCCACAGCCGCTCGCCGCTCAGCAGGTCGAGCGCGCGAAGCTCGCCGTAGCTGTCGACCCCGTAGATGTGTTCATCGATGATGATCGGTGTCGTGTTCTGTGAGTGGAGCGCGTCGGTCTCGTCTGGAAACGGGCTCTTCCCGCCGCGTTTCCAGACGACCGAGGCAGACGGCCGGTCCTCGTTGAACCGCATCAGCATCGACCCGGCCCAGAACTGCGTGAAGAACAGGTAGGGCCCGCTCCTGACCGGCGTGGCGATCGTCAGCGCCGACGGGGCGTCCCACGGCTCTTCCCAGTAGGTCTCGCCGGTCTCCGGGTTCAGGGCGGTCACCGCCTGAGGATGCCAGATGATGAGCTGCCGTGCGCCGCCCGCCTCGTAGATGATCGGCTGCGCGTAGCCCATCTCCCAGGCTGACGACAGCGCCCGCCAGATCTCGGTGCCGGTAGCCTTGTCGAACGCCATCACCTTGGCGCCCGGCTCGCCGCCGACGATGCAGATGAGGGTGTCGCCCTCGATGAGCGCCGAGCTGGACACGCCCCAGACCGGCACATAGGTGCCGTACTCCTCCATCGAGTTGATCTGCCACACCACCTCGCCGGTCTCGGTGTCGAGACACAGGATCATGCCGGTGGCGCCGACGACATAGACACGGTCGCCGTCGACGGTCGGGGTGGCGCGCGGTCCGATCGCGTAGGTCGACATCAGCATCCGGTAGGTGGTCGGCCACTCGTGCGTCCAGAGCGTCTCGCCGGTCTCCTCGTCGAGACAGACGAGCCGTTCGGTGCCGTCCATCGTCCGCGACCCCGGGCTCTCCAGATAGTCGAGTACGAACACCCGTCCGTCGGCGACCGCCGGCCCCGCGAACCCGGACCGGATCGGCACACGCCAGGTGAACTCGAGCCCGCCGTCCGGGAACCGGTCGAGAATCCCTGTCTCGGTCCACACCCCCAGCCGACCGGCGCCGCGCCACTGGGGCCAGTCCGCACCGTCAAGGGTGGTCGTCACGGCGAGCAGCGCGCAGCCCAAGACGAGCGCCAGCCGGTGGCGACGCTGCGAGCGTGGCTGCGTGGTCAACATGGCGGTCTTCTCTACCCGTTGCGCCCGGTCGGGTTCTCCACCGTGCCGCACTCTTCCCCGAGGTAGCCGTTGCCGCCACAGTAGCGCGCGTCCTGGAGCTGGATCAGGATGCCGTCCGGGTCGGTGAAATACAGCTCGGGTGTGCCACCCGGCGCGCCACCGCGGTCCTCCATCCGCATGGTCACATAGGACGTCAGCGGACCTACCGGACCTTGCGCGTCGCCTCGGGGCGTGACCCCGTAGCCCTCGAGCACCGCGAGGATACGGTCGGGGTCGAAGTCGTCGACGGTCAGACTGGCATGGTGGATGATGGGGCCGGTTGGACCGCCGCCGGCACCAGCCAGGGCCAAGAACTGGTTCCCCGACCCGACCCTGAGCACCGGCAGGGCACCCTGATAGGTGTCGACCGGCATGCCGAACAGCCCCTGATAGAACTGGATGGATCGCTGCTGGTCCGTCACGAAGAGCGTGAAATGGTTGAACTCGCCCACGGCGAGCAGACCTTCGCTCGGTGCCGGCTCCGGTGTCGCCAGACAGCCCTCGCCCAGTAGCCCGGCCCCACCGCAGTAGCTCGAGTCCTGCAACTGGATGACGATCCCGTCCGGATCTCCGAAGTAGAGCTCGGGTGTACCCGCAGGTGCACCGCCGAACGCTTCCCCGCGCATCCTGACGCGCGACTGCATCGGGCCGGACTCGCCCGACGCCGCGACACCGTTCTCGCCGAGAATCCGCACGATCCGCTCGTCGTCGAAGTCATCCACCGCGAGACACAGATGGGTGATGCGTGGATTGTCGCTCGCACCGCCGCCCAGCGCCATGAACTGGGGACCACCCCCGACCCGGAGCACCACCGTCTCGGCCTGACGTGCCGCGATCGGCATGCCGAACAGCCCCTGGTACCACTCCAGCGAACGCGCCGGGTCCGACACGCTGAGTGTCATGTGATTGATGGCCTGCACCGGAATCGGAGGCCCCGTCTGCAGAGATGCGGAGGGCGCCGGTGCATCCGTGGAAGTCTCGGGTGTACTCATACCGCCGTCGGGGCTGCAACCGGCCACCGCCAGCGCGGCCAACGAGCCCAGGAAGATGCGTCGGCTTACGTGCCCGTTCTCGTACGCGGTCATCAGTCGAGCGATGTCTGATTGCATGGTTCATGTTCTCCACGGCCCTGAAGGGCCTTGTCCGCCGAAGCCTTGGCGGAGGTGGGCTAACCCACTTCGATCAGCTCCAGTGCGAGTCCGTCGAGATCCTCGATGAGCACGGCCCGACCGGCGCCGAACGGATACGGTCCGTCGAGAATCGGCACCCCCGCCGCCTCGAGGTGCGCGATGACCAGGTCGAGGTCCGGGTAGGTGAAGCCCACATGATCCATCACCTGCCCTCGGGACGGCACGAGCGGCTGGTCCCCGTCCGGACCACATCGACCATCGCGACACTGCCGTGTATACCAGGCCAGCCCCGCGTTCGCCAGGCGCACGACCCCAATCGGCTGTCGGAGCTGACCGGCCGGGACGAACGTCGGATAGCTGACCGGCCCGATCTCGACCTCGCACGGGTCGCGAAGCATACCCTCGGCACCGAGATGCTCGATATACCAGTTCACCGCGCACCACGGCGCCTCGTGCCAGAAGTGCAGGTGACCGTAGAAGAGATCGGCGGTCTCGGCGTTGCCGTTGAACTCGAGCAGCACGCCGTCCGGGTCGACGAGATACCCGAAGTCCTGACTGTCGGGGCCCCGCTCGGGCGGTGTGCCCTCCAGCGCCTCGAGCTCGGCAACCGTCAACAGCCGGTCTCCGAACGGTGCGAGCCCGGAGTGCGGCACGCCCTCGTCATCGTCGGGACCGGTGTAGACCGGCAGAAACGCGAAACGCTCCGCGGTGGGGTCAAGCGCCGTGAGCCGCTCGTAGAACGCCAGCCCGTCGGTACTGGGACCGGTGGTCCAGAACGCGCTCTGCGGCTCCGCCCGAGTCAGCGCCGGGTCGAACGCGCCCGGCGCCGGTGTCTCGACCTGTGTGTAGAGGTGATAGACCCCGTCGGCGGCGAAGGCGGGAAACCCCGCCACCTCGGTCACCTCGCCGGCCGGCCAGACCGTCTGCCACCACTCGAGCGACCGCGCCGGATCGATTGCGTTGATGTGGAGATGGTGCAACGTCGGTGCAGGGAGCGAGGCCGACTCGGTCGGGTCTTCCGCGGTAGAATCGTCCCCCCGCGCCACGTCTTCGGCCGAGGTACAGGCGGCCACGACCACAACGACCGCCAGCGCCGCGCCGACCAGGGTGACCGATCGGAGGGCGTCGCGCATCAGGACTCGCCGCTCCGGAGCGGTCTGAAGAAGCTCCGGAGATCCTCGACGAAAAGCTCCGGCTGCTCCATCGCCGCGAAGTGACCGCCCCGCGGCATCTCGGTCCAGTGAGTGATGTTGTACGACGCCTCGGCCCACTTTCGCGGCGTGATGAAGAGCTCGTACGGGAAGATGGCCGCGCCGGTCGGCACCTCGATGCGCCCCATCGGCCCGGAGGTCGGCGCGCGACTGCTCTCGTAGTACAGACGCGCCGACGACGTCGCCGTCTGCGTCACCCAGTAGATGGTGATGTTGGTGAGCATCTCGTCCCTGGTGAAGATCGATTCTGGGTCGCCGTTGCAATCGCACCAGGCCCTGAACTTTTCGACGATCCAGGCGGCCTGGCCGGCCGGTGAATCGTTGAGGGCATAGCCAAGCGTCTGCGGCTTGGTGCCCTGAATCTGGGAGTAGCCGCTCTCGGCGGTGGTGTAGAACGACCGCCTCGCCTGCGAACGCTCGAGCTCCTCCGGTGGCACGCCATCCGTCGGGTCGCCGCCGGGCGGCGGTCCTCCGACCAGCATGTTGAGGTGTAACCCGATGGCCTGCTCCGGATGATTGAACGCGTGCCGGCTGCTGACGATGCTGCCCCAGTCGCCGCCCTGGATGCCGTACCGCTCATAGCCGAGCCGCGCCATGAGCGCCGCGTTCACCTCTGCGATCTGCTCCGGACCGAACCCCGGTGACCGCGGCTTGTCCGAAAAACCATACCCGGGCATCGACGGCGCCACGACGTGGAACGCATCCTCGGCGTCGCCCCCGTGGGCCACCGGGTCGGTCAACGGCCCGATGATCTTGGTGAACTCGGCGATCGAGCCAGGCCAGCCATGCGTGATGATGAGCGGCACGGCGTCGGGCTCAGGAGAGCGCTGGTGAATGAAGTGGATGTCGAGATCATCAATAACGGTCTTGAATTGGTCGAACTCGTTCAACCGGCGCTCCTGTTCCCGCCAGTCGAACTCGTCACGCCAGTAGGTGATGAACTCCGTCAGATAGTCGAGCTCGGTGCCGTAGTCCCAGTCGGCGCCCTCGAGCTGATCGGGGAGTCGGGTCCGCGCGAGCCGTGCCCGAAGATCCTCCAGCACGGCATCCGGAACGGCAATCTCGAAGGGTCGGATAGTGGTCGGGTCCACAGGAGCCTCCTCGGCGACGGCATCCTCCAGCGGCGCATCCGGCCCGCTCGCCGGCGACGCACACCCGACGGCCATAACAGCGACGACGATGAAATGGAGTTCTGCTGTTCTGCGCATGGCGGCCTTACTTCTCGATGACCGGGTTGACGTAGCCGGCCGGGAGCACCTGGTCCGGGTCGACCCGGATACTGAGGTACTTGATGCGGTCCGGAATGCGGCTGAACCCGTGCGGCACACCACCGGGAATGACAACGACGTCCCCCGCCGACACCTCTCGGCTCACCCCGCCTTGAAATGTGCCCCTACCGCTCGGGCCAATCAGCTCGGTGACGGCGACGCTATCCGACGGGAATTCCGCCGTATCCTCCAGCGGTCCACCGGTCACGAGCGTCCCGCCACCCTCCAGGATGTAGTACACCTCGGTGACATCGTGATGCACGATGGCGCCTACCTGCCCCTCGGTCTCGAGCGCGCCGCGCTCGAGGATGCCGACCGCGACATTGGTGCTCTTGCCGACGTCGACCACCTTGATCTGCTTGTCGATACTGCCCCCCAGGGTCTCGTATACGGCATCGATCTCGGCTCTGGTCACATCAGTGGCCACGCTCGACTGCGCAAGCGCCACGGCCGGGAACATCGTGACCATCGTCACCATCCCTAGAACCCTGTTCAGCATCTTCCGTCCTTTCATGTCGCGAAGTGAAACCAGGACCGCCAGCGATGCGGAGCGGTGGTCGAATCGGATCCGGCCTCCGTCGACCGTGTCGTGACGATGTTCAAGAAGGAAATCGGCGAAGCCCTCAGGCTTCTCCTGACTCCTCCCCCTGACTCCTCCGAGCATCCTTGTGACTACCGGGATGACTCTTTGGCCCCCAGTTCACGCAGGACGTCGGCGGCCGTCTCGCCGCTCCGCTCCGCGCCGACATTCACAATCCTCGGCCGCCTCGACGCGGCAACCGCCAACTGGAGCGGCGTGCGGCCACGGCCGTTCTTCACATCGAGCACCGCGCCACGGTCGGCGAGGAACCGCACGACCGACGGCAGGTTGCGCGAGGCCGCGTCGTGCAGCACAGCCGTGCCGCTGTAGTCTGCGGCCTCGAGGTCTGCACCTAGCTCAACCGCGACCATGACCGCCTCGAGCGCATGCTGCTCTTCCACCACGCGGTCGGGGTTGAATAGGAAGAACCGCCCGCGATCACTCGACCCGCGCAACGCCGCCATCAGGGGCGTCACGAAACCGCCCACGACCCGCGCCGGACCGACACCGCCCGCCCGCTCGACGACCCCGCGCCAGACCTCCGTTGTTGTCAAGGTGGGGTCGGCGCCGGCGGCCGCCAGCGCCCGCATGATCGCCGGCTCGCGAAACGAGGCCGCGAGCCAGAACGGTGTTGCGCTGACATACGACGCCCTCAGCGCCCAGTCCTCGCTGGTCCGTCTGAGCGGCGTGCCCTTCTCGAGCCGGATGTTCGGATCGGCGCCGCGGGCCAGCAGCGCCTCGACCGTCGTCAGATCGCCCCGGAGCACCGCCGCGTGCAGCGCGGTGTAGCCCGCGCCGATGGCGTCTGGCTCCGCACCCTCCGCCAGCAAGAGCACCGCGAAGGCCGTGTGGCCGCTGTGGGTCGCGACGACGAGCGGGCTCGTCCCATTCGCCGCCGGGTTGTCGACATCGGCGCCGGCGGCGAGCAGCAACCGGGCGGACTCGACGTCGCCGTGCCGGGCGGCGAACAGCAGCGGGGTGAACCCCCCGAGGTTCTCGATCACCCCCTGGTCGAACACCGCGGCATTCGAGGACACGTCGTACACGAGCCGGGGGCGCACCTTCGATCGGGCCTCCACGTCGGCGCCCGCATCGAGCAGGACCTGCACCGCCTGGTGCTGCCCCTGGGTGACCGCCCACATCAACGCGGTCTGCTCGCGCGACGTCTCCCTCGCATGCACGTCCGCCCCGGCCTCGACCAGCAGGCGCACCCCCTCGGCCGTGCCGGACCGGGCAGCGGTCATCACCGGGGTCTCTCCTTCCACCAGCGCGACGTTCGGATTCGCACCGGCGTCGAGCAGCCGTGCAATCGCCGCCGCATCGCCGTTGCCGGCCGCCAGCCAGAGCGGTGTGGCGCCCAGCCGGTTGACGGCATCGACGCTCGCGCCAGCCCGGAGCAACAGATCGACCGTCTCCAGGTCCTCCCGATACACGGCCCAATGCAGCGCGGTCGCCCCGTCCGGCTGACGCCCATCGACCTCGACCCCGTCGCCCAGGAGTCGTTTCACGGCCTCGGCGTCCTGGCGCTTCACCGCCTCGATGAGGGGCGGATCCACGGCGGCGGCCGACACGGATGCGGCCAACGCCACACCGGCGAACAGCACCATCGCCGAACACACACGGCTTGCTAACATGCTTGTGTCCCTTGTCTTCACCGTGCCGCGCTCCATCACCCCGGCCCTCTCCCAGAGGGAGGGAGACACCGGAGCGCTCGTTTCACCACACCTCTATGGGTCGACGAACACCTAGCCCATGGCCCACGGGTGCTCCTCGCACTCATAGGTGAAGGTGCCGACGTTCTCGAACCGCACGTAGCCTGTCTCGGCCTCCTTCAGGGTGCCGGTGGTCCACGACGCGTCCTTCGACGAGATCGTGTGGGTCAATGCTCCGCTGTTGACGAAGCTGACGACCGTGCCGGCCGGCACCCGGATCTGGGACGGGTTGAACGCGTGCTCGTCCACGGCATAGCGGAGACCGACGCCGCGTTCGGCGCTCGTCACCAGGGTCGAGGTCATCACCTCGTTGGTGGCACGACCCGACGTCCGTGGCCCCCTACCCATCGGTGGCGCCGCTTCCTCTGGCAGGGTCCCGCCCAGCGTGAACGCCCACATCTCGGGCCCCATCGCCAGCGCGACATACTGCTCGCCGTTCACCTCGTAGGTCGCCGCTGGTCCACGTGCGCCGCGCACCCCGGTCTGGAACTGCCACAGCCGTTCGCCGCTCTGCGCGTCGTAGGCCTGAACATTGCCGTCCCCGGATCCACGGAACATCAACCCGCCGGACGTTGTGAGCGGGCCGCTGGTGCCCAGCTGCACCGGCGTCACCTCGTGCTTCCACGCGATCCGGTTCGTGCTGGTGTCGATGGCGGCGACAATCCCGACCGGGTCGGGCAGCTGGGTGTACGACCGAGCCCCGCCGCGGAACCACGGGTCGTCGGTGATCCGACGCGCCCGTCCGATGTGGCCCCGTCCCTGGGCATAGATGAAGCCGGTGTCGGGACTGAACGACATGGACGTCACGCGGACCCCGGGGATCGGCACGCCGGGGGCGACCACGTTGTCGCGGTCGGTGTACGGCGGCGCAAAGCTGCTGCACTCGAGCTGCCAGGGCGGCGCGACCCGGTCGCGCCAGAAGTCACAGTCGGGCACCAGGCTCTCGGCGCCGATCGGGAATGGCTGGGTGGCCGCGGTGTTGTTGTAGGGGTCCTGCGGCACCGGGCGCTCCTCGACCGGGAAGACCGGCTCGCCGGTCTTCCGGTCGAGCATGAAGAGGAACCCGTCGGCGCGCAGCGCCGCTATTCCCCTGACCGCCCGGCCGTCGACCACGGTGTCGTAGAGCAGCGGTGCGATCGCGATGTCGGCGTCCCAGAGATCATGACGCACGACCTGATAGTGCCAGCGCAGGTCACCGCTCTCCATGTCGAACGCCAGCACCGATGCGGTGTAGAGGTTGTCGCCATTCCTCGCCTCGCCGCCGAACATCGGCACGGCGTTGCCGGTCACGTAATAGACCAGACCCAGCTCCGGGTCGGCGTTGGCGACGTGCCACACGCCGGCACCGCCTTGCTTCCAGACGTCCCCGTACTGGCCCTCCTGCGGCCAGGTCTCGCTACCCGGCTCGCCCGGTCCAGGAATGGTCCAAAAGTCCCAGAGGACGTCGCCGGTGTTGGCGTCGAGGGCGACCACCTTGCCGCGAAACGCCCAGTCGCCGTTCGCCAGCCCGGTGAACACCTTGCCGTCCACGTAGATGGGGGCCCCCGAAACCGCCTGTCCCTTGCGGGGCGGGTCGTAGCCAATCTGTGTCGCCCAGACGAACTCGCCCGTGTCCTGGCTGAAGGCGGCCACCCGCCCATCCATCAGCCCGACAAACACCTTGCCGCCTCCGAGCGCCACACCCGGCGGCGACGGAATGCCCCGGCCGGCGTTCAGGATGTCGCCGATGCCGGCCCGCTCGAGGTCCGACGACGCATCCTGATCAGGCTGCACCGTCCAGATCTCCTCACCGGTCGCGGCGTCGCGCGCGTAGAGCCGGGTCCCCGACCCGATGAACAGCACGCCGTCCTTCACGACCGGGGTCGCGCGGGTCGACGCACCACCGTCAAAGGGAAGCGACCACGCTGCGCCGAGCGTGGCCACGTTGCTGCGATTGATCTGGTCCAGCGTGGAATGTCGGGAATTGGTCCAATCTCCGCCAATGAAGGGCCAGTTGGTGTGTCCGAACCGACTCCCATCCCCAGCGGTCTGCGTCGATGGCCGCGCGACGACCCACGGCAGGACGCCCACCGCGACGATCGCCGTCACGAGTGTCCAACGCAATCGGGAACCCTGCACGCTCGCCCCTACACCCCGCTCAACAGGTCCAGCTTCCCGGTGCTGTTGCTCATCGTCTCGACCGGGATCCCCATCTTGTCGAGCAGTGTCAGATGCAGGTTGGTCGCCGGCGTGCCCGCCGCGAACGTCAGGTGCCGGCCGCCCTGCACCTGCCCCCCGGCCGCCCCGAACAGCACCAGCGGCAACCCGGTGTTCTGATGCCGGTTGCTGTCGGCCATGCCGGCGCCGTAGAGAAGCAGCATGTGGTCGAGCAGCGAGCCGTCACCGTCCTGGGTCGACGCCAACTTGTCCAGGTAGTAGCCAAAGAGCGACGTGTGGAACTCGTTGATCTTCGCGATCTTCTCGTACAGCTCGGGGTCGTTGCGGTGGTGGGAGGTCGGGTGATGCGAGTCGGGCACGCCGATCTCGGCATAGGTCCGGCCGCTCAGCTCCCGACCCAGCATGAACGTGATCACGCGGGTCAGGTCGGTCTGATACGCCAGCACCTGCAGGTCGAACATCAGCTTCGCGTGGTCCTCGTACAACGCCGGGATACCGGCCGGTTGCAGCACCTCGGGCAACTCTCGACCGCTCTGCTCCTCGGCCCTCTGGATCCGACGCTCGACGTCGCGCACCGCGTCCAGATACTGGTCGAGCTTCGCGCGGTCGCCCGAGCTGACATCGCGGCCAAGCTCCGCGATCCGGTCGGTGACCGAGTCGAGCAGACTGCGGTCCTTTCTGACGCGCGCCACGCGGATGGACGGGTCGGTGGAACCGGTGTCACCGAACAGCCGCTCGAAGACCACCCGCGGATTGGCCTCCATCGGCAGCGGCGTTGTCTCATCTCGCCAGGCGATGGTGCTGGTGTAGAGACAGCTGAACCCGACGTCGCAGGACCCGACCACGTCGCGCGGGTCGAGGGCGAGCTCGAGCGAGCTCAGCTGGGTGTGCTGTCCCAGCTCGCGGGCGACCAGCTGGTCGACCGACACGTCCGCCGCGAGGTTCGCTTCGGTGCGCGCCGGGGTCACACCGGTCAGGAACCGGGTTGACGCGCTGGCGTGGACACCGGCGTTGCTCGGCACGCCGTTCAGATTGCTCAAGACGAGCATCCGGTCACGGTGGGCCGCCATCGGCTGCAGCAGCCGGGTCATCTCGAACCCGGCCCCTTCGGTCGCGGGGGTCCAGTGCCGCATCGCCATGCCGTTGGGCACATAGACGACCCCCAGCCGACGCACCGGCTCGGCCGCCCTCGCCCGCACCGCTCCGAAGGCCGGAACCATGCTGTCGAGCAGTGGCAGCGCCACAGCCGCCCCAAGACCGCGGAGAACCGTACGCCGTGGGAGTGCTCTGTTGGTGATGATCATGATTGTGTCCTCCGCATCTGGAAAGGAGCGCTTTCGATGATTCCAAGAATGACCGCGGACCAGCGATAGTCGGCCGTCTCGGCCTCTCGCACGATCCGTCGAATGGTCGGCATGTCGTAGTACTCGACCCCGCGCCCGAGCGCGTAGGTCATCAGCTTCTCGGTGACGGTGCCGACGAAGTCGGCCGGACGGGAGAGCAGCATGTCGCGCAGCCCCGTCGGCCCGTCAAACGCGGCCCCATCGGGTAGGACACCCGAGGCGTCGATCGGCTCACCGGCAAACGTCGACCGCCACGTGCCGACCGCGTCGAAGTTCTCGAGCGAGAAACCGATCGGGTCCATCGGCGCGTGACACACCCGACACGCCGGGTTCTCGCGATGCTCCACCATCGCTTCCCGCAACGAGCGCGGCTTGCCGTCGGCGTCGGTCTCCTCGAGCGCCGGAATGTTGGGGGGCGGCTCGGGCGGCGGGGCCCCGAGCAGGTTCTCGAGCACGAACTTGCCACGCAGCACCGGCGAGGTGCGATTCGGGTACGACGTCACCGTCATCAGGCTGGCGTGTCCCAGCAACCCGGCCTGCCGGTCGCCCTCGACGCTTACCCGGCGGAAGCGAGTGCCGTAGACGTCGGCAATCCCGTAGTGCCGGGCCAGCCGCTCGTTGACGAACGTGTAGTCGGCGCTGAGCAGCTCGAGCACCGAACGATCGGCTCGCAGCTGGTGGTCGATGAAGTGCTCGGTCTCCTGCTGGAACGCCTCACGCAGGTTCTCGTCGAACTCCCGGAACTCGCTTGGTGTGGGGTAGACGCTCGCCAGGTTCCGCAGATACAGCCACTGCCCGACAAAGCTGTCGACAAGCGCTGCCGCGCGGTCGTCGGCAAGCATCCGTCGCACCTGCCGAGCGAGCACCGCCGGTTCGGCGAGCGTGCCCGCCTCGGCGAGAGCAAGCAGCTCATCGTCCGGCAGGCTGCTCCAGAGGAAGAACGAGAGCCGCGACGCCAGCTCGATATCGCTGATCGGATAGGCCGTGCCCGGCTCGGCGTCCACCGGGTCGCGCTCGATCCGCAGCAGGAGATCGGGTGACGCCAGCAAACGCTCCAGCGCGAACTGGATCCCGCTCTCGAAGCCCCCCTGCAGCCGTCCCGCCTCGTAGAACGCGAGCAACGTGGCCACGTCGTCGTCGGTCACCGGACGCCGATACGCGCGACGGGCGACCGCGGAGAGAATCTCGGTGGCGCACGCGGGCTCGTCCGCCGGCGTCGCGGGCCGACAGGTTAGAATGCGGCGGCGGCTGGGCGTGTCGCCCGGCCCCTCGTCCGTCAGCGGCCCCGTGATCTCGATGCTCCCCACGCGTGGATTCGTGTCGGGCATATCGTTTACCGCCAACGCAAAGCCCTGCTGACGGGGCTGCAAGACCCCCTCATCCTCCCATTGCTCCCGTGGGAAGGTCGCGCCGACAACGCGCGGGCCCGCCTTGACCGGCACCTCGACCACGAGACCCGCGTCGGAGAAGCGCATCTGATAGCTCTCCCACTCGTCGTCGCCGCGGATGTTCCCGGCAAAGCTGTAGGGCGCCGGCAGACCCGGCGCCTCACCGCCGATGGTGAACTGCTCGAGACGCTCGCCGTCGACGCTGATCTCGAGGACGTGTGGAATATCGAGACCCCGAACGAACTGCACGTAGTTGGTCTGCAACTTCACCTTGACCCGATACAGGCCGTCGACCGGAAACGTGTGATCGATGGCGACACCGCCACGCGACCCGAACGGCAGATCCTCGCTCCGTCGATCGTCCTGCATCAGATTGAGCGGCACGTCGTAGGTGGCACTGACCGGTCCGGGCGGCGACACACCGAGCGCCAGCCGGGCGATCTTGTGCGCCGCCGAGACGTAGCGCTCAAGCAAGGCGGGCGAGAACGAGAGCGCCCCGGCGTTGTTGTCGAACCCGTGCTCGTCTGGCGCGTCAGCCGGGATCAGCTCCGACACGTCGACGTCGAGATCGAACAGGTCGCGGACGACGTTGCGATACTCCGTCCGGTTGAGTCGGTGGAATGCCAGGGTCCGGCCGGGGTCCGGGTTGACGGCGGCCACGCGGTCGAGCTCGGTCTCGAGCCAGACGCGGAACCCGTCATAGGTCGCCTGGTCCGGTCGTGGCCGGGGTGGCGGCGGCATGGCGCCCACCCGTAGCTTCCGGACCACCTTCTCCCACACCTCTGGGTTCGCCGCCACGTTGGTGACGTCCTCGGTATCGAGCGTCAGCCCCACGTTGCGCAGCTGCGTGATCTGCAGGTTTTCGTCCGGGACCGCCGGGCGGGACACGATGCGCTGGCTGTGACAGGTGACGCAGTACTGGTCCAGGAGCGCCCGTTGCGGGGAAACCTCGGCGGTCGAGACCGCGGAAGTCTGCTGAGCAGCGCCACCGGCTGGCATGTACGCCAGCGCGACGATCATGAGGGCGACGACAGTGGACCGGCTCTTCATATGTAGATCCGTCGCCAGGGGAAACCGGCGCACTCGCATACACGCCAACGCCGCCCTAATATTACTGCCCGTCCGCTGTCCAAGAACAGGCGATTCTTCTTGCCCCATCCTCGCATGTTCAGGGGGCCCGTCCCGTGCGACGACCCACCACCGAAGTTTATCGAGCTCCCCGAGCATCTCGAGTGAGCGACTAGCGCGCTACCAAACCTGCATCACGGGCGACTAGCCGTTCGCCACCGGGTCCGGAAGGCCCACGCGGCGGTGGAGGACGATAGGAAGTATTGCAGTCAGTCTGCAGATGTGGTCCGGCGACAGGGCCTCCGGCCCTTGCTACAACGACACATCCCGATAGCGGGCGTCAACAATCAATGCGCCAGCGGGTCGGGCCGCATCTGGAACTTGACCACCTTCGGCAGCACCCCGGAACCGCCCTCGCCCTTGCCCCCCTCGATGTGCCACGTGGCGTAGGTCGAGAAGCTCGCCCAGTACCCCTTGCCCTTCCAGCCGGCGCCCGGGTCGTCGATGCGACCGTTCCCCGAGCGCGGGAAGAACCCGAGCGGGTACGGCACGCGCATCGTCACGTAGCGACCGAGGTTCGGCGAGAACACCTCCATCGCATCGGTGTTCACCGAGCCGTAGATCGGGGCGCCGGCCCCGAGACCCAGCGTGTCGTGGAAGTCCATGTGGGCCAGGTAGCTCTCGTTGGCATGGAAGAAGCTGTCCCCGTAGGTGGGGTCGTCCTTCCGCCGGAAGGACCATCCCTCTGGACAGCTCTGCCCGGTGGCCTGCTGGTCGCTCGTCGTGTCGCACAGTGTCCGGTCGAAGCTGGAGAAGTGGCCGCTGACGCGCCAGTTCTGCCAGGCCACTCCGCGACCGTCGACTTCGACACCCCCCGACCCGATCACGTCAGGGTCCATACCCGGCGGCGGCTCATAGTACTCGGCCTGGCAGGTCTCTGGCGGGTTCGAACCTTTCTCGATCCGCACGAGACGTCGGTCCCCCCGACCGATTCCGGAACACCAGAGGCTGCCGTCGGCGTGGCTCACGGCCACCGAATAGCATCCGAAGTTGATCCGGTGGTCCAGCGCCGAGCCGATGGGCGCGTCCGGCTCGGTCCACTCGGTGATCCGCCCGTCGCCGGTGGTGTCGATGACCGCCGGGCACCACCCCTGCGACGCCTCGGCGTCGTGCGTCTCGTCCCAGGTGTCCATGTCGATCCACCCGACGGCGCCGTTCTGGCCGAAATACAGGAAGTTGTCGTCGCTCATCTGGTTGTGGTCGGCGGTGAAGCAGGTGTCGATCTGCTCGAAGGCGCCGGTCGCCGGGTCATAGACCGAGACCTGCCGGCTCGACCCCGCTATCGGGTAGTACGCCCCGAACGGGTTCTCGGCCGAGGTGCAGAAGTCCGGCTGCTGGTCGCGGTCTCGCAGACGCGACGCCATCCACACCCGGCCCTTGCCGTCGATGGCCGAGCTGCGCACGTCGGCCCGGCGCGCCCAGACGCTCTCGCCGTAATGCGGCGAACGGGTCGGGGCCGCGTTGAACCCTTGCACCACCACCGACGCCACCGACGGCACCTTCACGACCGACGCCCGGTGCGTCACCGGGTCCAGGATGGTCAGCGAGTCGGTCATCTCGGCCACCCCGTAGACCGGACCGTTCGCGTTCACCGTCGCATCCCGGATGTCGCCGGCCGCCATATCCGAGCGCGCGTCGATCTCCGACCCCCAGTCCCACAGCGTGACGACCAGATTGCGCTCGACGCCGGCCGGCCGGGGCGGCGGCGCGGTCGGTGCCTCGCCCGCGGCGACACGGTCGCTCCAGTCCGCCAACGCCTGACGCATGGGACCGAGACTGGTGAACACCCCGGCCATGCCAGGACCCGAGGGCCCGACACCGGTCCGGCGGGTCCAGACATCGAGCGACGACCCGGAGCGGCCCCGCATCGCGGGCAGGATCTCCCGCGTTGCCCTGTTCCCGACCTGGTGGCAGTCGTAGCAGGACTTCATCGTCAGCGCGAACTCGAGCTGCGCCTCCGGCTCGGCCGGCGGCGTGATCATATTCAGCCACCACGCCGCCGGGTACACCTGTGCCGCGGTGCGCGCGTCGGGAGCGAGCGTGGCGTCAAGGTTGAGCTGCTGGCCCGGTCGGGCAGATTGACGCGCCGAGTCGACCAGACCGTACCCGCGCACGAACAGGTCGTAGCGAGCGTCCGGCAGATCCGGCACGACATACCGACCCTGGTCGTCGGTCACGACGATGCGAGCGAGCTTCGTTGGCAGATCGGTGGTCTCGGCGACCACCCAGACCCCCGCCTCGGGACCGTTCGCGCTGGTGACGACACCGCCGATGTCATTCGGGTCGATCGCCACGTCGCCACCCTGGGCGCTCACCCAGACGAGTGACCCGGCCAACACCACGGCCACCGCCAAAGCTCCTTTTGGAGCGTGCATCGGACCCCCCTGCCCCGTCGCGTCGCGCGAACTACGTCACTGCAGCGCGCTCTGCCTGAGTCGGTATTCACTGGTGACCGGGTCTTGCTCTCGATAGATTGTGTGACACGCGTCGCACGCGCCGCCGATCCGGGTCGCCAGCGTGTCGACCGCTCTGGGGTCAACCGTCTCGATCGACAGCGCTGCATCGAGCGCATCCATCCGGTCCAGGGCCGTGCGAAGCAGGGTCACCGCGTCGTCCCGCCCCCTGTCGCGCCAGAACGTGACGGTGATCGCCAGCTGCTCGCGCGACCGGATGACCCGCGCCTTGGCGGTCGCGAAGTCGCCGTCGTCCAGCGACGCCCTGATGCCGGCCACGTTCGGGCCCAGCGTCTTCATCGCGGCGTCGAGGTGGTCCAGCGTGAAGATCGGATACGGCTTGTCCTGCGCCAACGTAACGGCGGTGAAAAGGCACAGGGCCAAGGAGACAGGAGGCAGGAGACAGGAGACAGGAGAAAACCGGACGGCTACGCCGGCCGTCTGCCTTCTGTCTTCTGCCTTCTGCCTTCTGACTCCTGGGAGCACTCGCCCTCAGACCCCCGTCAGGCGATCGAGTTTCCCGGTGCTGTCGCCGAACGCCTCGACCTCCACACCCAGCTTCTCCAGGATGCTGACGTGCAGGTTGGCCAGCGGCGTGTCCGCCGGATACCGGATGTATCGACCGCCCTTGATCCCTGCGTTCTTCCCGCCAACCAGCGCAATCGGCAGATCGTCGTGGAAGTGCGTGTTGCTGTCGCTGATGCCGGTGCCGTAGAGAAACAGCGTGGAGTCGAGCATGGTGCCGTCACCTTCCGGCAGCGCGTCGAGCTTTGCCACCAGGTAGGCGAACTGCTGGAGGTGATACTCGTTGACCTGGTGCAACCGTTGGAGCTTGGCGGGCTCGTCCTGGTGATGTGACAGCGGGTGATGAGAATCGGAGACCCCGATCTCGGGATACGCCCGGCCGCTCACCTCCCGCGCCAGCATGAACGTGCTGATCCGGGTCAGGTCGGTCTGGTAGGCCAGCGCCAGCAGATCCATCATCAGCCGGGCGTGGTCGCGATAGTCGTTCGGCACCCCGACCGGTTGGTCGACGACCGGGAGCTCGCGCGTGTTCTGGTCCTCGGCCATCGCGATCCGTCGCTCGATGTCGCGCAGCGCTTCGAGATACTCTTCGACCTTGACCCGGTCGCCCGGCCCGATGATGCGCCCGAGACCCGCCAGCTCGGCACCCACCAGGTCCAGGATGCTGCGGTCGCGCCGCATCCGCGCCAGCCGCACCTCCGGGTCGGTGCTGCCACTGGTGCCGAACATCCGCTCGAACACCGCGCGCGGGTCGTTCTCGATCGGAAGTGGGGTGGTCGGTGTCCGCCAGGCGATCGTGTTGGTGTAGGCGCAGCTCGCGCCGCCGTCACAGCTGCCGATCATCGCGTTCGACTCGATGCCGAGCTCGAGCGAGGCCAGCTGCGTCTCCTTCGACAGCTCGCGCGCCGCGATCTGGTCCACCGACACCGCGTTGGACACATCGGCGCCGGCGGTTATCTTGAAGGGCACGCAGGTCAGGAACGTCCCGGCCGACCGCGCGTGGTCCCCACCCCCCTTGACCAGGTTCGCCGACTCGTCATCGAGCCCGCCACAGATCAGCACCCGGTCCTTGAACGCCTCGAGCGGCCGCAACGTCGGCGGCAGCTGGTCGAGTGGCCCCTCCGTCTTCGGGTACCAGTAGGGCATCGACATGCCATTCGGCACGTAGAACACGCCAAACCGCTTGATCGGCGCAGCGGCGGTCCGGCTTTGCGCGCTGAGCGCCGGCACCATGCAGTCGAGCAGCGGCAAGGCCACTGTGGCGCCCAGCCCCCGCAGCACGGCGCGACGCGGTAAATGCATCCGGGTGATGTACATGGGAAAGTCCCCCAAGAAGTCAGAAGTCAGCAGTCAGGGTTGCGCCGCGACCTGGGCGGCGGCGTCCGGCGCGCGGCGCATCTGGAACGCGTCGCTCCCCACGATGCCGAGCACGAGCGACGACCACCGGTCGTCGCCGGCCAGGTCACGCGCTATCCGCCGGATCGTCGGCGCATCGTAGTAGTCGACCCCGCGCCCGAGCGCGTAGGTCATCAGTTTCTCAATGACGGTCAGGATGAATTCGTCGCCGGACGCGAGCAACGCTTCCCGAAACGCGCGCGGGCTGTCGATGGTGTCGCCCCTCCACGTAATGGTCGCGTTGATGTCGGCGCCCCCGTCGGTCTCACGCCACCGCCCGATCGCGTCGAAGTGCTCGAGCGCGAACCCGAGCGGATCCATCCGGGCGTGACAGCTCGCGCACACCGGGCTGCTGCGGTGCAGCTCCATCCGCTCGCGCAACGACGTCGGCTGCCGCCGGTCGTTCTCGGCGAGCGGCGGCACGTTGGCCGGCGGCGGCGGCGGCGGCGCCCCCAGCAGGTTCTCGAGCACCCATTTCCCGCGCAGCACCACCGACGTCCGGTTGGCATACGAGGTGACCGTCAGCAGGCTCGCGTGTCCAAGCAGTCCGTGCCGACGGTCGTCGGTCCAGGTGACACGCCGGAAGTGACTGCCGTAGAGGTCGTCGAGGCCGTAGTGGCGAGCCAGCTGTTCGTTCAGGAAGGTGTAGTCGGCACTCAACAGCTCCCGGATCGACCGGTCCTCACGGACCTGACTCCGGAAGAACAGCTCCGTCTCGCGCACCATCGCCGACCGCAGCGTGTCGTTGAACCGGGCGAACAGGGCGCCGTCCGGATCCTGCGAGAAGATGTTGCGTATCTGGAGCCACTGCCCGATGAAATCGTCCATGAATCGCGTGGACCGGCGGTCGCTCAGCATCCGTCGCACCTGCCGCGCCAGTGTCGCCGGGGTGCTCAGCTGGCCGCGTTCGGCGACCTCGAGGAGTTCGTCGTCCGGCGTGCTCTTCCAGAGGAAGAACGACAGCCGCGACGCCAGCTCCAGATCGCTGATGCGATAGACGGCGCCAGGCTGCGTATCGACCGGCTGCCGCTCGACACGCATCAGGAACGTCGGCATCGCGAGCAACCCCTCGAGCGCGCGTTCGATGCCCGCCTCGAAATCGCGGTCGCGCCGTCCCGCGCGATACAGCCCCAGCAGGGGGTCGACATCCTCGGCGGTGACCGGCCGACGGTAGGCGCGTCGTGCCAGCGCCGCAATGATCTCGCGCGCACACGACTCCTCGCCCGGGCCACTACTCGGCCGGCAGGTGAAGATGCGTCGGCGGGTCGGGGTGTCGGCCGGCACGGTGCCATCAAAGGGTCCAGAGACAAAGAACTTGTCGATTCCAGGTAGCGCACCTGCGGGATGGGGTGACGGGGCCGAGTCGGTGAAGGCGACCGATACCAGTCGGGTACCTGCTTGCACCGGCACACGGATCTCCAGCTCGCGGTCGGCGGTCATCCGATACTCGTGGAGCCGCTGCCCGTCGACGTCATCCTCCGCCGGCGCGATCAGCTGACCGGGATCGGGGCCAGGAAACTTCCCGCCAATCGCGAACTGCTCCACGAGCGCGTGGTCGATCCGGACCTCGATCTGGTGCTCCGTCTCGGCGATGCCGTCGATCGTCTCGATCGTGTCGTTCCGCTTGAGCCGGATCGCGAAGACGTAGTCGCCATCGAGAGGAAAGTGATGACGCACGGCCAGACCGCCGTGGGTTCCGAACGGCATCTCCTCGCCGGCCCGCGCGTCGCGTCGCTCGAACCCGACCTGGTAGAGCTGCATGACCGGACGGTTGTCTGGGCTGCCGATGGCCGCCCGGCTGATCTTGGTCGCCGCCGCGATGTAGCGGGCCATCAGGGATGGCGTGATCGAGAGCACGTCGGCGTTGTTGTCGAACCCGAACCCGGCCATGTCCGACGGCAACAGCTCCTCGCCGTTGACCTCCAGCCCGAGCAGGTCTTCGATGACGTTCACATACTCGAGGCGATTCAGCCGCCGAGACGCGACGCGGCCAGGATTCGGTCTGTCGGCCGCCGCCCGATCGAGCGCCGTCTCGAGCGAGGTCGCGAACGCATCAACGACCGCATCGTCGGGGCGTGGCCGCCCCTCCGGCGGCATCTGCCCGGTGCGCAGCTTGTGAACGACCTTCTCGAGGACCTCGGCGTTCACCGCTACCTGGGCGAGGTCCACCCGGTCGAGCGCAAGCCCGGCCGTCTGGAGCCGGGCGTTGTGACAGGTGACGCAGTAGCGGTCCAGCAGCTCGCGGGAGGGGGAAACGGCGGCGGGCTGGGCGCTGGCAGCCTGCAGCCGCACGAGCGGAGCTTGCCCGGCCGTGGCCAAAACGATACCGGCCAGAACGACAACGACGAATGCCCTCTTGCACATGCCGGCAGCCTCTTGTCCCCTTCGAGAGACCCTCAGTATACCTTCGTATGGTCCGCGGCCACGCGCAGGCCCTGGTCACGATGACGACAACGCACGCGAGTGCCGTGAAATGCACATGAGCGTGCCGGCTGAGCGTCTCAGCGAGGCCCGCTACGGCAACGGGACACGGGCAATGCGGGTGCCCCCAGCGACGCCGCCCACCCAGAGCTCGTCACCGACCTCGATCGCGACCGTACCCAGAATCAGATAGTCGTTGGTCGGGTAGGTGAAGATTTCTTGTGACGTCAGCGCCTGCGTGTCCACCCGGGCGACGTGCGACGTGATCCCCTCACACGTGCGCCGCCCGATGCATTCCCCGACCCGCCTGGGCGTCGGCGCACGATGACCGGCCGCCAGCAGCGTGCCGTCGGGGGCCCAATGGACGTTGTCGATGTTGAACCCGACCTCGACGGCGTCCTTCTGTACCGGCGTTTGGCCACGTGACAGGCGGATGACCGACTGGCTGCTGTACCCGGCCACCAGGAACCACCGGCCGTCGGCGGAGACCTCCAGCCCATTCGGACCGATGTCATCACTGCCGGGTACCTGGACCCACCCGTCGCCGGTGTGCCATTCCCAGAGGTTGCTCGTCCGCGGGCTCGTCGCCGCGAACCCGCCGTCGGGCAACGCGACGACGGCGTTCAGGCCGAGGCCCTCCGGCGCGACGGCGCAGCCCACCCAGGTGAGGCTGGGCGTGGCGCTCCGCGCGTCCACTTCGAAGACCTCGACCGCTTCCCGTTCGCCGTGGCGGACGACATACAGCGTGTGGGTGCCGTTGCGCCCCGGCCGCAGGCTGATGCCATGCGCCCGGAACCGGTCTGTCGTCATGCCGGGGCACGAACCGTAGGTCGTGGTGTCGTGCCTGGCCTGCGAGGTCGCGGTGGGAAACAGCCTGACAGTGCCGTGGTCGCGGCTGTCAGCGGCCGAAAGATAGCCGTCGTCCTCCCAGCTCGCGACGATGACCCAGGGGGTGTCCGGCACCAGAGCCAGATCTTCCGGGCTGATCGGCCCGCAGACGAACTCGACCTCACCGTCCGGCTCGCACTGCGCCGCACTCGGCGCGGCCAGACCCAACAGGCACGCGGCCATCACGAACGACGCCGGGAACATCCGTCGCCTCATGGCTCTACGAGCCCGTGGACCTGCCGGACCGCCGGTCGTGGTATCGCGGCACGACCGACCTACTGGGTCTTCCCCGGCGGCTTCGACAGATCGTACCTGTCGAGCGTCACGCGGATCTGGGGCGCATACATCTCGTCCCAGCTCTGCTCGCCCCAGTACACCTCTTTGTCCGGCGCCGGGTTGTAGCGGTTCTTGAGCGAGTTGTCGAACAGCGTCCTGACCATGATCGTGCTGCCGGCCGGCACCCGCTTCGGTTCAGCGAAGTCGTAGTAGTGCTGCCAATTGAAGTCGTAGTTCGGCACGCTGAGCAGTGTCTCTGACCGTCCGTCCGGATAGGTCACGACGTAGGTCATGCTCTTCCCTCGCAGATGCAGATGGGGTGAGAGCCCGTGAATCGTGATGGCGTTCGGGACTGCCGTGATGCCGATGAGCTCCCAGTCCTCCACCATCGGTGGAATCACCGGCAGCGTGAGACTCTGCAGCTCGGACCCGGCGGCGATATACGTCGACGGCCCGACCGCACTGAGGGAATTGACTACCTCGTG
This sequence comes from Acidobacteriota bacterium, assembly GCA_015659035.1. Taxonomy (GTDB): domain Bacteria; phylum Acidobacteriota; class Vicinamibacteria; order Vicinamibacterales; family UBA8438; genus NP936. The sequence goes on along the minus strand of DQNS01000039.1, from coordinate 26,530 downwards.
GGTCGGTCGCCCCTCGTATTCATAGAGCCCCAGCAACGTCCGATCCCGCTCGGGCCGTCCTGTCGGCTGGTAGTGCATGTGGAAGTGGATCATCTTGCCCGCAGACAGCCGCTTGGCGGCGCCGCGTCCGTACTCTTCGTAGCCTCGTCCCGGTACGTAGGAGATCAGTTTCTCCGAGCCAGGCGTCACACCGGCCAACGTCTCACGGCTCGTCTGCCTGACCGTGCCGAGCTCGACGAGCTGGTCGTCTGCATCCCAGTACAGCAGGCCGTCCTTCAGATGCGTGTGGGCGGACAACTCGACGTTGTAGGCCCCCGCGTGGTGCACGGCGGCGCGATTCCCCGGCCGCATCTCTATCCCCTTGAGGAAGACATCCTCCGGGAACGGCACCGGCGTGTAGAAGTTGTGATAATCGATCTCGCCCTGCGTCGGGAGCTCGAACTCGACCGGCATCTCGATGATGTAGGTCGGCTCCCCGCCGGCCCAGCCATCCGGGAAGGCCGGCACCACCGGCAGGTCCGCCGCCGTCCCCCTTGGTGCGCCGCCATCCGACCACGCAACGATAGTGGCGACCTGCTCGCCCGTCAGCCCCCTCGCGTTCCGGAACTCGCCAAACCGCGGGTCGGCATGCCACGGGGGCATCTCGCGCGATTCGACCTTGGCCTTGATCGCCCGGCTCCAGGGACGGACGTCCTCGTAGCGAATCAGCGTCATCGGTGCCACCTCTCCGGGACGGTGGCAGACGACGCAATGTTCGTAGAGGATCGGCGCGACATCCTTCGTAAACGTCGGCGTATCGGCGGCGGGTGCGGCCGCACTCGCGCCGGCCGTCACCAGCGACAGGGCCCCGACGAAAAAGACGACGACGACCGTGGTCACCGCTCGCTTCATCGTCTGCTCCTCGCTCCGTCTGCACGGCTCGGCCGACCGCCTGCGGGATGGCTGGCGTTGCGCTCTGGAGATCGCTGCCAGTATAGACCGCAGGAAGGTCCAGTCAAGGCGTCTTCGTCGACCAGGACGGCGTGTGGACAGAACGACGCTGCTCTGCCTATAGTGACCCGTGGGAGACCTCAGCCGAACAGCAATGAAGGGACATGTGATGCGCGTCAAGAGACCCTGCGCGGTTGCTCCCGTCGTCTTCGCCCTTACAGTGGCCACCGCCACCGGGCAGGATCTGCGGCTGGTGACCGCCGCCGCCGACCAGGACACGCAGACGGTGCAGGCGCTGCTCGCCGAGGGCGTCGACGTGAACACGCCGCGGGCCGACGGCGCGACGGCGTTGCTCTGGGCGACCCACTGGGGCGCCTTCGACATGGTCGACCTCCTGTTGCAGGCGGGCGCCGACGTGAACGCGTCCGACGATCATGGCGTGACACCGCTCGCGCGCGCGGCCGAGAACGCCAGCGTCCCGATGGTCGATCGGCTGCTGGCGGCGGGCGCCGATTCCAATGCCGCCCAGACAAGCGGGCTGACCCCGCTGATGACCGCCGCGCGCACCGGCAACCTGCCGATCGTGCGGACCATCCTCGACCACGGCGCCGACGTGAACGCCGTCACCGTCGAGACACAGAGCACGGCGTTGATGTGGGCGCTGGCCGCGCCGCACCGCGACATCGCGCGGTTGCTGCTCGACCGGGGCGCCGACCCCGCCCGGGCGACGACACCGGGATTCACACCGCTGATGTTCGCAGCCCGCAACGGCGACATCGAGATGGCCGAAGCGCTGATCGCGGCCGGTGTCGATGTGAACACCGCAGGCGACGACGGCACGCACGTGCTGCCGTTCGCGATTGTCAGCGGCCGGGACGAGTTTGCGCTATTCCTGCTCGAGCAGGGCGCCGACCCGAACGGCCGGATGGGCGGCGTCAGCGCGCTGCACGCCGCGGCCGGGGGCGTCAGCACGTGGCTTGCTGACTGGTCCCGGCGGCACGGGCGAGCCGGCGGGCGACTGAGTGCACGCGGGCGGCTCGCGCTGGTCGAGGCGCTCCTGGCGGGGGGCGCGGATCCGAACGCCCGGATCACCAGCTCCGCAATGCTGATGTTCTACATCGGCTACCCGAAGAAGGGGGCGTTCGACACGTTCGCGCCCGGCACCGGTGACCTGCGCGGCGCGACGCCGCTCTGGGTCGCCGCCTTCGATCTGAACGGCAGCCCGAGCCTGGTGTATAGCGTCATTCCGAGCTTCACCTTCAGCAGCACGGAGATCCTCCAGGCGTTGTTGGACGGCGGTGCCGACCTGCATCTGACCACCGACGACGGCACGACCCCGCTGATGGCGGCGACGGGACTCGGCCGGGCCACCTACACGCCGCGGGAGCCGCGCGGCGTGCGGTCACCCAGTGCGGAAGCGGCGGTGCGTTTTCTCGTCGAGGCCGGCGCCAACGTCAACGCCGTCAACGAGGCGGACTTCACCGCCCTGCATGGCGCCACCTTCCGCGGACTGAACGAGGTCATCGAGTATCTCGTGGCGAACGACGCCGACATCGACGCCAGGGATTTCCGCGGCCGCACCGCCTACCGGATGGCCGAGGGCGCCAAGCAGTCGTTCCAGTTCCAGAGCTGGCCGGAGACCGCCGAGCTGCTGGAGCGGCTGGGCGCCGACACCAGCCTGGGCATCCCCGGGACCGTTCAGGAACGTCTGCGCGACGTGCCGGTCGAGACGGCCCAGCAACCTTGACGGGTCGCGGTTCTTGCATTCCCACCAACCTTTCGGCATGGCAGGCTCTACGTACCAAGACGGCCTATCACGCCTGGGTTCAGCAGCCCGTTTGAAGAAGACCCACACCATGCGCCATCTTGTCTGCTCGCTCGTCGTGACAGCAACGGTCGTGCTCTCGTCCTGCGGCGGCTCACCCGAGCCGGTGTCCATCCGGTTGGTAGACATGTTCGAGGCGGCCACCGTCGAGGGCACCGTCGCCATCGACCCGGTGGACCCGACCGAATGGCGGTTCGACGGCGACGGGACGATTGCGCTGCCCGCGGCTGAGGACAACGAGGACGCGGAGGACGACGAGGAGGAGCCGGAGGATCGCAGCGCGACATTCGGCTGGGCGGCCCTCAACGACATCGAGGGCTTCGATGTGGTCGACGGCCGGCTGGTCGGCACCACCGGCGAGCTACCGCTGCTGCACGCCGTCCGGCCTGACGACCTGCTCGACGAGAACGACCTGCTGCACGCGGTCGAGATCACGATGCAGGTCTCGGCCGGTACCGCAGTCGGCGTCACCTTCAACGGCGGTCGACGGCTGAACGAGGAACGTGTCCTGCGCTCGATCCGGAACGCGCCGGAGCCACCGCTCCATGCCGAGCTGGAGCCGGGCGACGAGTTTCACGAGTATCGGCTCGAGAACCCGGGCCGGTCGTTCTCGGTCGGAGGCCTCCGGAACATTCTGGTGCAGCCGACCGACGCCGCCGATGCCACGTTCGCGATCGAGTCGGTGCGGCTGATCATGCGCAAGGAGCACCTGCGCTCGATCGCCTCCGGTCCGGGCTGGCAGGGGCTCGACGAGATCTACCGCGAGACGATCGTCAGCCGTGCCCCCGAGCGGGTGGCCCTCGACCTCACGTTGCCTACGAATCCGTGGCTGGAGCTGGCGGTCGGCACGGTCGAGGACCACCCAGTCACGTTCAACGTCGCGATCGACGCCGGGGCCGGGGACACGCCGCTCTGGCGACGCACGGTGACGCTGCCGCGCCGATGGGAGACGCAGCGGATCGAGCTCGCGGAGTACGCCGGTCAGCAGGTGACGCTCGCGCTCTCGCTCGAAGGCGACGAGGACGGACTGGTCGGCTTCTGGGGTACACCGGTCGTGCGGAACAGCGGTGCGCGAGTTCCGCCGGTCGACGACGCGAGGAGCGAGGCACGTGCGGCGCTCGCCGACGGCGGCTCGACCACACCCCAGGGGGTCATCGTGTTCCTCGGCGACACCCTGCGAAGCGACCACCTCGACGCCTGGGGACACGACCGGAAGACGGCGCCCACGCTGACGGCGTTGGCCGCCGAGGGTGTGCGATTCGCCGACGCCATCTCGCCCGCCACGTGGACCAAGGTCGCGGTGCCGTCGCTGCTGAGCTCGGTCTATCCGGCGTCACACGGCATCGTCGGCATGGCCGACCGGTTGTCGTCGAGCGCCACCACGATGGCCGAGGCGTTCCGGGGCGCCGGCTACGCGACGTTCGCGACCTCGTCGGTCTCGTTCACCGGCAAGCTCAGCAACATGCACCAGGGCGTCGAGGTGCTGCACGAGCGCGCCTCGATCGACAACGGCAGCCTGGGGCACAGCAGCGCCAAGACGGCGCGCACCTACGTCGACCGGTTCCTGACCTGGCTCGACGACCATCACGACGTGCCGTTCTTCGCGTTCATCCATGTCTTCGACCCGCACGACCCGTTCGAGCCGTATCCGCCGTACGACCTGATGTGGGCCTCGCCGACCGGCAAGGAGGAGCATGAAGCGCGACTCGAGCAGGTTGGCGAGTCGCTGGGTGACGACCGCCGGGTCGGCGACGGCAACCGGTTCGGACCAGAGCGGTTTCCCAATCGCGAGGAGCTCGAAGCGGCCGGTGTCGACCCGGACGTCTACGCCGCACACCAGCTGGACTGGTATGACGGCTCCATCAGAGGGATGGACGCCGAGATCGCCCGGCTGATGGAGGGACTCGAGCAGCGTGGCGTCGCCGGCGACACCCTGCTGGCGTTCGTCAGCGACCACGGCGAAGAGTTCCTCGACCACGGCTGGGGCTGGCACGGCAACACGGTGTATGGCGAGGCGATCAACGTGCCGCTGATGCTGCGCTGGCCCGGGGTCCTCCCGGCCGGCGTGGTCGTCGACGCGACGGTCGAATCGCTGAGTCTCATGACGACCCTGCTCGAGCTGAGCGGAATCCCGGTGCCGGAGACGGCGCAGGGGCAGAGCCTGCTGCCGATGGTCGTCAGTCCGAACGACCCGACCGCGTTCGGATGGGTCGAGCGACCGGCGTTCAGCGAGCGAAAGCGCATTGCCAGCCGACGCGAGCGCGCCGACTACGACGTCGACCAGTACTCGGTCGTCTTGGACGGATGGAAGCTGGTACGCAACGTCGACCCGCCGGAGGGGATGCCGGAATTCGAGCTCTACGACCACGCCGACGACCCGCTCGACCACAACGACGTCACGGCCGATCACCCCGACGTCGTCGAGCGACTCACAGCGGAGCTGGTCGGCCGGCTGCGCTACGTCGAGGCGCGCAAGCTGCCGACGGATGAGGACGTCTCGGAGGGGCTCAGTCCGGCAGAGCTGCGACGGCTGCGCAGTCTCGGATACATCCGGTGACGGTCTCTCCTACTCGGGCGTTCCGAACACGCTTGGCACGACATCTGGAGTGACACGTACACGGTCGGAGGACACGAGTGGACTTCGTCGAGACAGCGATCGACCCGTGGGGACGCACGGTGCTCACCCGCGTCGCCTGGAACATCCTGTGGGTCTCGGTCTTCCTCTCCATCACGTTCCTGGTGGCGCACGCCTCCTACATCATCCTGTCGGCCCACCGGGTCCGGGGCACAGACGAGACGGACGCCCTCGAAGCGAAGCACGCCGACCTGCCCAGCCACATCAGACGACACTCGTTCATGGCCCGGCTGTTTCATTGGGTGATGGCGGGGGCGGTCTTCACGCTGCTCGGAACGGCGTTCTTCCCGATCATGGGCTGGCAGTTCGACTGGGTGGAGATTCACTATACGGCCGGGCTCGTTCTGGCCGGGTCGATCGTGTACCACATCATCCACGCCACGTTCTTCCTCGACTTCTGGTCGATCTGGGTGGGCCCCAAGGACATCCCGGAGTTCAAAGCAGAGATCCGTCGAGAGATGGGCCACACCGTTCCGGGCCCGCACTCGGCCAAGTACCCGATCGGCAACCGTTTGTATCACCTCGTCCTGACCTTCGTGGGGTGCACCGTCAGTCTGACCGGACTGGTGATGCTGTGGCGGATGGGCACCCCGTTCATCACACCCAACCCGTACATCCTGGGCGAGGGCACCTGGGGATGGGTCTACGTCCTCCACGGACTAGTGGGTCTCTCGCTCGCCGGGCTGACCCTAGCGCACGTCATCTTCGGCGCACGTCCCAAGAACTGGTGGTTGACCAAATCGATGATCGTCGGCTGGCTGACGCGGCGGGAGTACCTGGAGCATCACGAACCGGCCCGGTGGCCGATCAAGCCGGGAAAGTCCTAGGCCGGGCGGGCAGGGCTAGCGAGGCGTCATGTTACGCTTCTAGCCTCAGGAGGTCGTCCAAAAAGCGCTCCCGTTTCTCCCTCTCCCCCTGGGAGAGGGCCGGGGTGAGGGCCAGGGGCACTCCCTCTTCCGAGGAGAACAGCCATGACGCATCGGACCGTCCGCTTCGCCCGGATTGCCGGCGGGTGTCTCGTGTTGGCGTCACTCTCGGCCTGGCACGGCGTGGTCGCGGGTGAGGCGCAACCCGCGCAGGAGGCCCGCGAGGCGATGCTGGCTCGCGCGGAAGCCGCCGAGCTCGACACCGAATATGTCCCGCCGCCCGGCGACCCGCTCTGGCACCACACGTCGGGCTTCGCGAAGACGCTCTGCTCGGCGGTGTTCGTCACCGGGCTCGACGCCGACTTCGCAGCGGAAAACGTCGGCTTCTTCAGCGCACCATACGAACACCGAGCGCACGTAACGGCCGTGGAGGTCGACCGAGACCAGCGTCAGGTGCATTTGACATTGCCGGACGGTGTCGTGCGCACGGCGAAGTTCAACGGCGATCACGGGTGCGTGACGCTGCCGATCGGCGCCGACGACGTGTTCTTCGACCCGGTCGACATCACGAGTGCGCTGCCCGACCCCTCGACCCAGCCGTGGCCGATGGGGGACGTGCTGCCGGAGGAACCGCTTCCCGCGGGCATCGACACCGAGAAGGTTGCCCAGGCGGTGGCTGCCGCGTTCGAGCCGGCGGAGGGACTGACCGCCGCGTTCGTGGTGACCTACAAGGGCCGCATCATCGGTGAGCGCTACGGCGACGGCATCACGATGCACACGCCGCTCGAAAGCTGGTCGATGGGCAAGAGCTTGACGGCAACGCTGATGGGCGTGCTAATCGAACAGGGGGTGTATGACCTGTGGCAGCCGGCGCCGGTGCCGGAGTGGCAGACCGACGGAGACCCGCGCCAGGCAATCCGGATCGCCGACATCCTGCACATGTCGAGCGGCCTGCGTTTCCGAGGGGTCGCCGACCCCGATCTCGACCCGTCACTCGGCTACCCCGATCACCTGTATGTCTATACCGGCACCGTGAACTCCTTCGAATGGGCGGCAACCCGACCACAGCAGTGGCCCCCGAACACGATCGGTCGCTACCGTAACTCGGACCCGGTGCTGATCAACTACCTCGTCCGACTGGGTGTCGAGGGGCGGGGCGACGAATACCTGTCGTTCCCGCAACGGGCGCTGTTTGACAGGATCGGCATCCGCGGCATGGTGCTCGAGACTGATCCCTACGGCAACTACCTCCTGCAAGGGTACGAGCTCGCACCAGCGCGTGACTGGGCCCGCCTCGGCAACCTGTATCTGCAGGACGGGGTCTGGCTGGGCGAGCGGATCCTGCCGGAGGGTTACACCGAGTTCGTGAGCACGCTTGCCCCGGCCTGGAAGGCGGACGGGCGTCCGATCTACGGCGGCTTCTTCTGGATCAACGGCACCGGCTCGTTCCCGGTGCCACCCGAGGCCTACTACATGGCGGGCGCCGGCGGACAGACCACGCTGATCATCCCGTCACACGATCTCGTCGTCGTGCGGCAGGGACACTATTCGGGGGCCCGTGCCGGTGGGCGCGCCCTGAGAAACGCGCTGGCGCTGTTGATGGAGGCTGTGCCGCCAAGCGACTAGAACCGGAGCGCGCCTGTATGGACATCCGTGGGGAGCCTGGAAGCGCGCCGCGGTGAGCTCCTCTAACGTCGGGCCTTCGACGAACTCTAGGACCAGGGTTTGCCCTTCCGTCCGCTCTACCAGCCGTACTGGGTGAACGCGTGCATGGGGGACGGTCGCAGACGGGGCGGGTTGGCGGGTGCGCGGGCCTCACACCGCTTGACCAGGATCGGGCCGCGGCCCTGATTAGGTCGAGGCAGACCGAAACACAGCGTCTGGTCTTACTCCGTGCCAAGCGGGCTGAGTGGAGTCCGCGCGCAGGAACGCCAGTAGCTTGTTGCGCGTTACCTCGACTCGGCCTCCATACCGTCCTCCATGGCGTGGGCTCGGAGCATATTCTCCATGTAGTAGTTCCCCTCGTGACACGCGAACTCGTAGATGTGCCCCTGCAACTGCGTCATGTGAACCACAAAGGTCCACGGCTCCGTCCACGTCGTTGGGTCCTCAAGCGTGACCTCGTACACCAGCGTGCTCGCATCGGCTCTCGTGAAGCGCTCGGCCACATGCAGGTCTCGGCTTGCGCCTCGGAAGGCCTCGTCTCTGCGGTTCGTTGTTTCCACGACCAGCGTGTTGCCCTCCCAACGACCACGCGAGCTCCCCATCCACTGACGGATCTCTTGCGGGAGCTGCGGACGATCGTCCAAGGGGACGATGCGCACGTGGTGGATCATCTCATTCAGAATCACCACATAGTCAGGCGTTTGGAACACTTGCACATTGTTGTTATAGGCACTCGGCGTCATGGGCGGTCCCGCGTTGAATCCCACGACGCACCGCACGGAAGCCCCCAGGTCCAGCACCCAGCCCCCAGGCGGTGGCTCGTCGGTGCCGACTCCGCGTCGAGCCTCCGCTCGTGCCGCCCGCAGCCTCCGCGCCTCGGGAGTCAACGGAGGCGTTCTCCCGTCAGGCGGGTCCACAATCAGCGACGTGCGGTCGGTCGTGACGGCCGTGCCCCAATCGAACCAGAAGTCGTTGTAGGGAACAACTCTGCCCTTCGCGACTTCAAGATGAAGCCGTGACTCGTCAATATCACGAGTCTCGCGGTTGATCACCTCCTGTGCGAACGTCGCCGCTTCCTCGGCCGTGAAGACCTCGTTCTCTCCGAGCTCCCTGGGACGCTCCATGGGAGTGAGGCTGCGGAAATCCCAGACGCCCTGCAGAGCGGGCGCACCCCACGGAGTGACGGGCGGCGCGAGCGTCTGGGCTGCCACGGAGATCGGCGCGAGCGCCACGAGTACGGGTGCAACGGTTGCAACAGCCCTCACCAGCGCGAAGAATTGACGGTGCATTCACATCCCTCCCTGACTCTATGTTCCGCGCTCACTGGCTAGCGAGGCTCTGCCTCAGACCGTCCCGACCCGTATACGGGCCGATCTTCGTGCCTTCGGTCAGAGCCATTGGGTACAGCTATCAGTCCTCACACCGCCTTCGCCAATCTTGGCGGTGACGTGATAGACGCCGAGGCGGGTCAGGCGTCAGGTCGCGGTGGATGATGCCAGCTTCGTGCGCGGCTCGATTCCGTAGATGGCGGCGATGTTGGGGTGGTTGAGGGACGCCAGCACCTGCGCCTCCCGCTTGAACCGGGCAAGCGGGTCAGGACCAGCCACGAAAGCGTCGGGTAGGATCTTCAGGGCGACATCGCGGTTGAGCTGCGTGTCGTGGGCTGGCCAGACCTGTCCCATGCCCCCCCTCGCGGAGGAGAGCGGTCACGTTGTAGTGCCCGAGTCGGAAACGCCATTCACCCCTGGTCCCCGGCATTCCGCGGGTCCCCAGTCCAACAGATGGCGTCTGTCAGCAACCCGTCACTCGTTCGCCCCCAACCGCTGGAGCAGCGCGATCGTGCTGTCGTCGGCGCGTCTGGCGCGCGCGACGTCCAGCGGGGTCTGGTTGTCCTGGTTCGTCAGATCGAGACGCGCGCCCTGCTCGACGAGGTAGGCGATTACGGTGTCGTATCCTCGCGCCGCGACAGCGTGGAGCGCCGTCTCGCCAACGGCGTTGGCGGTGTTGACATCGACGCCCAATTCGGCCGCGACCCTGACCGCCTCGAGTGTCACCGCCTCCCGTTCGACGGGGTCCGGTTCGCGGCGCGTGCTCCGCACCGGGGCGCTCTCGGCGATCCGGTTGAGCCGGTCGACGGCAAACAACGGTGCGCGCCCTCCGAGCCCGGCGGCCGCCATGACCGCGGTCGTGTCACCTTCCCGCACCTCGGCGCGGTCGTCCGACTCCGCCAGCTGCCCGTCCCAGTAGACGGGACGATGCGCGACCAACGGGTCGGCGCCATGCTCCGCCAGCAGACGCATGATCGCCGGCGCACTGAACCGGGCCGCCAGCCAGAACGGTGTCGCGCCGACATAGGACGGGTGCAGATAGTAGTCGACACTGTCGCGGCGGACCGGGGTTGATCGCACGACGGGGACGTTCGGGTCGGCGCCGCGGACGAGCAACGCCGCGACCAGGTGGTCGTCCTTGTGGAGAATCGCTGCGTGCAGGGCGGTGTAGCCGGCGCCAGCCGCGTTCGGGTCGGCGCCCTGCTCGAGCAGAAACGCCGCCAGCTCGCCATGCCCGCTGTGCGCCGCCACGACGGTGGCACTGGTGCCGTAGGGCGCCGTGTCGTTCACGTCCGCCCCCGCCGCCACGAGCAGCCGTGCCGAGTCGAGGTCGCCGACCCGCGCCGCGAACAGCAGCGGCGTGTAGCCCCCCTGCAACAGGTCGATGATGTAGTCGGGGTTCCACGGCTCGGGTGACGTCTTGACCACCTCGGTCCGGACATCGGACCGCGCGTGCACGTCGGGCTGGTGGGCGAGCAATGCCTCGACTACGTCTGGGTGACGTTGCGCGACCGCCCACATGAGCGCCGTCTGGCCGCGTCCCTGTTCGGCGGTGTTCACGTCGGCGCCGGCGGCGAGCAGCTGTTCGATGACTGCCGCGCTGCCGCTGTGCGTCGCTGTCATCAACAGCGTCTCGCCGGACAGCAATGCCGCGTTCGGGTCCGCGCCGACCTCGAGCAGGATGCGGGTCATCTGCGCACTGCCGTTCTCGCACGCCGTCCAGAGCGGCGTCACCCCGAGGTCGGTCATCGCGTTGGCGTCGGCACCCGCGTCCAGCAGCAGCGCCGCCATGTCACCCTCGTCCCAGTAGCCGGCCCAGTGCAGGGCGGTGGTCCCGTCCCCCTGTGGTGCCGTGACGTCCGCCCCCTGCTCGACCAGCGCGCGAACCGCGGCCCAGTCGGCCGTCCGTGCGGCCTCCGCCACGGGCTGCGCACTCGCAACGGCAGCGAAGCCGAAGACCGCCAGCACCGCGATCCCGATTTGTCGGCGAACGGTCATCATCTCACCCAGTCCTCATCGACCCTAGTTCCTGTTTGCAGAACATCCGGGGGCAAGGCTTTCAGCCTTACCTCGCAGGCCTGAAGGCCTGCGCCACAGTGGGCAACGCGCCCTTCGATTCCCTCTGACTCCTGCCTTCCGACTTCTGACTTCTTCGAGCACAACGCCCTCACACCCCAGCCAGCGTGTCGATCTGGAGCTTACCGGTGCTGTTGCCGAGCACATCGAGCGGCATATCGAGCTTGTCCAGCAGCGTGAGCAGCAGGTTCGCGTTCGTGGTGTCATCGGGATACCGGAGGTGCCGCCCCCCCTTCAACCGTCCCGCGCCACCCCCGATCAACAGCAACGGCAGGTTGCGGCCCGAGTGCCGGGTGCTGTTCGAGATGCCGGCGCCATACAGCATCGTCATGTGGTCGAGCAACGAGCCGTCGCCGTCAGCGGTCGCCTGGAGTCGTGCCAGATACCCGGATACCAGCTCGACATGATAGGTGTTGATCTTCGACATCGTCTCGATCCGCTCCGGCTCGTCCTCGTGATGCGACAACGGGTGGTGCGCATCGGGCACGCCGATCTGGGGGAACGAGCGCGTGCTCTGCTCGCGGCCGAGCATGAACGTCACCACACGCGTCAGGTCGGTCTGCAACGCCAGCAGCTGCAGGTCGAACATGAGCTGCAGGTGCTGCTCGAAGACACGAGGCGGGCCCTGGGGTTGCTCAACGAACGTCGGGTCGACGTCCTGCTGCTGCTCCGCCTTCTGGATGCGACGTTCGACATCGCGCACCGCCTCGGTGTACTCGTCGATCTTGACCCGGTCGGGCGGTCCGACCCTCAGCTTCAGGTGCGTCAGCTTGTCGTTGACCGAATCGAGGATGCTCTGCTTCTGCTGCCGCCGTGCACGCCGCGCCTCGGGCGCCGCCGACCCGCTGTCACCGAAGAGCCGCTCAAACACCGCGCGCGGGTTGTTCTCCATCGGCAGCGGCATCGTCGGGCTGCGCCACGAGATGGTCTGGGTGTAGGCGCAGCTGAGGCCGGCGGTGCACTGCCCGGCGTTGGCCGCCCTGTCCATCGACATCTCGAGCGAGCCGAGCTGTGTCTCCTTCCCGAGCTCCCGGGCGAGCAGTTGGTCGATCGAGGTGCTCGCGAGCACATCGGTCTCGTTCTGCCCCCCGCTCGCGGTCCCGGTCAGAAACGAGGCGGAGGCGCCGGCGTGGACGTAGGTCCACGAAGACCGCAGCCCGGACAACACGAGCAGCTTGTCCCGGAACGGCGCCAATGGCGCCAGGATCGGCGTCAGCTCGAACCCGGCGCCTTCCGCGGCCGGTGTCCAGAACGGCATCGCCATGCCGTTGGGGGCGTAGATCGCCTGGAACCGGTGGACCGGGCGGGCGGCCGTCTGCGCCAGGGCCGTGACAGCCGGCACCATGGCGTCGAGCAGCGGCAGCGCGACCGTCGCTCCCAGGCCGCGCAGGACCGTCCGGCGTGGCAGGGCTCGCTTGGTAATCATCATGATGTGTCGTCTCCGAGAAGAAGCCGTCTTCATTCCGTCGTCCCGGCGGTCCGCATCAAGAACGCGGGGCTCTCGACGACGCCGAGAATCAGGGACGACCAGCGATACTCGCTGGCCGCCGCATCCCGCACGATCTGCCGCACCGTCGGTCGATCGTAGTACTCCAGTTGCCGGCCCAACGCGTAGGCTAGCAGCTTCGACGTCACGGCGCCGACGAACTGCTCGGGACGCTCGAGCAACAAGGCGCGCAAGCCGGCCAAGCCGTCGACGGTGACCCCGCTGGGCATGACGGCGCTCGCGTCAATCGGGTTGCCAAGCTCGTCCAGCGTCCGCCAGGCTCCGAGCCCGTCGAAGTGCTCGAGCGCGAACCCCGGCGGGTCGATGCTTGCGTGACAGGCGGCGCACACCGGGGCGCTCCGGTGCCGCTCGAGCCGCTCGCGCACCGACTCCGGCCGACCACCGGCAACGCGGTCCGGGAGCGGGGGCACGTCGGGCGGCGGCGACGGTGGCGGCGCGTCGAGAATCGTGTCGAGCAGCCACTTGCCCCGCAGTACCGGCGACGTACGGGTCGGATAGGAGGTCAGCGCGAGCACGCTGCCATGTCCCAGGAGCCCGCCGCGTTGCTCGAGGTCCGGCACCCTGACCCGCCTGAACCGGGTGCCGTAGACGCCGGGGATCCCGTAGTGCCGCGCCAACCGTTCGTTGACGAACGTGTAGTCAGCGCTCAGCAGCTCCAGCACGCTGGTGTCCTGTCGCAACGTGCTCGTGAGAAACAGCTCGGTCTCCGTCTGGAACGCCTCGACCAGGTTGTCGTCGAAGTCGGGAAACGGCACCGGGTCGCCCCGCACCTCGCTGAGGTTCCGCAGATGCAGCCACTGCGTGGCGAAGTCCTCCACCAGCGCCGCGGCGCGGGGGTCGGCCAGCATCCGCCGCGCCTGCTGTTCCAGGACGACCGGGTTGGTCAGCGTCCCTCGCTCGGCGGCAACGAGCAGCGGCTCGTCCGGCAGGCTGCTCCAGAGGAAGAACGACAGCCGCGAGGCGACATCGAGATCGCTCAGACGATAGACGTCGCCGGGCGCGACCCCTGCCGGGTCCGCCTCGACGCGCAAGAGGAAGTCGGGGTCGACGAGCAGCCGCTCGAGCGCCAGCTGTACGCCGGCATCGAAGCTGCCGCCCTCGGCGCGGCCGCGCTGGAAGAAGCCGAGCAACGTCTCCCTGTCGTCGTCCCTCACCGGACGGCGATAGGCCAGCCGTGCCAGTCGTGACAGGATCCGGGCGGCACACGGCCCCTCATCGGATGGCGCCGCCGGACGACAGACGAAGATCGCGCGCCGGCTCGGTGTGTCGCTGGCCCCGGTCATGTTGTACGGCCCGCCGATCGAGACCGAGTCGACCGCCGCGTTCCCGTAGTAGGCCTCGTCGTTCGACAGCACCTCGCCGGCCTGATGCGCCTGGAAGACGCCTTCCGGCTCCCACACGCGTCGCACGAACGACACCCCGACGACACGCGGTCCCGCCATCACCTGGACGCGAACCTCCAGGTCATCGTCGGCGTTCAGCACATACGTCTCCCACTCGGGGTCGCCCGGCTCGGCGATCGTGAACGTCGCGGGCGCCGGCCGGCCGGTCGTGCCGCCGCCGACGGTGAACCGCTTCGCCAGTGCGCCGTCGATCCGGACGTCGAGCTGCTGCGCTGTCCCCATGCCGAGGATGTAGTCCTGCCAGTTGGTCCGGAGTCGTATCTTGATCAGATACTCGCCCTCGACCGGGAAGTTGTAGCGAACCACCGTGCCCCCGCGAGACCCCAGCGGCAGATCCGGACTCTGGCGGTCGTCCTGCAAGAGCAGCAACGGCACTTCGAACGTCTCGAATCCGGGACCGGTTGGTGGCAACCCGGTAGCCAGCCGCGTGATGTGGCGCGCCGCCGAGAGATAGCGCTCGAGGTGCGCGGTCGAGATCGACAGCACGTGAGCGTTGTTGTCGAACCCGGTGTCCGACGTCTCGTCGCCCGGCAGCAGCGCTGTCACGTCGATGTCGAGCGCAAGCAGGTCACGAATGGCGTGGCGATACTCGGTGCGATTCAGCCGGTGGACCGTGCTCGTCCTGCCGGGGTCGGGATCGGCGGCTGCGGAGGCGTCGATGGCAGCCTCGAGGCGACCTGCCACCGCGTGATAGGTCGCGATATCTGGTCGCGGCCGTCCCGCCGGCGGCATCGTGCCGGTGCGCAGCTTCTGGATGACCCGCTCCCAGCGCTCCGGGGCGGCGGCGGGATTCGCCGCGTCAAGCGTGTCGAGTGCCAGCCCGCCGGTCAGGAGGCGCTCGTTGTGGCACCCCACGCAATACCGGTCGAGCACCGCGCGGATGTCGGCGGCGCCGGACGCTGAAACCGACTGCGGCTGCCCGAACGCCGTCTGGGCACCTGCGTCCGACAACGGGAGCCACGCCGCAACGAGCACCGCAAGGGTCGCAGCGCGCGCAGGTCGACACGGTGTGTGCACGTGAGTATCCCGCGTCTTCATGAATCTCCGGTGGCGATGCCCGCCACGGTGCTACTCCCAGTACTACGCACTTTATCGCCGGCAGACGCAACAGGCAACACTTTGCCGAGGAACCCGCAGTATCCTTGGGTCTCTCGATGCGGAGGTGGAGATGACGCCAGACGTGACCATGCCCAGCCGTCGCCGCTTCCTTCGTGACGTCGGCGGGCTGGCGGCGCTGGCCGCCGCGGTCGGCGCGCCACGTGAGAGCGCGGCCGGACCGCTCGGCGGGCGTTCTGCAGCTGCCGAGCGCGCCGCGCAGCCGCCGCGGATCCGGATCCGCGCCGTCGATGCCTACCCCGTCTACATCAATCAGCGTTCCGAGGGCCTGCTCGACGCCCCCAGCTTCTCCTCGGACGACGACCCCCGTCGCTGGCGCTACGGCGGGCCGTTCGAACAGCTGCCCTCCGCGATCATTGCCGTCATCAAGACCGACCAGGGCATCACCGGCTTCGGGATGGGGGCCGGCGGCAGCGCCGCGGTCGAGATCATCGACGGGCACTTGAAGCATCTGCTGATCGACGCCAATCCGCTCAACGTCGAACAGCTCTGGGACCAGATGTACAGCTCGGCGTTGTTCTACGGACGTCGGGGTCTGTTCGCGATGGCGCTCAGCGCGGTGGACAACGCGTTGTGGGACATCGCCGGCAAGCACGCCGGTCAACCGGTGTACCAGCTGCTCGGCGGGGCGACACGCGACCGGATCGCGCTCTACCAGACCGGCGGCGACGTCACCCGGGGCAAGGCGAACGGGATCCGCCACTTCAAGCGTGGCATTCAGGTCGGTCCCCAGACCCCGCGCCCGCAGCTCGACCGGGTGATCGACTCGGTGCTGGCGGCCCGCGAGACGATGGGACCTGACGGCAACCTCATGACCGACTGCGTCTCGCGCACCGGCACCGTCGAGTGGGCGGTGCCGTTCGCCGAGCGGCTGCGTCCGGCAAACTTGTATTTCATGGAGGAGCTGCTCTCACCGGACGACGTGTTCGGCTACGCGGAACTGGTGCAGCGGATCGGCGGTGGCGGACCGGGATGGACGAAGGTCGCGTGTGGCGAGCACGAGTACACCGAGCACGGGTTCAACGTGCTCGTCCGGCTCGGGTCGGCCGAGATCCTGCAGCCGGACATCACCTGGTGCGGCGGGACCACGGCCGGACGACGCATCGCCAGGCTGGTCGAAGCGGCCGGCCTCGAGATTATCCCGCATCGCGGCGGCAGCTCCTGGGGGCTGCCGATCGCCCTGACCTCGGCGAGCTGCACGATGGCCGAGAGCTTCCCGGCCGGATCGACCCTGCTCGACGCCATGTCGCCGCTGGTCGAGAACGGCGACGTCCTGGCACCGGAGGCGCCCGGGTTCGGGACGACGCTGACCGAAGAGCTCGTGCTGGATCAGCGACTGAGCTCAGCGTAGATCTTCTCGGCGTTCTGCTCGGCGCTGGTCAGCGTGCCGCGGCTCATCGCGTAGTTCGCGTAGCGCGCCGGCAGGTTCAGCGCTGTCGCCGCTGCCGCGGCCGTCTTCCCCTCCTTCATGCCACGCTCGACCGCAATCAGGAAGTCGCGGTTGAACTCGCCGAACTCGCGGAAGTCGGCCCAGGTCATCACCGGGCTGTGCCCCGGAATCACCGTGTCGACACCTTGAATCGTGTCGGCGGCGGCCAGCACCGTTCGCGGGTAGCTCACGCCGCTGCCACCGTTGTTCACGTCGATGTAGGGCACCCCTTTCCACGCGAACAGGTCGCCGGTGTGCGCCACGCCGAGCGAGGGGAACACGACGATGGTGTCGCCGCTGGTGTGCCCCTGACCGAAATAGTAGAGATCGATCCGGTCGTCGCCGTCGAGCAGCGACAGCCGGTTCTCGTAAGTTCGGCTGGGCAGATACCGCCGTCCGCTGGTCGACTGGAACGGCTCCATCCGCTCCATATTGGTCTTCGTGTTCGCGTGCGCCACGAACTCGATCGGGAGCGTGAAATCGATGTTGCTCCCGACGTGATCCCCATGCGTGTGGGTGTTGATGATCATCGTCACCCGCTTGTCGGTGACGGTCTTGATCTTGTCCAGGATGGCGTTACCCCACTCGGGGTTCTTTGTGTCGACCACCACGACGCCGCCGTCGGTGACGAAGGCCGCGGTGTTCCCGCCCCCACCCGTGATGACGTAGAGGTTGTCCTTCACCTGCGCGATCTCGGCGACGTTGCCCTGCGCCGTCAAGGCGGCGACGACGACGACGGCAGCGACGACCAACACGCCCAGAACCACTATCCGTTTCATGAGAGTCCTCCAGTCGACCCGACGCGATTAACGCAACAGTCTACACCCACCGCGACCACGGCTGACGCCCAGCCCCTCCCCCAGCCCGCTTCCCCGCCGGCTACTGCCCGGACGTGAAGGTCGCCTCTTCGACCCGCGCCCCGGACAGCATGTTGAACAGCCCGTAGTTCCCCTCATGGCACGCGTACTCGAACATCGCCTCTCCGCGCTTCATCGGCAAGACCGCGGTGAACGGCCGCGTGAAGGTCGTGGAGTCGTCGACCGTGTACTCGTAGAGCAAGGTGTCGTCGGCCACGCGCCGGAAGCGCTCGATCAAATGCAGAGTGGTGCCGGACCCGGCCGCCGTCGACACTGACGGGTTGAAGCTGGCGGTCTTGCCCGTGAAGTTCGTCGTCTCGACCACCAGCGTGTCACCGTCCCAGTAGCCGCGCGAACTGCCCATCCACTGGCGAACCGTGTCGGGCAAAGGGTCGCGACCGTCCAGCGGCACGATCCGCGCGTCGTGGACCATCTCGTGAAGGATGACGATGTGGTCCGACGTCTGAAAAAGTTGGATGTTCTGGTTGTAGCCGGCCGGCACAATCGGGGGCCCCGAGTTGAACCCGAGCAGACACCGCTCGGAGAGACCTCGGTCCTCGTAGCTGTCTGCGCCGATGCCCGCCGCCCGGACCCGCACCGGACGGACGCCCGGCAAGTCCTCGCCGAGCGAGAGGACGTCGAGCTCGATGCCGGGCTGCAGCGCCGGCAGACGGCCATCGGGCGTGTCTACGATGAGCGACGTCCGCTGGTCGTCAACGATCCGGGCGCCCTGGTCGACCCAGTAGCTGTTGTAGGCGCCGATGTTGCCGCCCACGGGCAACGGTTCGGTGCGCACTTCACTTGGCGCGTTCGCCGCCGCGGTGCGCGCGGCGGCCTGCGACTCGACCTCGGCGGCCTCTTCAGTCGTCAACACCAACTTGTCTGCCTGATCCTCAGGCCGCTGCAGGGGCGTCAGCGTGCGAAAGTCCCAGACTCCCTGGAGATCGGGTTGACCGTCAGGCAGGCGCGGGGCCTCGAACGTGGTCTGCGCGCCGGCCGCAGTGACGCCCATGGCTAGCAGAACCGGAACGATGAGGATTCGTCGGGTCATCTGGTCCTCCGTGGCGAGCGAGTAGTGTCGCAGATCAGACGGCTGAGATCACGTCCGTCCGTGCGAAGTCGGCGCCCTTGAACAGCAGCGGCTCCCCGGTGTGGCGAGCCAACGCATAGGCGCAGCAGTCACCCAGGTTCAGCCCGGCTGGATGGCGTCCCTTGCCGTACCGAGCGTAGGCCTCGCGCGCGAGGCGCAGCTGCGCGTCGGTGAACGACACGATCTCGATGCCGGCGCTGTGGAACAGCAGGTCCAGCTCTCGCGATCCTCAGGACCCTTGCGGGTGGCCACCACCACGGCCGCCTCGAAGGCATTCACGGTACCGACCAACCGTACCCCGGCTTCCGCCACGGCGGTGACGAAGATGTCTCGCTCAGGCTCCCTGAAGAGAATGGCAAGAAGCGCCGACGCATCAATGACCATCAGGAAAACCCGCCATGCTCGTCATAGGCCAGGATCTCGTGCGGCGCTCTCGTTTCGAGGTCCGGCAGGGCGGCACAGCGATCCGAAACCTCCAGCATCGCGTCCCGGACAGACGGCGCCGTCCTCCGTCCCCGGGCCCGCCGCAGCGCTTCCTCCAGGGCAGTGATCACTGCCCGGGTCACGCTCGTCCCGTTGTCCTTCGCCAGCGCCCTAGCCAGTCGCTCCGCTTCTGGGTTCTTGATGCTCAACGCCATGGCTATATTCTGCCTAGTTAGGTAGTTTCTACCACTTATCTATCTGACAAACTTCTGCACGCGTCCGCTGAGCTGCGCCACGAAGACTTCCCCGGTACCGGACACCGTCATGCCGTGCCCGCCATTGCCGCCTGGTAGCGTCGCCACCGCCTCGCCCGCGAGATTTCGCAACGTACCGCCGGTCCAGATCTGCTGGTTTTCGCTCATGGTCATGAACAGGGCGGAGTTGGCGCCGATGTCGGCCCACTCGCTCAGGAACTCGCCGGCGGCGCTGAACACCTGGACCCGCTGGTTGTCCCGGTCGGTGACATAAACACGTCCTTCGTCGTCGACCACCAGGTTGTGGGGCAGGCCGAACTCGCCGGGACCGGTGCCGCGGCTGCCCCACTCGAGCAGATACTGTCCGTCGGCGGTGTACTTCACGACCCGAGCGTTGCCGTAGCCGTCGCTCACGTAGACATCGCCGTTCGGGGCGAAGCCAACGTCGGTCGGCAGGTTGAACGTGTTCCGGCTCATCCCGGCCACTCCCTTCGAGCCGAGCTCCATCAGCACGCGACCCTGCGGGTTCATCTTGTAGACGACGTGGCCAGGCGCGTCGACCACCCAGATGTTGCCGTCCGGATCGACACGTATCGAGTGCGCCCCGCACGCATGGCAGCCGGCCGCCCCGTACACCGCGGTGTAGCCAGACCGCCCCGGCACACGATCCGCCGGCGAGATGCCGCCGACCTTCCCGTTGCTGAACAGACCGTCGCCCCAGGCCCGGACGAACCGCCCGCCGCTGTCGAACAGCATGATCGGCTGAGCGCCGCGATGCAGCACCACGACGTACCCATTCGCACTGGTGGCGACCCCCGACACCTGACCGAAGTTCCACGCCGCGGGCGTCCCGGTCGCCGAGGTCGCAGGGCTGGGCCACGCCGTCACCTCGGTATATTCGGCGACCTGCCCGCTCGCTGAGGGCCCGTGAGCGACAACGAAGACGAGCACACCGCAGAAAAGAACGCTCAGACGCTGGATGCTCATTGCTAGATGGCTCCATCCTTGCGCAACGTGTGGATCTCGTCGTCCGTGTAGCCCGCGTCGCGCAGCACATCGTCGGTGTGCTCGCCGAGGAGCGGCGGGGCCGTCTGGATGCGGCCCGGGGTGTCGCTCAGCTCGATCGGGAGACCGATCATCGTCACGATCCCGGCGGTCGGATGCGGCCGGTCCACCACCTTGCCCCGCTCGGTGAGTTGCGGATTCGTGCAGACCTCTGCCACGTTGCGGATGCGACCGCACGGGACACCGGCGGCGCCAAGGAGGTCCACCCACTGCTGGACGGTTCGCGCCGCCGTCAGCGCGACGATGATCGGAACCAGGGTGTCTCGATGGTTGACGCGTTCCGGAGCGGTCGCGAATCGCGGATCGTCACGGAGGTCCGGACGCTCGATGGCATCACAGTACCGGACCCAGAGCGAGTCGTTCGCAACCGCGAGGTTCATCCACCCGTCCTTGGCGCGCAGCGTCTGATACGGCACGACGGACGGATGGTCGTTTCCGCGTCGGGTCGGGCTCTCACCGGTGGCGAAGTAGTTGCCGGCGTTATATGTCAGCAGCGACGCCACCGCGTCGAGCATCGCGATCTTGACGTGCTGACCCCGGCCGGTCGTCTGCCGCGCGTAGAGCGCCAGCGTGATGCCCTGGGCCGCCATCACCCCTGCGGTCAGGTCGGCGATTGACGTGCCAATCCGAGTAGGCGGGCCGTCAGCCTCACCGGTCAGGTCCATCAGCCCGGACTCGCCCTGCACGACCAGGTCGTAGCCGGGTCGCACGGCGTCCGGCCCGCTGTCCCCGAACCCCGAGATCGAGCAGTAGATCAGTCTGGGATGGCGAGCCGCGACCGCATCGTAGTCGAGGCCAAGCCGCGCCATCGCACCCGGTCTGAAGTTTTGGACCACGACATCCGCGGTGTCGAGCAGCCGCCACAGGATGGCCTTGCCGGCGTCGCGCTTGAGGTTCACGGTGCAGCTGCGCTTGTTGCGATTGACCGACAGGTAGTAGGGCGACTCCCCCCCGAGGAACGGCGGGCCGAAGGCGCGGGACTCGTCGCCTCGTCCGGGCTCCTCGATCTTGACGACGTCCGCGCCCATGTCGGCGAGGTTCATCGTGCAAAGCGGTCCGGACACGACCCGACTGAGATCGATGACGCGTATGCCGTCGAGCGGAGCCATCAGCGAGGGTGCGGGGGGTCCGCCTCGACGTCTACCGCGTTGGGTTGGTGACGCCTTCGGGCTGTTCGCCGCGGAACTCCGCCTCGAGCAGACGCGCGCCCCGCATGATGCCTTGGAGCGCGTAGTTCGCTTCGTGACAGGCGTACTCGAACACCTTGTTCCCGCTGCGTGGCCACGCATACTCCCCGGTGAAGGTCGCCGTCCAGACGGTCGGGTCATCGACCGTGAAGGTGTAGATCAACGTGCCGGCGCTCTCCATCCTGAACCGCTCGGTCACCGTCATGTTCCCGGTGCCCCGCCGGAATGCCGGACGGTCCACGAAGTTGGTGGTCTCGACGACGAGGGTGTCGCCCTCCCACCACCCGATCGAATCACCCAGCCACTTCTTGATCGTTGGTGGGTCGTGCTCGGCGTCGAGCCTGACGATCCGGGCATCGTGCACCATCTCGGTCAGGATCATCACCGTGTCCTCGGTCTGCACGATCCGCTTGTGGTTGTTGTAGAGCACAGGCAGCATCGGCGGTCCGCCGGTCGAGCCGAACCCGACCATACAGCGTTCGCCGTACGGGCGTTGCTCCATGTTGTCGTAGGGGCCCGGCGCGTCGAGCCCCGCCTCGAGCCAGAAGGCGGTACCGGGGTTGGGCGTTCGCCCGCGGGCGGGCGCCTCGTCCACCCGCGGTGGATACCGACCGTTCGGCGGGTCGATGAGAATCGACGTGCGCCACTGCCCGCCGACCTGGAACGCCGCGTCGCCGTTGTCGATGTAGAACCCGTTGTAACCGCCGACCCTCCCGCCCTGAGGTGGGGCTCCGCGTTCGGGATCACTGGGCCTGGCCCGTCGCTCGTCCCGCCGTCGCGCGCCCTCGGCGATCTCGGCCGCCCGTTCCGCGCTCAGCGCCACCGCCTCGCCGAGCTCCTCCGGACGCTGCATCGGTGTCAGCGTCGACACGTCATAGGTGCCCGACAGGTCGGGACGACCGCTCGGTGTCCGTGGAATGTCGCCGTTCTGCGCCACGGCTACCGGCGCCAACACCAGACACACCACTCCCAGCCCGCCGAGACAGACCGTGATTCGACTGCGCATGTGACCCTCCTAAGTGGCCGCCCGTCTTTCGCCTACACGTCGGCGAGGGTCGCGGTGTTCAGCAGGCCCGTACTGTCGCCGAGCTCCTCCGCCCGCACGCCCGCCTTGTCGAGAACGGTGACCAGCAGGTTCGCCATCGGCGTGTCTTCGGGATAGGCGAGATGCCGCCCACCGTTGAGCCGGCCGCCGCCGCCCCCGGCCACCAGACACGGCAGGTTGGTGTGCTCGTGCAGGTTGCCGTTCCCGATGCCGCCGCCGTAGACGATCATCGAGTGGTCAAGCAGGGTGCCGTCGCCATCGGGTGTGTTCCGTAGCGTCTCGAGGAAGTGAGCGAGCAGCGTGATGTGGTAGGTGTCGATCTTCGCCTTCCGCGCGATGTAGTCGGGGTCGTTCCGGTGGTGGGACACCGAGTGGTGCTGGTCGGGCACCCCGATCTGCGGGAATGTCCGGGGACTCGTCTCGCGCGCCATCATCATGGTGGCCACGCGGGTGACGTCAGCCTGGTAGGCCAACGCCATTAAGTCGAACATCAGCTTGGCGTACTCCTCGAAATCGTCCGGGATATCAATCGGCCGTTCCGGCAGGTCGATTTCCTCCGCCGCTCCCCGCGCCTCCGAACGCCCGATCCGCTGCTCGAGGTCGCGGACCGAGTCGAGATACTCGCTCAGCTTGTTGCGGTCGGCCGGGCCGAGCGTGCGCTCCAGGCTCAACGCTTCCTGGGTCACCGAGTCGAGAATGCTGCCGGCTTGCCGGGCCTGGGCCCGTCGATCGGCGGCGCTGCCGCCGTCGCCGAAGAGCCGCTCGAAGACCACCCGCGGGTGCGGTTCCATCTCGAGCGGCGTCGTCGGATCGCGCCACGAGATCGTGTTCGAGTAGAAGCAGTCGCCCGAGTCACATGAGATGGCCGTCGGTTTCTCGAGGACGAGCTCGAGCGAGGGCAACGGCGTGGCCTGCCCCAGCTCGCGCGCGGCGATCTGGTCGGCGGTCGTCCCCAGCTTGATGGCGGTCGGCCCGATTCGGCCGCGTCGCTCCCAGGCGTGGACGCCGCTGAGCCAGACGGCGGTTGCGCGCGGATGGTCGCCGTTGCCGTCGCCGAACGAGTCGGCCTGCCGGTGCGCCAGACCGCTCAGCACCAGCAGCCGATCGCGGAACGGCGCGAGCGGGCTGAGAATCGGCGAGAAGTCGAACCCGGCGCCCGTCGCGGCCGGCACCCACTGCTCTTGAATCACACCGTTCGGGACGTAGACGAAGCCGAGCCGGCGCGCCGGGCTGGCGGCGGTCTGCGCCAGCGCCGTCGCGGCCGGAACCATGGCGTCGAGCAGCGGCAGGGCCACCGCGGCGCCCAGCCCGCGCAGGAACGTCCGTCGGGGCAACACCACTTTGGAGATGATCATTGGGCTTTCCTCATCTGGAACGGTGTGCTGTTCACGATACCGCTGACGATCGACGCAAACCGGTAGTCCTCGCGCTCGGCGTTCCGCACGATGTCGCGGATGGTCGGCGCATCGAAATACTCGACGCCACGCCCGAGGGCGTAGGTCATCAGCTTCTCGGTCACCGTGGTCACGAACTGATCGGGCGCACCCAGGAGCACGGTGCGCAGGCCGGTCGGACCCTCGAACTGCCTGCCGTCCGGCATCACACCGGTCGCGTCGATCGGCGTGTTCGACTCGCTCCGCTCTCGCCAGCGCCCGACCGCATCGAAGTTCTCGAGCGCGAACCCAAGCGGGTCCATCAGCTTGTGACAACTCGCACAGACCGGGTTCGCGCGATGCTGCTCCATCGCCTCGCGCATCGACCGTGGCCGGCCATCGTCGGTGGTCTCGTCCAGCGCCGGCACGTTGGGCGGGGGCGGCGGTGGGGGCGAAGAGAGGAGGTTCTCGAGAATCCACTTGCCCCGCAGCACCGGCGAGGTGCGGGTGGCGTACGACGTCAGGGTCAGGATGCTGCCGTGCCCCAGCAGCCCGCGTCGGCTGTCGTCGTCGAGCTCGACCCGACGAAAGTGGCTGCCATAGACATGGGGAATCCCGTAGTGCTTCGCCAGCCGCTCGTTCACGAACGTGTGGTTGGCCGTCAGCAACTCGGGGACACTGCGGTCACCGCGCAGGATGCTGTCAATGAACAACTCGGTCTCGCGCCGAAACGCCTGTCGCAGGTTCTCGTCAAAGCCGGGGAAGAACCCGACATCCGGCTCCTTCGCATCGACATCGCGCAGGAACAGCCACTGCTCGGCGAAGTTGGTGACCAGCGCCTCCGACCGCGGGTCCCCCAGCATGCGACGCACCTGCCGGTCGAGCACGGCCGGCTCACCCAACTCCCCGCGGGTCGCCGCAGCGAGCAGATCGTCGTCCGGAATGCTGCTCCACAAGAAGAAGGACAGACGAGACGCCAGCTCGAGATCGCTCACGCGGTAGACGTCACCCGCGCTGACACCGGCGGGGTCGCGCTCGACCCGGAACAGGAACTCGGGACTGACGAGCACCCGCTCGATCGCGCGCTGGATGCCCCGTTCGAAGCCGCCCTCGACGCGACCCTGCTCGTAGAACGGCATGAGCCGGTCGAGGTCGGTGTCTCTCACCGGGCGACGGTAGGCGCGCCGCACCAGCGTCGACAAGATGGTGCGCGCGCAGGTCGCCTGGTCGGTCTCCCCGGCGCCGGTCCTGGGCTGACAGACAAAGATGCGCCGCCGACTCGGGGTGTCGCCTGCGCCGTCGGCCCCGTAGGGCCCGCTGATGATCAGGCTGGCGATGGACGGCTGCCGGCTGCGTGAACGGTAGGCCCGCACCTGACCTTCGCTCAGCGCGCCACTCTTGGGCAGAAACGCCACCGCCACCTCGCGGGGACCGGCCCTCAGCGGCACCCGCACCTGCACATCGGGGTCTGCGTCGGGCGTGAAGACGCCGGTTCCCATCCGCTTCGGCGGGTTCTCGCCCACCGTGAACAGCCGCACACGCTCGCCGTCGACGCTCACCTCGACATCGTGCGGCTCGCGGGCGGCGCCGCGGAACTGGACCGTGATCAGGTACTCGCCATCGAGCGGCAGGTGGCTGCGCACGCGTGTACCGCCGCGAGTCCCGAGCGGCAGCCCTGCGACCTGGCCATCCTGCACCAGATCGCGGTCGATCTGGTAGGTATCGACGATCGGCAGCATCGTCGGGTCGCCGACCGCAAGACGACTGATCTTCCGCGCCGCGCCGAGGTAACGCTCCATGAGCGTCGGCGACACGAACAGCAGCTCGGCCAGGTTATCGAACCCGCTCGTCACGTTGTCGGCCGGCAGCATGACGGCGATGTCGAGCTCTTTCGGGAGATCGTCGAGCGCCAGCACATCGCGCACCGCGTGCTGATACTCGGTACGGCTCAGCCGATGGAGGGCCGGGCGCCGTCCCGGGTCGGGAGCGGCCGCCGCGGCGCGGTCGAGCGTGGTCTCGAACCAGGATGCCACCATATCGATCGTGGCGTCATCAGGACGGGGCCGACCTGCCGGCGGCATCGCCCGCAACCGCAGCTTGCGGATTACCATCTCCCACGCCCCGGCGTCGGCCGTGACGTTCGAGAGGTCCAGGGTGTCGAGCGCAAGGTCGGCGGTGCGCAACCGCTGGTTGTGGCAGGTGACGCAGTACTGATCGAGCACGCCGCTCACGGCCTGGGGGGCCGCGACCGAGACGCGGCCGGGAGTCTGTCCTGCCGCAGCCGTGAGCGCGGCGCCGAACACCCCCGCCAGCACGATCCCAGCCGGCACCAGCCATGACGCGCGGACCGCCCCTGTGTCGTCCATGTAGAACCTCTTTAATACGCCTTGGGTCAGGGTCTTGTCAACGACGACGTGCCGCCCGGTATATCCGGTATATAGTGTGGGCACGACCGT
>DQNS01000084.1 GCA_015659035.1 Acidobacteriota bacterium | reverse complement strand
TGCAGGGTTGCCGGCACCGGTGAGGCGTAGCTCGGGCCCCACTCGCCGGCGCGCCATACCTCGCGTCCGGTCGCCCCGTCGAACGCCACCACACACGGGCCTCCGGGGGCGCCCACGACGACGATCAGCAACCCATTCTCAGCCAGCGGGGTCGACGCGGTGCCGAAGAAATCCTGCCGCACATCGTACTCGACCCGGAGGTCTCGGCTCCAGACACCGTCGCCGGTGGTCAGCTCGAAGCAGTGCAGCCGGCCCTCGGCTCCCAGCGTGTAGACGCGATCGCCGTCGATGACCGGGCTCGACCGCGGACCGTTGTTGTAGCCGTAGCGATCCCGATACGCCGTGGCATAGCGGAACCGCCAGCGGGATGCTCCGGTCTCAGGGTGCAGGCACTCGACCACCTCCCGGTCGTCCACGCGGTGGAAGAACACCAGGCGGTCGCCGGCGATGGCCGGCGACGTGTAGCCGGTGCCTTTCTCAAAGTCCCAGACACGCGGCGGCGGCAGGGTCCGGCTGAGGTGCGTCTCGGTGGAGACGGCGTCGTGCGTAGGACCCAGGAACGACGGCCAGTCGTGGGTCACGGCGTCGGGCGACAGCGGTTTCGGCGGCTGGTGCCGCCCTGATTGACCCTGTGCGGCACCCACGGCCAGCGCCTGCCCGGCGAACGCCTGCAGCATCGCCCGGCGCGTGATCGTTCCCATAGCGCGCCCATCCTATCAATGACTCTGGAGATCGACGGCGGTCGCTGACACCAGGCACAGCTCCGCCGCACCGGCCGTGCCGCGACAGGTCAGGTGGAGCCGGCCGTATTTGGAGGGGACCGGGTCTGTCCCCCGATGGTGCGCAGGATGCGCGCTAGCTGCCGAGCTTGACGACGTTTTCAGCGGCCGGGCCCTTCAGCCCCTGGACCACGTCGAACTCCACCCGCTCACCCTCGGTGAGGCTCTTGAAGCCCTCGCCCTGAAGCGCCGAGTAGTGCACAAAAACGTCCTTCTCCCCGTCGTCGCGAGTCAAGAACCCGAACCCCTTGCTATCGTTGAACCACTTGACTGTTCCTTGGTTTGCCATCTTCTTCCTACGTGTTGATCGTCGGAGCTCGGTCCTGCCGTGTTCTACCGACTACTTGTGTGCGCGGCAACGAGCCGCACGGATGGCGCTGCCGCCAGGGAAGCGCCGTTACAGCAACCTTAAGCATATGCGGAATACCCGATCTCGAGTCAAGGGTCCGGTGGCGATATTTCGTTGAATCACCTCCATGCCGACGATACGATGGTCGCCGTCAGCTGCGGCCCCCCACGTCGGGTGCGGTGGGCTTGGCAGGTGGCGAGGGACTGACGGCTGCTAGGCCGCCGGATCGGAGGGATGTATATCGTGTCGAAAAATGCGCCGAAGAGCGCGGTCGAGTTGGTGATGGAGCGGTTGAAACAGCAGGACGCCGGCGCCGACGTCGAGGCCACCACGTTGACCGACGACCAGAAAGAGGCGATTGCGGCGGCGCGGCGTGACTACGAGGCGAAGGTGGCGGAGGCGGAAATTCTCTTCCACTCCAAGCTAGCGGCCGCGTTCGACCCCGAGGCGCGACAGGAGCTCGAGGCGAACCACCGGCGTGATGTCGGGCAGTCCGCTTCGACCCGTGACCGGAAGATCGCCGCCGTCCGGAAG
The DNA here is from genome assembly GCA_015659035.1 of Acidobacteriota bacterium. GTDB lineage: Bacteria > Acidobacteriota > Vicinamibacteria > Vicinamibacterales > UBA8438 > NP936. Next base: position 13,970 of record DQNS01000084.1, on the reverse strand, counting down.
GGATCGTAGCTCCGCGTTCTCCCGATCGGGCCCGAACGACGTTTCGAGAGCCATCATGAACCGACTTCTCATAGTGCTGCTGACGCTGGTCAACTTCGCCCTTCTGTACCCCGGTGTGACGCTGGCGATCTACAGCGTGGAGATTACGACACTGGTCGAAGCCGAGATCATTGCCGACCCCGTAGAGGTCACGGTCTATCAGCAGACCCGGTCGATTCTGAGCACCATCAGCGAACTGTGGCGCTCGGCCGACTATCTCGTGTCGTTCCTGATCCTGGTCTTCAGCATCATCGTGCCGGTCACCAAGGGATCGATGCTGCTGGCGTCGATCTTCGTGGCGGGAGAGACCGTCAAGAAGTGGCTGGTGTTGCTTGTGGATCTGATCGGGAAGTGGTCGATGGCGGACGTCTTCGTTGTCGGTGTCCTCCTCGCGTTTCTGGCCACGCGGGACCAGGTGCAGGAAAACCTGTTCACTGTGCCGATCCTGTTGCGTCAGGTCGAGATCGGGATGGAGACCCACCTGACCTCGACCCTCGGCCCAGGGTTCTACTACTTCCTGGGCTACTGCCTGTTCTCGATCTTCTGGACCCAGGTGCTGAAGCGCCGCGGAACCGCTTGATCGGACCTGTCCTGAGCGAAGCGCCCCGTGGCGCGGAACCACGTGGCGGAGAAGAGACCATGACAGAACGCGTCTTGCTTGCCCTCGGAGCGGCGGTGCTGTGCGGTGTGGTCGTCGGTTCGCAGGAGCGGATCGACACAGACATGAACTGGCGAATTCGTCAGGAGGCCACCACCAACTCGCAGGTCATGCCGACGCTGCACAGGCTGACCGACGTCTACGGGCCCCGGCTGACCGGGTCGCCGAATCTCGAGGCGGCGGGGCGGTGGGCGGTCGACCAGATGGAGGCGTGGGGCCTGACGAACGGGCATCTGGAGCCGTTCGACTTCGAGCACCCGGGATGGTCGAACGAGCGGCTGAGCGTGCATCTGGTGTCGCCGGCTACCGATGCGCTGGTCGTGGAGGCGCTCGCCTGGACACCCGGCACCGACGGGCCGGTGCGCGCCGAGGTGTATCACCTGACGCTGCCGACCCGCCTGACGGGCGGCGAGCTCGACTCGCATCTGGACGGTGTTCGGGACGACCTGCGGGGCAAGGTCGCCCTGGTCGGCGAGCACGCGCAGGTCGGCGTGACGATGACCGGACCGGCGCGCCGGCGGGAGGACGCGCAGCTGACTCAGCAGCTCAACGCGCCGCCGCCCGGTCCGGCCTCGGGTCGTGGAGGACGTGGTGGACGTGGGGGCGGGCGCGGCGACCCGGCGGCCGAAGACCGTCCACTCACCGCGCGCGAGGTCGAGACGCGGGTTGCCGCGTTCCTGCTCGAGGCGGGCGCCGTCGCCCGTGTCAACGACGCCGGGCGCGACCATGGCCAGATCCGTGCGTTTCAGAACCGAACCTACGACGTGAACCAGGTGGTGCCGACGGTGGTGATGCGCAACGAGGACTACGGCCGGATCGCGCGGCTAATCGCGTTCGGGTCCGGTCCGGTCAAGTTAGAGCTCGATATCGTCAACCGGACCCATCCGGAGGGTCGCACCGTCCACAACGCGATCGCGGAGCTGCCAGGGACCGATCTGGCCGACGAGGTCATCATGCTGGGCGGTCACCTCGACTCGTGGCATGCGGCCACCGGTGCCACCGACAACGCGATCGGTGTCACCGTGATGATGGAGGCGGCCCGCATTCTCGCCGCCCTTGGGGTCGAGCCCCGTCGTACGATCCGTGTGGCCCTGTGGGGCGGCGAGGAGCAGGGGCTGCTTGGGTCCCAGGCGTATGTGAAAGAGCACTTCGGCACCGCCGAGGAGCCGACCGCCGAGCATGCGACGTTTGGTGGCTACTTCAACATCGACGCCGGCACCGGCCGCGCTCGCGGCGTCCAGGTGTTCGGTCCGCCGGAAGCAGGTGAGATTCTGCGAGACGTCCTGGCGCCGTTTCGGGACCTGGGGGTGATCGGCGCGCGGACGACCAGCAGCCGGCGCCGGGGCGGGTCGGACCACACGTCGTTCAACGAAGCGGGGCTTCCGGGAATCAGCGTCCAGCAGGATCCGATCCAGTACGGAAGCTACACCTGGCACACCAATCTCGACACCTACGAACGGGTGCTCGAGCAGGATGCCATCGCATCGGCGATCTCGGTGGCGGCCGCCCTGTATCACCTGGCGATGCGGGACGAGCTCCTGCCGCGCTTCGCGCCGGACGCGATGCCGCGTCTGCCGCCCCGGCCACCGGCGAGGTAGCGGCCGAAGACCGTCAGGGCGCGCACGTGCGCGCCCCGCGGACGCGGAGTGGGGCTCTGGGCCCCCACGAGCGGCCGCGGGGGGGTCGGGGCGCAGCCCCGTCTAAGTACTGCTCAGACATTCCAGATGGAGTTGGCCCGTTCGGCCTCCACGTGCCTTCGCCGGGCACCTCCGCGTAGTCGCAGGTGCCCTCTATGGTCGGTCCACCGATGGTTCCCCGGTAGGTGACCCGTGTCTCCTCCCGGATCACGAAAGAGAACTCGATATCGGTACCGGTCACGGTACCGGTGATCGGCTGCGTACCGTAGGAGCCGTCGTAGGTGCCGATGAGCACCTCGCCGTCCAACCGGACCGTGGACCGTCCCGAGTCTTGCAGACGGACCGTGAAGCGCCAGGTGTCGGTGAGGCCACCCTGGTCGTGGGACGCGGGGAGGGTCCAGACGCCCAGGACGAGCAGGGCGAGCAGGGCGAGCAAGGTGACGGTGGTTCCAACGACTTTCAGCATGGTGTCGCGATGGAGACGGCGCTCTAGGCTATTCGACGACACCGCGCGGTTCCGGTTCCGCGCCCGCGCAGATTTTCTGTTGGAGCAATGTTACGATCTGCGGCGGACGGTTGGCGCCACGTTGTGATGTGGCGATGTGAGAGGAGCGTGTTGACATGCAGTTTCGCACCCTCGTCGGCCTCGCGTCGGCCGGTCTCGTGATGGTCCTGCACACCCCCGGCGTGTCGGCCCAGGACAACCCGGTCGTGGTGATGGAGACCAGCATGGGCACCATCACCATCGAGCTGTTTCAGGAGCAGGCTCCGATCAGTGTCGAGAACTTCCTGACCTACGTTGACGAGGAGCACTACGACGGCACGATCTTTCACCGCGTCATCCAGACCTTCATGGTCCAGGGAGGACGCTTCACGCCAGACATGCGCGGCAAGCCGGGCCGGGCCGCGATCAAGAACGAAGCAGACAACGGGGTGAACAACGACAAGTACACCGTGGCGATGGCGCGCACCAACGCGGTTGACAGCGCCACCGACCAGTTTTTCATCAATACCGTCGACAACAACTTCCTGAATAACGGGGTGCGGGACTTCGGCTATGCCGTCTTCGGGCGGGTGATCGCCGGCACCGCGGTCGTAGACACGATCGCCGGCACCCCGGTCACCAACAGCGTGCCGAACGAGGCGGTCATCATCCAGTCGATTCGGCGACGGTAGCGGAGACCCTGCTACTCATAGTCGGTAGCCTCCGGGGCGCCTGCCAGTGCGATCGATCTATGCATGCGCATCATTGCCTCCAACGCCGAGTGTCACACATGCAAGCCGGCGCGTATCATGCCGCAGCATGCCAGAGGGGTCACGACGCCGGGACATCAGGTGCGGGGCGTTCCTGTCGGTCATCGTAGCCACACTGGCCCTCGCTGGTCTTGCGAGCGCACAGGTCCGGGAGGGCACCACGGCCAACGGGATTTCCTACGACGTGCGCGGGTCGGGGCCTCCGGTGGCGTGACGGTGCCCGGGGCCGGTTCTCTGCTGAACCTCGACGCGCCCGACCGGTTCAACGAGAGCCTGCTCGCCTTTCTGTCTCGCTAGCAGTCTGTGCGGTCACCGCACCAACCTCTGCCTCGTGGTAGGTTGGTTCGATGCCGCTCGTCTCTCTCGATCAGGTCTCGATCGCCTTCGGTCACCAGCCGCTCCTCGAAGATGTGACCCTGCGGCTCGAGCCGGGCGAGCGGGTCTGTGTGATCGGGCGAAACGGCACCGGCAAGTCGACCCTTCTCAAGATCCTCGCCGGCGCCCTGCCGCCCGATCGCGGTGTGGCGCACCGCGAGCGAGGGGTGCGCACCGCGATGCTCGTGCAGGACGTGCCGCTGTCCTCCGACCGCCCGGTGTTCGATGTCGTCGCCGAGGGGTTGGGTGAGCTCAGCGAGCTCGTGGCCGCGTATCACCACGCCGCCGTCAAAGTAGCGGCGCATCCAGAGCCGGCGCTGCTCGACACGCTGGGTCGGTTGCAGCAGACACTCGAGGAACGCGACGGCTGGCGCCTCGAGCAGCAGGTCGAGCTGGTCGTCGAGCGTCTGCATCTGCCATCTGGCACGGCGGTCGACACGCTCTCCGGTGGCTGGCGGCGACGCGTCTTGCTGGCCCGGGCGCTGGTGGCGCAGCCGGATGTGTTGTTGCTGGATGAACCGACGAACCATCTCGACATTGACGCGATCGGCTGGCTCGAGACGTTTCTCACCGACTATCCGGGTACGGTCGTGGTCGTGACCCACGACCGGGTGTTTCTGCAACGGGTCGCAACGCGGATTGTCGAGCTCGACCGTGGCCGGCTCACCGCGTGGCCGGGGGACTACGCCAACTACCTGCGGCGGCAGGCGGAGCGGCTGGCCGATGAGACGGTACGCGAGGCCAAACGGGACAAGCGGCTGGCGGCCGAGGAAGTGTGGCTGCGCCGGGGGGTCAAGGCTCGGCGCACCAGAAACGAAGGGCGTGTCAAAGCGCTGCTCGCGATGAGGGCGACACGGGCCACCCGACCCGCCCGTGTGGGCAGCGTGCGGCTACAGGCGGAGCGTACGGCCCCTTCAGGTCGGATGGTGCTCGAAGCGGAAGGGGTGTCCAAGTCGTTCGAGGGTGAACCGGTCATTCGCGATTTCACGACCCGTATCCTGCGAGGTGACCGGGTCGGGCTGATCGGCCCCAACGGCGCCGGCAAGACGACGCTGCTGCGGCTGCTTCTGGGCGAGCTGGGACCCGACCAGGGGGACATCCGTCGAGGGACGAACGTGCGGGTCGGCTACTACGACCAGCAGCGGGAACAGCTCGACCCGGAACGGACGGTGTTCGACACGGTGGGGGACGGCAACGACACGGTGACGGTCAACGGCGACACCCGCCACGTCCACGGCTACCTGCGGGACTTCCTGTTCTCGCGTGATCGCGCGAATGCACCGGTCAAGGCGCTGTCGGGCGGCGAGCGGAACCGCTTGCTGCTGGGCCGGCTGTTGACCAAGCCGGCCAACCTGCTGGTGCTCGATGAGCCGACCAACGATCTCGACCTCGAGACCTTGGAGCTACTCGAGGCCCTGTTGGTCGACTGGCCGGGGACGTTGTTGCTCGTCAGTCATGACCGGGCGTTTCTGGACAACATCGTGAGCAGTACGCTGGTGTTCGAGGGGGCGGGACGCGTGAGGGAGTACGTGGGCGGGTACGCGGACTGGGTGCGGCAGCGTCCCGCCGCACCGACCGGAGAGCCCGTGGCCCGCCGCCGGTCGGGGCCGAGAGACGCTGGCGCCACGGAGGGTGCGGGCATGGCGGTGCCCCTCATCGGGACGAAACGGCTCTCGTACCATGAACAGCGTGAGTTGGTGGCGTTGCCCCGACGGATCGATGGGCTGGAGACCGACGCGAGACAGCTCAACGAGACGGTTGCCGGTCCGAGCTTCTACCGGGAACCGGTCGATACGATCAAGAAGACGCTGGCGCAGCAGGAACAGTTGCAGACGGAGTTGAAGCAGTCCTATGCCCGCTGGGAGGCACTGGAGGCACGCCGCGGGAGTTTCCGTGGTTGACGGTGGCGGCTGACGCTGAATGATGCGAGACCAATGGTACGGCGACAACCGCGACCTCGTGAAGTGGAGCGCGCTCGTGTACCTGGCGCGACGCGAAGCGGTGTCCGCCATCCTGCACGTCGCGATGTATCGTCCCGGGTCGGCCCCGGCGCCGCTGGCCACGGCGCATGGGAAGGTGCACCCGCCATCCGAAGTGTTTCGCCACTTCCGCGACCTGGACGACATTCAGCGGCTGGGGGTCGCTACCGGTCTTGCGATCGAGGTCGTGAAGGAGCCGTTCACCGACCGGATCGCCTATTTCGGGCGGGTGTGCGAACGGGTCAGGGCGCCACGTGGTGGGTCGCTGCTGGTGCTGCTCGACCCCGACGTCGGGCTCGCGCCGGAGATCCATGGTCCGGAGCACGTGACGTCGACCGAGGTCGCGGCGGTGTTCGCGGCGCTTCGGCCGGGGGACCTCCTGGTCTGCTACCAGCACGCTCGGAGGCAGAAAGACTGGCGTGGCCGAGCGCGCCGCGCGTTCGCCAACGCGCCGGGGCTGCCGTCGTTCGAGGTCGAGGTGCTGCAGTCCGAGGTGGCCCGGGACGTGCTATTACTGGCGGTGAAGAAAAAAAACGTCTCTCCGTGCGAGAATGAAGGCGACAAGGAGTGATCTGAATGACGTATCGACTGCTTTCCTTCGTGATGGCTCTGGTGTTGGTTGCGTGCCTGGCGCCGACCGGTGCGGCCGGTCAGACAACGCCCGGTGTGACGAACGCCACGGCACCACCCCGGCTGGCCGACGGCCGACCCGACTTGCAGGGCGTGTGGGATTTTCGGACCATCACGCCTCTGCAACGCTCGCGTCGTCTTGGCGATCGGGCCGCCCTGACCGAGGAAGAGGCGGCGACGGCCGAGGCCCGGGCGGCCGAGACGCAGACGGCCCTGGTGGAGTCGATCGGCGGCAAGATCGGCGCCTACAACGCGTTTTGGTTCGACATCGGCACCAACGTCGTTTCGAGCCGCCAGACGTCGCTCATCGTCGACCCGCCGGACGGGCGGCTGCCGGCGCTCGTCGAGGGCGCGCCGCGACAGGTCGGGTCACTCACTCGCGACGTCCCCGGTGAACGACCGGTGCGGTATCGCAGTGGCGGAATCGGGTTGGACGGCCCCGAAGACCGGGCCCTGGCGGAGCGGTGTTTGGTGGGGTTCAACTCCGGGCCACCGATGATGCCCAGCGGGTACAACAACAACATGCAGCTGTTCCAGACGCCGGACCACGTTGTCGTGGTCAACGAGATGGTGCACGACGCGCGCATCATCCCGCTCGATGGCCGTCCGCATCTGGACGGCATCCGGCAGTGGATGGGCGACGCGCGGGGACACTGGGACGGTGACACCTTGGTGGTCGAATCGCGAAACTACACCGGGAAGACGTCGAGCTTCGATCCAGGGGCCACGGGCAGCTTCGGAAGCGGCGAGACGCTTCACCTCACGGAGCGGTTCACCCGCGTCGATGAAGACACGTTGCTCTACGAGTACACGGTGAACGACCCAGCCACGTTCTCGCGCCCGTTCACCGTGGCGCTCCCGATGCGGAAGTTGGATATGCCGGTCTTCGAGTACGCCTGTCACGAAGGAAACTACGGGCTACTGAACATCCTGCGTGGCGCCCGCGCAGACGAGGCGGCGCAGGAGCAGCCGTAGCGCGCTGCTGAACACCTGCGATCTGGAAGGTCCGGGACCACTTCTACGTCCAGAGCCCGAGCACCACCGCCATGATCGCGACCGAGACCGCCTGATAGCCGGCGTCGATGATCCACACGACGATCGGTGTGCCCGAGAAGCGGTTGTTGGTCAGACCGACCGTCGCCCCGAACCCGAGCCACAGCATCAGCCCCATGTGGACGCCGTCGCCGAAGTGCGGGGCGATCGACGCCAACACCGTGGCCATGACCAGCCAGCACAGAAACGAGATGGCGTAGGTGAGACCCATGCCGGCCTGCATCTCCTTGAACCGTTCCTCCGTGTAGCCGAGCCCGGCCATCCAGGGCTTCGCGAACAGCACCGCTGAGTACCAGAGCGCGCCGAGCGCGAAGGCGAGCACCGCGGCGATCCCGACGGCGAGGAAATTGACGTCTCCGAACATGGTGGAACTCCTCTGTATGCTCAGCCTCTGAGCAGGAATACTTCCGCTAGCGGCCCGACTATAAAAGAGCCCGCCGCTGCCGGACGACACCCGGATACGGGGGCGCGGTAGAATCTGCACGAATGGTGTCCAAGACACTGCAAACCCGGGCGCTCTGCGTGCTGGCCGTGCTCTTCCTCGCACCGGGAGGCGTGCACCCGCGGGCAGGTGCCACACAGATTGATTTGTGGTTCGCACCGGACCTGGCCGCCTATCGTGTGCTGGTCGACGCTTACCGCGAGAGTCGGACCAGGGAGGCGATCGACGGGGTGCTGGCGCTCGAGACCGAGGCTATCCATGAGATGGTCGACGCCGTGCGTGCGCTGGAGGACGCGAGAGTCACCGGCACAGACCGCGACCCCTACCCGCACGAGCAGGTGTTCCGCGCCGCGGCAATGCTCCACGTCGATACGGCGTCGGCCCTGTGGTCGATCGGGCGGGAGACGGCCGCGGCGGCCCAGATGGATCTCGCGACCCGTTGGGTGGATCTGGGGGCGCGGAGCCCGGAGCCGGACGGGTCGTTCCGGCGACGCTGGTATCTGGGGGTGGGGCTCCTGGTGTTCGACCGTGGCGGCTGGCGGGCCGCGCTGAGCTTTGTCGACCGGGCCTGTGAGGCCTTACCGGACGACGTGCCGCTGCTGACCACCGCCGCCTGGCTGCACGAACAGGTGGCGCTGGCGCCGGTCAGTCCGGGTGATGCCGGGCTGGCGGGCCTCCGCGAGGCCCAGGACGTGAAACGCGACGATCTCCGTGCGGCTGCCCGGCACGCGAGCGCGGCACTGGCGGTGACGGCGGACGCGACCGAGGCGGCGCTCCGACTGGCGCGCGCGCGGACACTGTTGGAGGAGGTGGATACGGCGCGGGAGCTGCTGCTGGGGCTGGTCGGGCGCACCGATCTGCCGACACCGCATGCCTACTTGGCTCGGCTGATGTTGGGACAGCTGTATGCGCGAGCCGCCGAGCCCGCGCGGGCGGAACGCCTGTTTCGCGAGGCCGGCGACCTCATTCCCGAGGGACAGGCGGCGCGGGTCGCGCTCGGACAACTGCTCGACACAATGGGGGACCGGCGCGGCGCGGCGGGCGTGCTCGGATTCAACGCTGGCGCCGAACGAGAGAGCGGGTTCATCGACCCGTGGGTCGACTATCTGCTCGGTGCTGGTACCGGCCCCAGTCTGCGCCAGGGGCTCCGCGACGAGGTGCGCCGATGACCGGGTGCGGGCCGGCCGCTCGCGGGCGCCACCGACTGCTGGCAGCCGGTCTGGGTCTGGCGTCTGTGTGGGGGTTCAGCGTGACGGGGGTGGGGCAGACCTTCAGAATCAGCGTGGACGCGGTAGCGGTCGACGTGCTGGTCACGCGCAATGGCCGGCCGGTCCTCGGTCTGACCGCCGACGACTTCACCCTGCTCGACAACGACGTGCCGCAGCAGATCGAATCGGTCCTGCTCGAAGACGTGCCGATCACGCTGCTGCTGGTACTGGACACGAGCGGCAGCGTAGTTGGCGCGCCGCTGGCACAGCTGCTCATGGCTGCCGAGGCGGTGGCTGAGGCCTTGCGTCCGGACGATCGCGTCGGGCTGGTGACCTTCTCGCACAATGTGCGGGTGGTCGTGGAACCACCGTCCCTGCCGGCCAGCCTGCCGGACGCGCTGCGACGCGTCCGCGCCACCGGTGGCACGGCGCTCTACGACGCCACCTTCGCAGCCTTCGCCCTGCGCGAGCGCACCGTGGGGCGCACGCTGATGCTCGTGTTCAGTGACGGCGATGACACCACGAGCTGGCTTGATCCGCGCGACGTGCTGAACACGGCACAACGCAGCGACGTGGTGGTCTACGCCGTGAACCTCGCGGGTGTCGCGCCTGACAGTTGGCAGGAGCGGCAGGGTCGCAGATCGGCCCGTCGTTGGTTTGCGACCGAGCCGCATCTGTTTCGCGGGCAGTATCTCCCCGTACTGGCGGAGGAGACCGGTGGCTCGGTGTTCGTCGCCCAGGACACCGGACGATTGCGTGCCGCGTTCGCGCGGGTGGTCGACGAGTTCCGGCGCCGCTACTTGCTGACCTACGCCCCGACCGGGGTGGAGTTGTCGGGGTGGCACGAGCTCGACGTGCGGGTCGAGGGCCGTGGACGCGATGTCCAGGCGCGGCGCGGGTATCTCCGCTGAGTCGGGTGGGGGTCAGTGCGTGGGAACGAACGGCGCGGCGCGTACCCTCAGACCGGGTCGTGTAACTTCCAGCACCGGCCGCGTCCCGGTTGCCGCGTCTGATGCGTACGACACCAGATACTGGGTACCCAGCTCTCGCCCGATGGCTGTCAAGGTGTCGCTGAGTCCGGTCGGCGCGGCGATTACCTCGAAGTGGCCGCCCGTTCCGGCGGCGAGCGTCCGAAAGTTCGCCAGCGACACCTCGGTCACCGACACGCCATAGAACAGGATGCCGTGCTCGGCCTGCAATCGGCCCAGCTGATCGAGATCGCCGGACAGGTCGGCCGCCTGGCGCTTCCCGCGCACCTGCGACGACTGGAGCTCGGACGGCACGATCTCGGTCGCCTGCCCGATCATCACGATGACCGGTCGCGAGGATCCGCGCGCGTGCAGGTCGTCGACCGCCTGGACGATCGCCGCATCCAGCTTCCCATCGACGCTCTGCATGTCGACGATGCTGTCGTCACTGAGGCTCGCGATGAAACTGGTGAGGGCCGCCGAGGTCTGTCGCTGTGTGGCGGCCAGGCCTTCAAAGATGGCAACGACCTGCACCGCCGGCTCCACCGGTTCCACCGACAGCACCTCGCCCTCCGCTCCGTCCAGGTAGAGCGTGAACTCCTCGCGGGTCAGACCGGCGACCGGGGCGCCATCGGCATCGAGCACGGTGACAAGGAGCCGCACCGGGGCCTGCGCGGCGACGAGCGGGAGGGCGACCGCGAGGAGCGCCCCTGCCAACACGGCGGCGGGCAAACAAGGTCGTCGGGTCACCGCTTGATGTATTTCTTGACGTCGCGGGGACCGACCTCGGCGCCGTAGACGTTCCCGTCGTGGTCGACGGCGACGCCCTCGGCGGCGCTCGAGCCACCCCGCTCGGCCGGGTCCGCAATGAACCCGCTCACCGTGCCGTCCACGGCACTGCCGATCCGGATGCCGCGCCGGACGTCGGGGTTGTGTCCGTAGCCGCCCTCGTTGTCACGCGACTCGGAGTCGGCCACGTAGAGCGTGTCGTGCTGGTCGATGAAGAGCCCGCTCGGCCGCCCGAACTGGGCCCAGGAGTCGAGGAGCGTCCCGTCCTGGTCGAAGATCTGGATCCGGTTGTTGGTCCGGTCGCCGACGAACAACCGGCCCTGCGAGTCCATCGCGAGCGCGTGCGGCCCCTCCAGTTCCTCTGGTCCGGACCCGTGACGGCCCCAGAACCTGATGAAGGTGCCGTCGGGCGCGAACTTGACAATCCGGGCGTTGGTTCGCGCCCCGTGTCCGTCGGCGACGAAGATCTCGCCGTTGGGCGCCACCAGGACGTCGGATGGCTGGTTGAAGGTGTAGTGCCCGACCCCGGCGACCCCGGCGCGGCCGAGCGTCATCAGGACCTCACCCCGCGGGCTGAACTTGAACACCTGCTGCCCTTTGCCGTTGGGAGGATCGACGCCGTGGTTCGTGACCCAGACATTGCCGTCGGCGTCGACGTGGAGCCCATGCGGAACGTTGAACAGGCCGGCGCCGAAGCTGCCCAGCAACCGCCCCGAAGTGTCGAGATGCAGGATCGGGTCGAGGTCCGAGTCGACACAGCTGTTGGCGCCGCACCGGTCGTAGGCCCAGATAGAGCCGTCGGGTGCGACGTCGATCCCGGCGGTCGATCCCCATCGGCGTCCGTCGGGGAACTTGGCCCAGTTCAGCACGGTGATGTAGTCGTTCGGCAGATTGTTCGGTGGCGGGTCACCGCCCTGGGCGCCCGCCGTGCCGGCCGAGAGAGTCCCGACGAAGGCGAGTGCGAGACGTGTCAGACGTCCAGAGACCATGGCGTGCCGATTATATCGGCGCTAGGCATCTCCCATGGCCGACATCGTCACACTTCTTGTCGTCCGCCGGAGATGTCTAGCCCCCGCGTAGCAGGGCTGTGAAGAAAGCCTCTGCTAGCGAGGGTGCGCTCTGCCACGGACTGCTAGCAGAGACGCGAGCAGCTCAGCGGGGTGCCGCGCGCCGACCCCGGCCAGGTCCCGCACCTGGTGCCGGCACGAGACCCCGGAGGCGACCAGAACCTCGTTCTGCTGGAGCGCGCGGGCGGCCGGCAGCAGCCGGCGCTCGCCGATCTGCCGCGAGACGTCGAAGTGTTCACGCCCGTAGCCGAAGGACCCGGCCATGCCGCAGCATCCCGCGTCGAGGTCGACGACCTCGGCGCCCGGGATCCGCCCGAGCAGGGCGAGGGCCGGTGGCACCAGTCCCAGCGACTTCTGGTGACAGTGACCATGCAGCAGCAGTCGTGTCGGACCGGGATGGAACGTGAGCTGCGCCTGTCCGTTCTGCAGCGCGCCCTCCAGCCACTCCTCGAAGAGCAGACACGCGTCGGCCACCTCGTGGGCCTGGCGCTGCGCCGTGCCCCGGAGCAGCGCGGGCACGTCGTCTCGCAGCGCCGAGAGACAGCTCGGCTCGAGCACGACGATCGACTTGCCGGCGGCCGCAAACGGGTGCAGCTGCCGCACGGTATCGGCCCCGCGACGCCGGGCCGCCCGCAGCAGTCCCTGGGAGATGAGGGGTCGCGCGCAGCAGACGTGTGGCCCGAGCTCGACCCCGAGACCGGCGCTGTCGCACAGGGCCGCGACGGCCATCCCGACCTCCGGATGGTAGTAGTTCGTGAATGTGTCGTTGAACAGTACGACGGATGACGGGCCGGAGGCGGCCTGCCGGCCACGCCACTGCGACGCCAGCGTGCGCGTGGTCCAGGCCGGCAGGGCGCGCCGGCGGTCCAGACCGAGCAGATGCTCGTTCACCGCCCGCACCCAGGAGCTCGTGAGCCAGGGATTGAGCAGGCGGGCGAACGGGCTCGCCCAGGCCGACAGCTCGTGAATCCGGCCCAGCACCCGCGCCCGGAGCGGGGTCCCATGCCGTCCATAGTAGTCGGCGAGAAACTCGCTCTTGAATCGGGCCATGTCTACGCCGACCGGGCACTCCGCCTTGCAGGCCCGGCATTCCAGACACAGGTCGAGCGTATCGAACACCCCGTCGTCGCCGAGACCGGTTTCCCCGAGTCGGCCGGTCATCGCGAGCCGGAGGGCATTGGCTCGGCCGCGGGTCGAGTGCGCCTCGTCACGGGTTGCCATATACGACGGGCACATCGTGCCGTCCAGCGTCTTGCGGCAGGCGCCAACGCCGCTGCACATCTCCACGGCACGCCCCAGCCCGCCGTGCTCGTCGTAGTCGAAGAAGGTGATCGGTTCCGGGGTGCGGTAGCCGACACCGTAGCGGAGGTTCGCGGTGAGCGGTGGCGCGTCGACGATCTTGCCCGGGTTGAAAAGGCCCGCGGGGTCGAAGGTCCGCTTGATGGTCCGGAACGCCGCATAGAGCTCGGAGCCGAACATCCGTTCAACGAACGGCCCCCGCACGAGCCCGTCACCATGTTCGCCCGACAGGGCGCCCCCGAACTCGAGTACCAGCTCGGCGATGTCGTTGGCGATCGCCTCGAACTGGCGGACCCCGGCGTCGGTCTTCAGATTGACCACCGGACGCACGTGTAAGCACCCGACCGACGCGTGCGCGTAGACGCCGGTGGTGCTGCCGTGGCGCCGCACGATCTCCAGAAAGCGCGCGATGTAGTCACGCAGCCGCTCTGGCGCCACCGCGGTGTCCTCGACGAACGACACGCTCTTGGCGTCCCCCTTCATCGCCATCGACAACCCGAGCGACGATTGCCGCAACTGCCAGATGCGAGCCTGGCCCGCGGCATCGAGGGCGCGGGACGTGCGCGCCTCGA
>DQNS01000061.1 GCA_015659035.1 Acidobacteriota bacterium | reverse complement strand
GGCGGGGCGGCGCCATCGGGCTGCTGCTCGCCTGGGTGTGCAAGCAGTGGCTGTTGTGGGCCCTGCTCGCCGAGGCGCCGACGCTCCCCCGCGTGGCCGAGACCACGCTCAACGTCCGCGTGTTCGGGTTCGCGATCCTGATCTCGGGGCTCAGCACCGTCCTGTTCGGCCTGTTGCCGGCCTGGTACTCAGCGGCGCCCAACCTGAGCGAGACCGTCCGATCCGGTGGAAGCCACGGCAGCGACCGTCCGGGACGAGGCATCCTGCGGGACATCTTCACGGTCGCCGAGATCGCCGTCTCGCTGGTGCTGCTGTCGGGGGCCGGGCTGCTGATCAAGGACCTCAGGACGTCGCTGCCCAGCAGCCCTGGGTTCGAGATGCGCGACAAGCTGACGGTCAGGGTGAAGCTGCAGCCGTTGACGTACGGTGGACCGGAGCAACGACTGGCGTTCGTCGACGCCGTCGTACGGGAGGTCGACACCCTGCCCGGTGTCCAGTCAGTGGCCGCCGCCAATTTCCTGCCGTTCGACAACTACTCGGTCCGGACCTACGTGGATGTCGGAGGCCGACCTGATCGTCCGCTCAACGACCGCCCGGTCGAATACCGGGCCATCAGCGCGAACTACTTCCAGACGATGGGGCTCCCGGTGCAGCAGGGCCGGCCGTTCCGGGAATCGGATGATGCGACCGGCCCCGGCGTCATGATCCTCAACACCCGGCTTGCCCGAGACCTGTTCGGCGACAGCCTGGCCATCGGCCAACAGCTCGTGCTCCGTCCCTGGAGCGTCACGGTGACCCGAACCGGCGAAGCCGCCCCCAAGAGCGGGACGGTGGTCGGCGTCGTCAGCGACGTGATCGAAGATGACGTCGCCGGGCCGAAGCGGGTGGTCTATGTGCCGTATCGCCAGCACCCCGACGAGACGGTGAGTCTGGTGGTGAGCGCCGCGGGCGATGCCGGTGCACTGGCGCCGCCGGTGCGCGAACGGATCTGGGGCATCGACCCGAACCAGCCGCTCGCCAACGTCGCGACGTTCGACGACCTGCTCGATCGAGTCTTCGCGAACGCCCGCCTCTTTCGCTCAACTGGAGTGTGGTTCGCCTTCATTGGGCTCGCGCTGGCAGCCATCGGCGTCTATGGCGTCCTGGCCTACGCCTTTGCACGACGCCGCCAGGAGATGGGCATCCGGCTGGCGCTGGGCGCGGCACCGGGCGATCTGTTCGGACTCGTGATGTGGCGGGCAGCCCGTTTGACGGCTGCCGGACTGGTCCTCGGGCTGGCGGGGTCCTGGCTGCTGGCCCGGGTCTTCGGCAGCGTCCTGACCACAATCGAAGCCTGGGACCCGGTCAATCTCGGCTGGGCTGCACTCGTGCTGGTCGCGGTGACATTCCTCGCGGCGTTTCTGCCCGCCAGACGGGCCGCCCAGGCCGACCCGCTGAGCGCGCTGCGGCAGGAGTGACGGGTCACCGGGTCCGGTGTATATACGGCGTCGGAATCGACACACATGCGAGGTGAACCATGACGTCATCGCGTACCCGATTGCTCCTCCTGTGGCTGGCACTGACGCTGTGCACGGCACCGGTCTACTCGGCCAAAGACCTTCCCCGTGCCGCCCCGGAGGCGGTTGGCCTGTCCGGACCACGGCTCGACCGGCTGACCGAGGCGATGCAGGCCTATGTCGACGACCGCCGGCTGGCCGGTGCGGTCGTCCTGGTGGCGAGACGGGGCCGGGTGGCGTATCTGCGGTCGTTCGGACAGCGCGACATCGAGTCGGGGTCGCCGATGTCCGATGACGTGATCTTCCGGATCGCCTCGCAGACCAAGGCGATCATCAGCACCGGCGTGATGGTGCTGCAGGAGGAAGGCCGGCTGCTCATCTCGGACCCGGTTGGGCGCTATCTGCCGGAGTTCGCCCGAACACAGGTCGCCGTCGCCAGAGACGGCGGGGGCTATGAGGTCGTCGACGCGCGGGGGCGGATCACGATTCGCCAACTGCTCACGCACACCTCCGGGGTCAGCTATGGCACCGGCCCGGCGAGCGACCGCTGGGAGTCGGCCGGCATCCAGGGCTGGTACTTCGCCGACCGCGAGGAGCCGGTGGGCGACACCATCGCCCGGCTCGCCGCGCTGCCGTTCGACGCGCACCCGGGGGAGCAGTGGATCTATGGCTACTCCATCGACATCCTGGGCGCGCTGATCGAGGCGGTCAGCGGACAACCGCTCGACGAGTTCCTCCGCACCCGGATTTTCGATCCGCTCGGGATGGAGGACACCCACTTCTATTTGCCGTTCGACAAGCGGGACCGTTTGGCCACGGTCTACTCGGCGACGAACGACGGGCTCGAGCGGGCGCCGAACCCCGGGCACATGGTCGGTCAGGGCGCGTATGTCGACGGACCGCGCACCAGCTTCTCCGGCGGCGCCGGGCTGCTGTCGACCGCCACCGACTACGCGCGGTTCCTGCAGATGATGCTCAACGGCGGCGAGCTGGAGGGGACGCGGCTGCTCAGCCGCAAGACGGTCGAGCTGATGACAACGAACCACCTGAGGGACCAGCCGTTCCGAGCCGGCCAGGGGTTCGGGCTCGGGTTCTCGATCGTCGAGAATGTCGGCGCGCGCGGGCTACCCGGCTCCAAAGGGGAGTATGGCTGGGGCGGCGCGTACCACTCGACCTACTGGGTGGACCCCGTGGAGGACCTGGTCGTGGTCTACCTCACGCAGCTGATCCCGGCCCGTGGGCTCGACGACCAGGGCCGGCTGCGTGCGCTGATCTACCAGGCGATCGAGGACTAGACATCTCCTACGGGTGACATCGCGCCGTGGCTTCAGACGCTCTTGGCGTGGCTTCCTCCTGTCTCCCGTCTCCTGACTTCTGACTCTTTGGGCATTCTCGCTAGCCTTACCACTCCTCCAGCTCGAACCGGATCTGTCGGCGGGCGGCGGTCGACTTGATGTCGGCGGTCGAGACGGGGCTGCCGCAGGTCAGCAGCACCGTGCTGGCCGGGTCGACCCGGTCTCGGATCGCGCTGGCCGTCAGATGACCCGGCAGGACCGGGTGAACCAGCCGTTCGAGGGCAAGACCAGCTGCCACGCGCGCCACATCTCCGACCGCGTTCGTCAGCTTGTCGTCCTCCGTGGTCGGCAGATCGAAGATGTGACGCAGCACGTTGCTGGCGCGTCCCTGGCCGATCCGCTTGTCGACGGCAGCGTGCTCGGACGGCCGGCTCACCGTCGGCACATACATGAAATCGAACCGGCCCGCCGCCTCGATCTCGAACAGCGCGTCGTGATAGCCGAGCTCCGCCACGGTGCGGTTGGTGTGCAGCAAGGTGTACCGCCGGGGGTCATCCCCGCCGCCCTGGGCATGCAGCTCCTTGACCATGGAGACGAACGGTGCCACCCCGGTCCCGGTGCCGACGAACAGAACACTCTCGAGCCCCTCGGCCCGCGCCGAGAGCGTGAAGTTGCCGGCGATCCGGTCATAGTAGGTCACCTCGCAGCTGGTCTCGGGACTCATGCCGAACAGGGCCTCGCTGAGCCGGCCCGGCAACCCATGGAAACCGGAGTCGAGCGCCACGAAGAACTCGAGCCACTGATGTTCGGCGGTCTCGGACGGCGCCGACGCGATCGAGTAGGAGTGGGTGACCGCACCGATCGTCTGACGCCCCCACGGGTCGACTTCCGGCTCGAAGACCGGCTTACCGTCGGGAGCGACACCCCGCTTCCGCGTCAACTTGCAGTCGTCCCGCTGGAGCGCGATGTATTGCCCCGCCTGGTAGTCCGGAAACCGGCCGTCCGGCTCCGGCTGTAGCCGGAACCGCATGAGCGTCTGGGAGACCAGCTCCTTGTGGACGACCGTTCCTATTTTTCGCTGTGCCATCTAGGGCAGCTTCCTCCCGGGCAGGTCCCGACCCCCCTGGTGCAGGGTAAGAGCGGCGACCGTGCCGTCGCCGCCCACCTGGAAGGTGATCCGGGCGTCGACGACGCGATAGAAGAACTCGGTCTCCGACGACGCGTAGATCTCGACGCTGGGCTGACCGGTCGCCTGCGCCGACAGCTGCGAGCCCTGCCGCGTGATGGCGATGACGAAGCCCGGTTGGAGCTCGTACCGGCCGACATATCGCTCCATCGTCGCCTCGGGCAGCGAGACGATCTCCGCCGACCCGTACTCCACCGACTCGACCCCTTCACCCAGCCGCACGGCCCGCTGATCGGCCCCGTTCTGGTGCATCACCAGGTGGTCCACCACGCCGCTGTCGTCCCGGCCGAACGCAATCTGCGCGTCGACCACACGCATGAAGAAGTCGGTTGCTGACTCCGGAAACACTTCGATCCGCTGCTGCCCGGTCAACTGGACGAAGAGCTGGTCGTCCTCACGCGTCACCGTGATGATCACGTTCATCGCCAGCTGATACCGCCCGACGTAGTCGTCGTAGATCGCTGGATCCACGTCCACCTCGGTACGTTGCTGCGGTGCCTCGACCAGCTCGAACCGCTGGTCAAGCAGATGGAAACCCAGATCATCCGGGCTGCGGGCGGCGTTGGACAGCACGACCACTCCCGTGCCGGACGCCGCGTCGAAACCGAGAAACGAACGATAGCCACCGGTACCACCGTTGTGCCAGGCGATGGTGCGGCCATGCTGCGTTCGGAGCAGCCATCCGAGTCCGATGTCCATGTTTGGCGGGCCGAACGAGCGCTGTGACCGGTGCGTCGCCTCGATGGCGGCGCGCAGCGGGGACTGGCGCACGCCGAGGTTCGCTTCGATGAACGTCAGCATGTCGTTGACGGTGGAGCGGAGCGCGCCAGCGCCCGCGAAGGTGGGAATGTCCCAGTTCGCAACCGGGTCGAGTGCCCTGTCGTGTCCGGTGGCGAGCCGGTCGCGGCCAGCCGGTGTCAAAGTGATCGACGTGTCGAGCATCGCCAGGGGGCCGAGAACCCGGTCCCTCACCAGGGTTTCGTAGTCGGAGTCGGCCCGGGTGGCGAGCGCGTGACCCAGCAGCCCGACACCCAGGTTCGAGTACTCGACCGCCTCGCCGATGTCCCGACCGAGCTCATGCGACGACAGAAACGCGTAGAGCTGGGCGACCGTGTAGTCGGCGTACGGGTTTGCCGGGTCTGCCGGGTCCAGGTTGTCGGGCAGCCGCGGCAGCCCGGAGCTGTGGGTCGCCAGATGCAGGAGGGTGATCGCCGTCCCGTTTCGTGTCGGCACCCGGACGTCGGCCGGCAACAACCGTTGCACCGGGTCGCCCAGGGCAACCTCTCCACGCTGCACCATGTCCGCGAGGACGATCGAGGTGAACACCTTCGTGATCGAGCCGATCTCGAACACCGTGTCGCCGTCCGGCCGCCGAGCGTCATCGGTGGCGAGCCGACCATACCCCACGACCCTCTGCCCCCCGAGCTCGACCACCCCCACCACGATGCCGACGCTCCGGTGTTCCTCGTCGATCCGCTCGGTGAGGATCCGCCGAATCTCGGCATCCCCCGGAACCGACGTGGGCTGCGCCACGGCGACGACCGAGCAGAGCAGGAGTCCTGCACCAGCCGCGAGTATTCGATTCATGGTCTTCTCCTCGACAAGACACGCGGCCCTGACCCCGGCCCTCCTCCTCTCCACAAGGGAGAGGGAGAAACCGGAGCGCGGTGCAGCAACCCCGGTGCCGCTCCACTCTGCGTACTACGGGGGGGGGGGACCGCCCGTTTATTCGCGGCCGACGAATCAGGATCGCGGCCGTATAATGGCCTTATACGAACCTCTCGCGCAAGCTGCACACCCGTGACGAGGCCGACGTGGACCGCACACCCAACGGTCGGCAAGGCACCCACCTGATTCTCGGCGTCTGCGCGGCGATCGGGCTCGCGGCGCCAGGTGCTGGACAGCCGCGCGATCGCCCGACAGCAGTCACCGGGACGGCGGGTATCAGCGGCCGGGTATTGACCGGCTCCTCGCCGTCTCCATTAGGCGACGCGGTCGTCACCGCGCGGGCCGAGAACGGCAAGATCACCGAATCGGCGGTCACCGATGCTGAGGGACGCTTTGCGCTGACGGGTCTGCCGGCGGGACGTTACATCCTGAGCAGAGCGGAGGGTGCTGTTGTCGAAGGGCTCCTGACTTCTGTCTCCTGCTTGGTCGAGCGCCGACAGAAAAAAAGGCGGTGCCCCGATCATCCGGACCGCCGCCTCAAAGAGCGGCCTTGGGCTACTCGGGCAACCTGAGCGCCACGAACGAGCCCGGGTGCTGCTGGCGGCGCCCGCCGCGACCACCACGGCCGGCGCCCGATCCGCCGACCGGCACGACGATGTGTTGCACCCCCTCGTGCATGAAGGTCATCGGTGCGGTGTTGGTCGGTGCCGGAATCTCCACGGTGCCGATCCGCTCGCCGGTCCTCTTGTTGTGGGCATGGAGCACCGCGCGGCCGCCGCGGCCCTCGCCGTAGATGAGCAGCGACTTGGTCGAAATCGTGGTGGGATGCGACGGCGACCCGGTGTTGCCGATGTCGACCCCCTCGAGCGCCGGGTGGTTGGCGATCCGGTCCGGGGTGTCGCCGTTCGGAATCCACCAGAGCGTCTCACCGGTGTTCAGGTCGATTGCCGTGATGCGGGCGTAGGGCGGCTTGAACAGCGGCAGCCCCTGCGGACCGCGAACGCCGCCTGGACCGGCCACAAACTCGGCGACCGTCCGGCCGATAGGATTCGGATCCTCCGCGTCGGCAGCGAGACCCGGGGTCAGCATCGGCGCTGAGCAGGCCTTGGTCGACGAGACGTAGAGAATATTGGTCTCGATATCGACCGAGGCGCCACCCATGATGTTCGTCCCGCCGTTCGACCCGGGACAGTGAATGGCGGCGCGCTTGCCGAGGTCGTTGCCGCGATGCAACGGCGGGGTAAAGAGCGGGCCATACTCATAGCGCTCGAGGATCTCGGTCGCTTCCGCACGCAACTCGGGGGTGAAGTCGATCAACTCGTCGATGCTGACGTTCTGCATCTCGTAGGCGGCCGGCTTGGTCGGGTGCGGCTGAGTCGGTGAGTACCACTCGCCCGGGACGTGTCCCTGCGGCGCCGGACGCTCCTCGATCGGCCAGACCGGCTCGCCGGTCGCCCGGTTCAACACATACGCATACGACTGCTTCGTCGTCTGGACCAGCGCCGGCATGCGCTGCCCGTCAACCGTAATGTCGACCAGGGTCGGTGCGGTTGGGTTGTCGTAGTTCCAGATGTCGTGATGCACCGTCTGGAAGTGCCACACCCGTTCGCCGGTGCGCGCGTTCAACGCGAGGATGGTGGTGGCGAACAGATTGTCACCAGGGTGGAACCCGCCCCAGAAGTCGTTGGTCGGCGGGTCGGTCACGACGTAGACCAGCCCGAGCTCCGCGTCGGCCGACATCGGCGCCCAGGCCGAAACGTTACCGGTCCACGACCAGGCGTCGTTCTCCCACGTGTCGAACCCGAACTCACTTTCCGACTGCGGAATGACGTTGAACTTCCATAGGAAGTCGCCGTTGGTGGCGTCATAGCCGAGGATGTGCCCCGGGACGTTCTCCTGCCGGGTCTGCCGATACCCCTGCTCGTGGCTGTTGCCGACAACAACCACGCCATTGGTAACGATCGGGGGTGACGAGTTGGTGATGTACCCAATTTCCGCCGGCAGCCCGTCGGTCGGGTGATAGTCGTAGCCGAAGTTAGCCAGCAGATCGATCGTGCCGTTGTCGCCGAAGTCGGCGATCGGAATACCGGTGTCGGGATCCAGGGCGTGCAGGAAAAATCCCGGCGACACCATGTAGATTCGACCCTTGCCGTTGACCACGGCGTAGGACACTCCCTTGCCGTAGCTCTTCCGCATCGAGTCTTCCCAGCGCTTGGTGGACGGCTCGCGGAAGGTCCAGAGCGTCTCGCCGGTCGCGGGGTCGATGGCCACGACGGTGCGACGCTCGCCCGCCACCGAGAACAGCTTGCCTTCGGCATAGATCGGGGTCGACCGCATGATGTTGTAGACGTCGGGACCGAAGTTGTCGCCGCGCCAGACCCAGGCCACCTCGAGATCTTCAAAGTTGTCGGCGTCAATCTGGTCGTGGGGTG
Organism: Acidobacteriota bacterium; assembly: GCA_015659035.1. Classification (GTDB taxonomy): domain Bacteria; phylum Acidobacteriota; class Vicinamibacteria; order Vicinamibacterales; family UBA8438; genus NP936. Next base: position 10,350 of record DQNS01000061.1, on the reverse strand, counting down.
AGTAGCGGGTGCTTGTGGCATTGCCGCCCCAGTGCGTCCACCCACCCTCCTGGGCCGTGGCCGGTGCCGCCCCCAGCGTCACCATGAACGCCAGCGTCACCAGCAGTCCGTGGTGAAAGTCCCGGGTCGCACCGAGCCCCGTCGTGAGAGAAGCGGCGTCCGACGCCTGCAAGGCGCGACGAGGGAACATACCGGCAGTATGTGACCGAGGAGCAACGCAGCCAGGCGGGATGCAGCGCCGGGCGAATGCAACGGGACTTTCACCACGGGCTGCTCGACCGGCCGATTTCGCGAAACCGATGAGATCGATGCTCTTCAAGTGGGTTCTCCTTGGTACTCGAGTACGGACGAGCGTTGACAACTGAATACTAGCCTTGGCTGGTGCACCGCTGCTGTGAACAGCCGGTCTCGTGCAGAATCGTCACAACTGTCTGGGACGGATCCTGACGGTGTCGTTCGGCTCGACAACGTCGGCTTCCGTCACGTCGATCGTGGTCAGCTCGCCGTCGACCCTCCGCCTAACGATACCCCGGTCTGAGCCTCGATTGGTATACCCGCCGGGGAGTGCGATCGCCTGCTCGACCGTCATGCCCTCCTCCCAGACGAATCGCCCTGGAGAGCTCACCTGGCCGGTGACGAAGATGGTCGGGGCCCCGGGTATGTTGACGGTGTCGCCATCGTGCAGCGTCAGCATCACCCACCCGGTCAGGATGTCGTCGAGGCTGGTGGTCGTGACCTCCACGTCCGGGTTGCTGCCGTTCGGCGCAGCAGGCCTGTCGCCTGACCCGTGGGTCGGGCCGGGCCGGGTAGTGGTCAGGACGCCTAGGGCGGCGGCCCGGGACCGCGTCGAGGCAAATCCCTGCCCCGCCCACCCCGGCCACGGGGACCACGACGACCGCGCTCCCGACGCATGCTCAGGATCTCGTTCTCGAAGATCTCCATCTGTTCCGGTGTCAGAATCGCGGAGATCTCCGCGTCCATCTGCGCCTGCTGGGTCTCGAACCGGTCCCGGACCTCCTCGTTGATCTCGCGCAACCGTTGCTGACGGCCATCGAACACCGCTCGCAAGTCTTGATCCTGCTCTGGAGTCAAGTCGGCAATGTTGGCCAAGATCCGTTCGGTCACCCGGTCCGGCGGGGGCCTCCCGACCATGCCGCGCGGACCAAAGCCACGCGAGGGGCCAGGACCCAGCCAGGGTCGGACCACCACACCGGCTGCGAAACCGGCCACGAACACGACGAGCACGAAGAGACCAGCCCATAGCCGTGTGCGCGTGTCGTTCATCTCGGATCTCCTGGCACGTGAGGGAACAGGACGGCGAAGCCATCCTGCTTCTCCCGTCTCCTGTCTCCTGCCTCCTGCCTCCTGGGCATTCGCTAAAACGGCTCGTCAGGATCTGCTGTCAGCACCGCCTCCAGCAAGGTGTCGGCACTGACCTCCTGCCACAGCAGGCTGAACGCCGGCAACCCCTGCGCGTCCTCCTCGACGACCCATTCGGCCACGAGGTCCGAGAACTCCATCGGTTCGGCCGCCGCTGTCGGCCCGAACCCCAGCGCCGCCACCACGATCAGCGCGGCCGCGACCGGCGCCAGCCGGAATGTCCAGACCCGCCAGTTCAGCGCATCCAGCCAGCCGGGGACCGGCTCGAGGTTGGCCATGACCCGGCCGGCAAAGCCCAGTGGCGCCTCGGCCACCGGACGCGACGAGAGCACCGCCGCCACGCGCCGTTGCACCTCGAGCGTCTCCCGGCACGTCTCGCACTGCTCCAGGTGCCGCTCGAGGGGGTGTCCCTCATCGCCCTCGAGCCGCCCCTCCAGACGCCGAAGCAGCAGCGGTCCGGCTTCATCGCAATGCATGGTTCGTCTCCATCATCGGTCTCCGACCGGAACGCTCACCAGCGACCGGAGCAGCGTCCGGAGCCGGTGTCTCGCCCTGAAAATCCGCGACTCCACGGTACCAATCGGCACCCCTGTAACCTTCGCGATCTCCTTGTAGTCGAGCCCTTCGACATCGCGCAGCACCACCGCGACCCGCAGATGGTCGGACAGGGTCGCCAGCGCGCGGTCGATCGTGTCACGGGCCACGAGCGTCGTCTCGGCGTCCGGCAGACCGGACGGCACGGCGTCGGCGCAGAAGGTCTGCGCGTCGTCATCGAGACTCTGGCCCCCGACCCGCTCGCGCCGCCGACGGCGCTCCAGCGCGGTGCGAGCGGTGTTGGTGGCAATCGTGTAGAGCCAGGTCTTGAACGAGCTCTCGCCTCGAAACCGCCCCAACGACCGATACGCCCGGATGAACGTCTCCTGCGCTACGTCCTCAGCCTCGCCGGTGTCTCGTACGATCGCCAGCGCGTAGTTCACCAGCCTCGTCTGATACCGCCGGACCAGGGTATCGAACGCGTCGAGGTCCCCGGCGGCGGCCTCGACGACGAGCGTGCGATCCGGATCCACCTGTCCACGCCCCTCTGACGCGGAACACTCGCGCCCTCGACGACTCGCCACCGGACCCGGCCGGCGCCCGGAAGCGGGGACGAACTGCGCACTAGCCAGCCTCGGTACCCCCGCGAGGGTGTCCTGCGTTTCGCCCTGGACCCCGGCCCACGACACCATTCCGATCGCCAGCGGTCGCTTCATCGGTGTCGTTCCGGCAGCCCGGTGAGAGTCCTGGGTTCCCCCCTATCTCCTTGGACCGCCCCCTCCGGTCGGTTATTCCGCGCGATCTGCCGGCGGCTCAGGGGGCACATCGCGCCGGGGGGCGTCCCGGAGCCAGACCACCAGAGTGGTCACCACGGCCACCGTCACGACGGTTGTGGCCAGGGATCGCTCGAATCATTGGAGAAGACCACATGGACCAGCGGCGGGTCGGGCCCGCGAAAAAAGGGGCGTCGACCGCTGGCAGATCCGCGGTCAACACCCCAAGCGATCCCGCGAGCGGACGCCGTTAGGGGGACACGGTGACCTGCACGATCGCCGATGTCCAGCAACACTGGAACCCACCACCCCCCACGCCAGTCTCGTCGAGCACCTCGGCCCGCAGCAGATACTCGCCGGATTCGCTGAACGTAACGGTTGTCGTGGGGTTCTGATCGGCTGATTCCCGAAACCGTTGCGACGGGTCGGCAAACTCGACAAGCGCCGGCCCGCGATGTAGGTGCCAGCGCATCGTCAGTGCCGATCCCCGCCGCCCGCCGCCACCTTCACCTCCCCCTTCCGGCTTCACATCCGACGTCCAGGCGCTGAGCTCAAGGGGGGTACCAACCCGACCGGTCATCGTGTGAGCGATGCCAACCGGGGGACCAGCAAAACCCGGTCCCGCAGCCGAAAACCGGATAGTCGGGGGCTCATTCCCATCGGAGGCATTTCGAAGCGGCTCAATGAAATACGGCGCATCCAAGTGTAACGGTATGGAGGCCGGCTGGTCGTTGGCCGTCAGCACCCAGCGCAACTCGCCATCGAAATCGCCCGGCACCTGAATACTCAAGACGCCCCAACTTCGTCCCGGCGGGAAATGCGTCGGCTGTCCCAGGTCCTCTGGACCTGGTTCGAACCGATTCAACACACCTACCGGAAGGTCGACCGTTTGGCTTGAGTTTGGATTGAAGAACCCAACGAGCACCGTGGCCGTCCCGTCGTCATTCTGATACCAACCTTCGAACATCGGAGCCACCTGCGCGCCAAATTCACGCAGTGCCCCCGGGGCCTGCGCCGACGCGGCGACACTAACGAGGAGCGAGATTATTGCCATCACCGCTAACCGAACGCAACAGAACTGCATGCCCACTCTCCTCGTACGTGACGGAGCCGCCCCAATGTGGAGCGGCTCCTAAAACTCCGCCGGATGCTCTTGACCACCTACTGCGCCCCACCCCCGTCGGTCTCGGTCCGTGCCTTACGCTCGGCCTCGGCGGCCTCGAAATCCTCATCGTCCATATAGGTGACGTTGACCCAGGCGTGCGCCATCTCGTCGACCGTGCGATCGCCCCAGCCGACCCACTGGTTCGGGTCCGGATTCGACCGATTGGCCGATGTGTTATCCCACCAGGACTTGATCTCGATGATCGTCCCCTTGGGCAGCAGAGGCGCTGCATCGTCGGCGTAGACGTAATTGTTGTGCCAGTTGAAGTTGAAGTTACTCACCCGACTGAGCACACGGGTCCGACCATTGGGCATGATGGCGCTCATCTGCATCCCCTTGCCTCGTAGATGCTGATGCGCCTGGAAGTTCTCAATCCGTCCGTTCTGTCGCATTACATGGTACTGTTCGGTGGACATCACGGTGTTGGGCGGAATCAGCAGATTGCTGGGACCACCCTCAATGCCCATCCAAATCGACAGCACCTGACGATGCTTCGGCGGCTGGTCCTTCGGGTAGAAGTAGAGCCCCAGTTCGGCCGAATCAGTGATCTCCTCTCCTGCCGACGAATAGTGGATGTCCCACGCGATCTTGGACCCCGCCTTCATCAGCTTGCCGCTGTTCTCCCGCATGATCTCACCCTGCTTACCGACCGCCCATTCCATGAGTAGACCGGCCCCACCTGCACCCGGCAGCAGGGATTCCCTGTCCGCATCGTCCTCCGCTTGCCGTAGCCTTGCCAGCGCGTGATGGGTGATGCGGCGACCTGCGACCGTCGACGGACGGATCTCGCTAGCGCGGAGCCAGCGATCCTCGGTCAACCCGGTCGGCACGGTTGGCTTCCACCAACGGTCTTGCGATAGCGCTGGCATGGTGTAGGGGGTCGACTTGACGATGAGGTCAGGCGGTCCACCGAACTGATCAGCGAAGTTCCAGACATCGTCGTCGGCAAATACTGCCGGTGGCGGCATGTCAGCCGGGTTCCCTCGCGGCGCGCCGGCATCAACCCAGCGGACGATGGTGTCAATCTCAGCGTTGGTGAGGGACCGATCGTTCTGGAAATCCTGGATTCCAACCGCCTTGTCGATATGCCAGGGCGGCATCTGACGCGTCTCGACCCGGTTCTTGATCGAGCGGGCCCAGGGCCGCACCTCGGCGTAGGTTTGCAGCGACATCGGCGCAATGTAGCCCGGCCGATGGCAGGCTTCACACTGCGCCCGGAAAATCGGCGCCACGTCCTTGCTGAAGGTCGGTGTGGCGTCGGCGCCATCCTGGGCGAGCGCCATCCCCGGAACCGCGAGAATCGCAGCGAGCGCGAGCACGCCCAGTGACCAGCCCCTCCGGAATCTGTCCGTCCGTTCCATGTGTTCGTTCCTCTCTCGGAATCGGCGCGCCGACATCCAGCCGGCCCACGTCACGGCGCCGACACGCGCGGGCTAAGCGGCCCCAGGGCGCAGGTGCCAGTCCGGACACGATATCATCCCACAGGGATTATACCTGAAGTCTTTCCGCATCACGTCTTGGACGCAGCCAGTGTATATTGGAGGATCTTGAGGTTGCCGTGATCATATCTGTCGCGAATGGAGGTCTTCCCATGAAGCGGATCGTGCTCGTGTTGTGTGTCCTGGTGGCGGCATCAACCATCGCGCAGGCCCAGACGGCAGACAACGCCATCGCCACGGCGACACTGGCTGCGCCACCCGCGCTGCGGGCTAGCGCCATGGTGATTCGGTTAGCCGACGACGGCGGCCACGAGGTGCTGCGTGACGGCACGAACGGGCTGGTCTGCTGGGATCGGTCCGACGAGCCGGGGCGCTCGTTCAGCGTGCAGTGCACGAGCGTGGAGAACCTGGCTCGCGTCAAACAGAACCGCGCGTGGAACATGTCCGGCCGGAGCGCGGACGAGATTCGCAAGGTGCGGGAGGCGGCCGAGACGGACGGATCCAGGGAAGTCTCCGCGTTCGGAAGCGTCTACTACACGCTGAACGGAGAGGACGCAGACTCCGCCAACCTCCACCTGACCATCGCCGTCCCGTTTGCGACGAGCGAGTCTCTGGGCCTGCCGAGTGAGGGGAGCTATAGCAGAGCGGGTACGTGGATCATGGAGGCGGGGACGACCGCGGCGCACATCATGCTGCCTGGACGCTGATTGGCAGCTCATTGCCCGATCCGGCCTCGATCGACTCAGTATTTGGCTGGGAGGCAGGGATTCGAACCCTGATTCCGCGGTCCAGAGCCGCGTGTCCTGCCGTTGAACGACCTCCCACCAAGGACAGGAATCTTTGAGTATAGCGAAGCCTGAACAGGCCGGGCAATGACGCGCGTGACCCTTGGCGCTCTCCCAGAGAGAGTTTGGAGCCGGTGACCTTTTCAGCAACCAGGCTTACATCGAATTTAGCTGGAACTTCTGCAGCGCTGCGATCTGGGCCAGCCCCTGCCGCGCCAGCGCCTCGGTCTTCGGGCTCGGTTCAAGTCCCAGCGCCTCGACCAGGTGCTGGTACGCGGCGGTCGGCTGGCTGAAGGCGCGCAGCTGCAGCAACCCCGCCCCGACATGGGCGTCAGCCGCGGCGTGACCGACCGGATAGTCGCGCAGATGCCGCTGGAACAGGACCAGGGCGGCGCGGGCGTGCCCTTTCGCCGCCATCCAGTTCCCGAGCAGCAGCGAGTGGTGCTCGTTCAGCAGCCGTCTGGTCTGATCGACCGGCAGCGCGAAGTAGCGTGTTGCGGCCGCCTCGTAGTCACCCTCCTCGATGAGCGCCGCCAGGCTGCCCTCGGGTGGCGGTGCAGCACCGGACAGACCCGGGGTGCCGAAATCGGTGGGTCGGACCCGCAGCGATCGGCGGTTGATGCCCCAGGCCACCGCCAGCCCCCCGAGAAAGCCGCCGATGTGCGCGCCGTAGGCGACGCCGGCCCCGCCGGTGCCGGCCGACGCCAGGAACGGCAGCAGGTTGCCGATCAGATAGAGCCAGAGCGCCCAGCGGGCCGGTACATGGACCACGTTCATGAAGAACGGGAAGAGCACCACCCACAGCCGAACACGGTTGCGGGGGAACCAGATGAAGTAGAAGCCCAGCACCCCCGAGATGGCGCCAGAGGCGCCCAGCATCGGCACCGGAGACCGACCAGCAAAGAGGGTGAAAAACAGCGTGGCCGCGACACCGGTGCCGAGATAGGCGGCCAGAAAGCGCGCGCGACCCAGTCGATGTTCGACGTTGTCGCCACAGATCCAGAGGTACAGCATGTTGCCGGCCAGGTGCAGGAACCCGCCGTGCAGGAACATCGCGGTGAACAGGTCCTGCACCTGAGGCGCGGCCGGCCGGAAGCCCCACTGGAAGACGAACAGCGCGTACTCGTTTAGCCCGTTGAAGATCACCTGGGCGCCGCGCTCCGAGACCGGTCTCGACATCGACTCGAACACCATGATGATGTACTCCCGCACCAGCGGGTCTTCGGGGTCCGGTTGCATGAAGCTGAGCGGGAGGGTGACGAAGAGATAGGCGGCGCAGTTGACCAGGATGAGCGCGTAGGTCACTACGGGCACGCCACGGGGGTTGGGCTCGTCGCCAAGCGGCAGGATCATCCAGCTTCCATCTTACGCCACGGGCTGCCGGGACGGGTACCTGCATCGGCCGTGGCTTCTTCAACGAGTTTCACGGCGATGGAGCCCCCAACACGCGGTCGAACGAGACGATCCAATTTCTGGTCGCGTCCACGCCCCGGCGGTGCAGCGACGGGCTGCTCTCGGCCGGCTACGTGGCGCACCTGACCACCAAGTATCGGCCCGGCTCGACGAGATACAGGCCGAGCTCGTGCGGCGACTCGGGAACGTCGCCTCGGTGCGGGCGATCGACGGCGCGCTGGTAGAGGGGCGCACTCCCCAAGAAGTCAGAAGGCAGAAGTCAGAACGCGAACTGGTCGAGGTGGCTGGCGATCTGGTCGCGTGCCGCCCTGAAACGCACCAGCTCCTCCTCCTCGGTGCCGCCGGAACCAGCCGGGTCCGGCAGCGGCCACGCCAAACGCCTCGCGTGTCCCAGGAACAGCGGGCACACCGCTTCGGCGCAGAGCGTGATGACGGTGCCGACGCTCGCGGGGTCGATCGTCTCGACGTGCTTCGACCGATGCCCGGAGATGTCGACCCCGATCTCGGCCAGGACCGCGACCGCGTGCCGATTGACGCTGCCCGGATGCGACCCGGCGCTCTGAACCGATACCCGGTCGCCGAAGCGGGCGCGGGCCAGCCCTTCGGCCATCTGACTGCGCGCGGAATTGGCCACACACAGAAACAGCAGGCCGGAGGCCGGAGACATTGACATGCGGCTTTCCCACCCGCCAGCATACAGCCTTCATGCTGAGATGTTTCGAGAGTGTCCTTAGGTCCTCACCCCGCCCGAGCTCGCGAAGTCGGAGCGGCCATTGCAGCAGCCCACAGTGAACACGCACAGGGCTCGTCGGCTCACTAGGGCGCGCTTGCTCGACGGAGTTGACGCACTAAGCGCCGCCGACCCGGATCTGGCGATTGTCGTCGCACGGTTCGGTCCGCCGCCGCTCTGGGCGCGGCGCCCCGGCTTCGCGACGCTGGTCCAGATTGTTCTCGAGCAACAGGTGTCGCTGGCATCGGGGCGGGCGACGTTCGGGCGATTGCATGACGCGTGGGGTGAGGTCACGCCGGAGCGATTCGCGAAGCTCACCACAACCCAGGTCCGGTCGGCCGGTGTCACACGGCAGAAAACGAGCTATTGTCTGGGCATCGCCCGGCAGATCGTGGACGGGACGCTCGACCTGCGTCGTCTCGGCCGGGCCGACGACCACGCGGCCCGCCGTAGGCTGGTGGAAATCCGCGGCATCGGGCCCTGGACCGCCGACATCTATCTGCTGATGGCCCTCGGCCGCCCAGACATCTGGCCGGACGGCGACCTCGCCCTCGCGACGGCCGCCCAACAGGTCAAACGGCTGCGGCGCCGCCCCGACACGGAGCGGCTCCGGCGACTCGCGACCAGCTGGGCACCCTGGCGGGCCGTCGCGGCGCGCATCCTATGGCACCACTACCTGTCGACGCGGGGTGGATAGCAGGAGGGACCCGGGTCTTCAGTGGTGAATCGACCGAGCTTCTCGAAGATCCTGATCAGTGACACGCGTGGCGACGAGATCGCCGCCTACCTGAGGGCGCGCCGGCCGGACCTCATCTGCCGGGTCCGGGCCGCCGACACGCTCACGGCCCCGGACCGGGTGTGGGCCGACGCGCTGATCGGATTCACGGTGCCGGTAGGTCTCGAGGGCTCGTCGATCCGGTGGGTGCACTCGACCGGGGCCGGGGTTGATGCCCTGCTGCGCCCTCACCGGTGGCCGGTCGGGGTCACGTTGACCCGCACGACGGGTGAGCTCGGCGCCAGGATAGCGGAATACTGTCTCGCGCACGCGTTGGCGTTGGCGCAGCGCATCCACATGTTTCAGCGGGACCAGACCAAGCGACGGTGGGCGCCGGTCGAGCCGGCCACGCTCCGGGGCTCCACCGCGGTCATCGTCGGCGCCGGGTCGGTCGGCTCCGCGATCGCCGCGCGATTCGGTGCGCTGGGGTGTGTGACCCTCGGCATATCGCGACACGGTCGCCCGCGATCTCCCTTCGACCGGGTCCATGCCGTAGAAGACCTCGCCGCGGTCGTCCCGGCCGCGCGGTGGGTCATCCTCGCGGCGCCGCTCACACGTGACACACGCGGGCTCGTGGGCGCGAAGGTGCTGAGCCGATGCCGCGCCGCGTTCCTGATCAACGTGGCCCGGGGCGGGCTACTCGATACGGCGGCACTCCTGGTAGCGCTGAAGACCGGGACGCTGGCCGGGGCGGCCCTCGACGTGTTCGAGGAGGAACCGCTCCCCGCTGACTCGCCGCTCTGGCGGGCCCCCGGTGTGCTCGTCACCCCCCATATCGCTGGTGTCACCCACGTCGCCGAGGCGGGAGAGGCGTTCCTCGAGGCCTTGGCCCACCTCGAGGCCGGCGAGCCTGTTCCGTTGGCGGTCGATCCTGCCCGCGGCTACTGATCCTACCGCCCTGGCCGGTCAAGAATAAGTTCGCATTTTGTGGCGTCGTACTCATGCCGCGCCCGGCCATCGCACGGTGCGAGGAGGGAGCATACCGGCAGTATTCGACCCCTGTAAGGAATGGTCGAGCGCCGACCTCTACGGGATGGATCGGCGGCCAAAAGTGTGAAGTTATTCTTGACCGGGCCTAAGGACTCACCGTCACGTCGACGTGGGCGAAGGTCCAGCAACACTGCCTGCTACTGCCCTCGCCGGGGGCAATCGAGGCGTCGTTGCTCACCGCCATCAGCCGATACTGTCCCGGCTCGGTGAAGGTCACCGTGGTCATCGTCTCACCGCCGGTGATCTCCTCGAACGGGTGGGTCAGCTCCGAGCCCGCGTCGATCCCCTCGGCCTCGAACGTCACCTCACCCGGTCCGCGAAACTTCTTCCAGGTGATGCTCAGTGGCGGGCGGCGGCGTCCGCCGC
>DQNS01000141.1 GCA_015659035.1 Acidobacteriota bacterium | reverse complement strand
GGCGATGGCGACGCTCTCGGTTGTCGTTCCGTGCTTTAACGAGCAGGCGACGATCGGGGCGATCCTCGACGCCGTCCGCGCCGCGCCGGTCCCCGACAAGGAAATCATCGTCGTCGACGACGGCTCGACCGACGGAACGCGCGAGCTCCTTGAGGGCGAGCTGCGCGCGAAGGTCGACACACTCGTCGTGCACGACAAGAACCGGGGCAAGGGTGCCGCGCTGCGCTCGGGCTTTGAGGCCGCGACGGGCGATATCATCCTCGTGCAGGACGCCGACCTCGAATACGATCCCCAAGACTACCTACAGCTGACTGCCCCGATCCTCTTGAACAAGGCTGACGTTGTGTACGGCTCACGCTTCCTGGGAGGCAGCGCCCACCGCGTCGTCTACTATTGGTACTACGTCGGCAACACCTTCCTGACCATGCTGTCGAACATGGTCACGAACATCAACCTCACCGACATGGAGACTGGGTACAAGGCCTTTCGCCGCAGCGTTCTCGAGGCGATCACCCTCGAAGAGGATTGCTTCGGCTTCGAGCCCGAGATCACGGCCAAGATCTCGAAGCTCAAGGTCCGCATCTACGAGGTCGGCATCTCCTACTATGGCCGGACCTAATAGCGAGGGCAAGAAGATCGGCTGGAAAGACGGTGTGCGCGCCCTCTGGTGTATCCTTAAACACAACCTGTTTCGCTGAGCAACGTCGAGACCGCGGCGGGACAGCGCCATCTGGCAAGACCTTCACGTTAGATGGCGGTCGTAGGCTGATCCCTCTGGCCTGCTGCTTCCTCCAGCCGGCGATGTGCCGGATGTGTAGTCAGCGCCGCTCGATTTCCTGCTCAGGACAGGCGGGGCATAATGATCCTCGCCGTGTCGAATAGCATCCCGGTCATCGATGTCTCGCCCCTTGCTGGCCGATCGCCGGACCGGACGGCGACCGTTGACGCCACCGCCGCGGCCGCCCGCGACTGGGGCTTTTTTCAGGTTACGGGCCACGGCCTGTCGGACGATCTGATCGATCGGGTCTGGGCCCAGACGCGCACCTTCTTTGACCTGCCGATGGACGTGAAGCGGACCCTCGCGCGCACCCGCGAGAACCCGCGCGGCTACTACGACCGCGAGCTGACCAAGAACCGGCGCGACCTGAAAGAGGTGTTCGACTTCGCCGCCCTCCGGCACCCCGAGCTGGGGGAGGCCCATCCCGACAACCGTGCCGCGGTCGACGGAACAAACCGCTGGCCCGCGACCCTGCCGCACTTCAGGGCGACCATGTTCGAGTACCTCGCCGCCTGCGAGCGGCTCGGTCTGCGGCTGCTCGGCGCGCTCTGCCTCGGGCTGGGTGTGGACGAGGACACGCTCACGCCGTATTTCAGTCCGGTGCACACCGGCTTCACACGGTTGAACTACTATCCACTCGACGATCCGCTCGAGCCGGCCGCGGCGGCGACCGTCACCCCGCTCGGCGATATGGCGCTGCATCATCACAGTGACGCGGGCGCCTTGACGATTCTGTTGCAGGACGACGTCGGCGGGCTGCAGGTCGGCACCGACGACGGCTGGGTGGATGTGACGCCGCTCGACAGGGCGCTGGTGGTCAACGTCGCCGACATGATGCAGGTCTGGTCGAACGACCGCTATCGCGCCGCGCGGCATCGGGTGCGCCCGACGACCGACCGCCCGCGCTATAGCATCCCGTTCTTCTTCAACCCGGCGTATCAGACCGAGGTTGTGCCCCTGGTCGAGGTCGGAACGGAGCCACTCAGATACCGCGCCGTGAACTGGGGGCACTTCCGGCAGGCGCGGACCGACGGTGACTTCGCCGACTATGGGCACGAGATCCAGATCGCGGACTTCCGCATTGTGTGAGGTATCGATGGCAGCTGTTCTCGATGCCATTCGCGTGCTCGACTTCGGGCGCTACATCGCCGGTCCGTTCTGTGCCGCGTTGCTCGCCGATCTTGGCGCCGACGTCATCCGGGTGGAGAAAGTCCGCGGCAGTGAGGACCGCTTCGTCATCCCCTTGAACGAGGCTGGCGACGGCGCGATGTTCATGCAGGTCAACCGTAACAAGCGCGGGCTGACGCTGAACCCGATGAAGCCGGACGGGAGGGAGGTGGTGCGCCGCCTTGTCGCCACCGCCGATGTCGTGGTCGCCAACCTGCCCGACTCGGCGCTGACGGCGATGGGGCTCGACTACCGGTCGCTCGCGGCGGTCAGGCCGGGCGTCATCCTGACGAGCGTCTCGGCGTTTGGGGCCGGGGGGCCGCTTTCGGGGAAGCTCGGGTTCGATGGTATCGGGCAGGCGATGTCCAGCGCCATGTATCTGTCGGGGCGACCGGGCGAGCCGACCAAGAGCTACGTGCCGTGGGTCGACTTCACCACCGCGCTCAGCGCAACCGTCGGCACACTGGCGGCGTTGATGGCGCGGCAGCAGACCGGACGCGGGCAGGAGGTGAAAGGGTCGTTGCTGGCCTCGGCGCTCACCATCGCCAACACACCGCTCATCGAGCAGGCGGTCAACGCGCCCGACCGCGTCGCGACGCTGAATCGCAGTCAGGTTTCGGCTCCCTCCGACACCCACCGCACCCGCGACGGGTGGATTCTGGTGCAGACCATCGGGCAGCCGCTGTTCGAGCGCTGGACGACGCTGATCGGAGAGCCGCACTGGCTCGAGGATCCACGATTCAAGGACGACATCTCACGTGGCGACCACGGCGAGGTGATCAGCGAGCGGATGGTCACGTGGTGCGCCGAACGGACCACAGAGGCGGCGCTCTCGGCGCTCGAGGAGGCCCGGATTCCGGCCGGCCCCGTCTATTCGCCGCAGCAGACGCTCGATGACCCGCACGTCCAGGCGGTCCGGTTCCTGAAGGCGGTCGAGTTTCCCGGGTCATCCTCACCGGCGCCGGTCGCCGACACCCCGTTCTCGATGTCGGAGACGCAGACCGGCATTCGTCATCGCGCGCCGTTGCTCGGTGAGCACACCGACCAGATCCTCTCCGAGCTGGGCTACAAGCCGGCCGAGATCGTGGCGCTGCGCGTCGCCCGCGTGGTGTAGGCTTTTCGTTGCGACACGCCGGCGGTCCTGTCCGCCGTCGCTCGTTACCAGGTTCGCGGCGAGCGATGGCGGCCCTGCAACGCGTTGGCGAAGGCGGGACGGGCCGTGCTACATCCAATCGGCAGGTGAAAGGTAGACCACAGCCATGAACAGCATGACCAGACAGCTGCTGCGCTCGCTTCCCCTCCTGATGCTTGTCGCCGCGTGCGGCGGCGGCGCGAGCGACGCCGAGACCGCGGCGACGGCCGATACGATGGCAGCAGGTCCGCTGAGCGTGGCTGACACCCCGACCCGCGCTCGGGCAGCCGACGGTCGGTACATCTCCTGGAAGGAACACATCATCGACGATGAGGCGACCGGCGGTGTCGCCATCGCCGGCAGCGACGGGCTGTCGGTCGCCGACCTCGACAAAGACGGTCACATGGACATCGTCTCGGTGCACGAGTCCGACACCACCTACGACGGGGTGGCCGACGGACATGTGCGGATCGCCTTCGGGTCGGCCGACCCCGACGTGTGGGAGCTCATGACGTTGGGCGAGGGTGAGGAGGTGGGCGCCGCCGAGGATGCGGCGATCGCCGACATGAACGGCGACGGGTATCCGGACATCGTCGTGGCCTGCGAGCTGGCGCACCTGATCTACTTCCAGAACCCGGGCCCCGACGCGCGCACGGCGCGATGGGAGCGGGTCATCCCGTCCGTCACACTGGACCGCGGGTCGTTCATCCGCGTCTGGACCGCCGACTTCGATGGCGACGGGCGGCCCGAGATCGTCACGCCGAACAAGGGTGCGCAGAATCCCGAACGGGGCACCACGGTGAAGAACACGATCTCCTACTTCACGCTGTCACCCGACCCACTGGATGGGGACGGGTGGGTCGAGCACGAGCTCACGCAGGTCGTCATCCCGATCAACTCGCAGCCGATTGACCTCGATGGTGACGGCGACCTGGACGTGCTGGGTGGGTCACGAGGCGAGGCACGGGTGTTCTGGTTCGAGAACACCAGCGACGGGACCATTACCTTCGATGAGCATCGCATCGAGATCAGCGGGGGCGGCGATCTGCCACCCCGTGTGACGGGGTTCAACCTCGACTACGCGGATCTCAACGGCGACGGCCGGCTCGACGTCGTGCTACGGGACGGGCGCAACGGTGTGGTCTGGCTGGCGCAGCCGGAGGACCCGGCGGCGGTGTGGACACGTCACCTCATCGGCGACATCCCGCCCGAGGTACTCATCGGCTTCGCCCTGGCCGACATCGACAACGACGGCGACAGCGATCTGGTGGTGGGCGCCTACAGCCAGGGCGACCGCGCCCGGGACGCCGAGACCGGGCCGGAGGCTGCGGGTGGACGCCTGGCGTGGTTCGAGAACCCAGGTGACGCGACGGCCTCCTGGACCCGCCACGACTTCTCCCGCCGTGCGCGCGGGATGTTCGACAAGTTCATCCCCCGCGACATGGACGGCGACGGTGACATCGACTTCATCGGCACGCGCGGCAACAGCGTGCCCTACGACGGCGTCTTCTGGCTCGAACAGGTCCGGACCGCCGAGCCGGTCGCCGCGTTCGAGCAGGCGAGAGCCGTCGAGAGCGTCCAGCGGCCGTTGCCGTGACCTCGACCATGAAGGCGTCCGATCTGTTCGTGCGGTGTCTCGAGAACGAGGGCATCGAGTACATCTTCGGGGTGCCGGGCGAAGAGAACGCCGACTTCATGATGTCGCTCGAGCAGTCCGAGCGGATCACGTTCGTTCTGTGCCGGCATGAGCAAGGCGCGGCGTTCATGGCGGAGGTCCATGGCCGGCTGACCGGCAACCCGGCCGGCTGTCTCGGCACCCTCGGGCCGGGCGCGGCGAACCTGATCACCGGGGTGGCCGACGCCAACATGGACCGGTCGCCGATCCTGGTGCTGACCGGACAGGGTGACTCGCAGCGGCTGCACAAGGAGTCGCATCAGATCATGGACGTGGTCGGCATGTTCAAGCCGGTCACCAAGTGGGGGCAGACGATCCGGCACCCCAACAACATTCCGGAGGTGGTCCGCAAGGCGGTGCGGCTGGCCCGGTCCGAGAAGCCGGGCGCGTGTCTCATCGAGCTACCGGAGGACATCGCGCGGCTCGATACCACGCAGCCGCCGGTGCCGGTGCGTCGGTTCCGCCGTCCGGTTCCCGACGACACGATCGTCGACCGCGCGTGGGCGCTGATACGCGATGCGAAGCGGCCACTCATCCTGGCCGGCAACGGCACGATCCGCAAGCGGGCCAGCGCGCAGCTGCGACAGTTCGTCGAGTCGACCGGCATCGGCGTGGTCACGACCTTCATGGCCAAGGGCTGCATCGACATGGATGACGCGCGCTGCCTCTACACCATCGGGCTACAGGCGCGCGACCACGCCAGCTGCGCGCTTGATGCCTCGGATCTGGTCATCACCCTCGGCTACGACATGGTCGAGTATCATCCCAGGCTGTGGAACGCCGATGTGCCGCATCGCATCGTGCACATCGACTTCATCCCGGCCGAGATCGACGACCACTATCAGATCGATGTCGAGGTCGTGGGCGACCTGGCGCACACGCTCTGGATGCTCAACCAGCGCGCCCATGCCGATGGTCCCGAGCGCCTCGACTACGACCACGGCCGGGCACGGCGTGCGCGCGAAGAGATGCAGGCCGATCTGGAAGAGCACAAGGACGACGACACCGAGGGGGTCATCAAGCCCCAGAAGGCGCTGTGGGACGTGCGGCAGGTGCTCGGGCCGCACGACATCCTGCTGTCGGACGTCGGCGCGCACAAGATGTGGGTCGCGCGCCACTATCACTGCCACGAGCCAAACACCTGTCTTATCCCGAACGGCTTCTGCTCGATGGGGTTCGCGCTGCCGGGTGCGATCGGGGCGCAGCTCGTGTACCCGGATCGCCGCGTGCTCGCCGTCTGCGGGGATGGCGGGTTCCTGATGAACGTGCAGGAGATGGAGACCGCCTGCCGCCTGCACTCCAACGTGGTGGTAATGGTGTGGGAGGATCACGCCTACGGGCTGATCGCCTGGAAGCAGCAGAACCACTTCGGCCGGCACACCGAGCTGTCGTTCGGCAATCCCGATTTCATGAAGCTGGCCGAGGCGTTCGGCTGGCACGGCCATCGCTGCGAGCGGAGCGTCGACCTGCGCGACACGCTGGAGCAGGCCTTCACCGAGACCGGCCCCAGCCTGGTCGTCATCCCGATCGACTACGCCGAGAATCAGAAGCTGACCGAGCGGCTCGGTAACATCGTCTGCCCCATCTAAATATGGACCTGTGAGCAGGACGCACCAGCCTCTCCCTCTCCCTCACGGAGAGGGGCGGGGTGAGGGTGGTTTTGTCACAAGGACCCTGTCCGCCGCCGCTCAGGAGCGCCCTTGGTCACCCGTCCGTCAGCACCTCGATCAACCGGTCGGCCACGATGTCGAGCTGTTCGTCCGTGATGACCAGCGGCGGCAACAGCCGGATGACCGTTGGCCCTGCCGGTAGCGCGAACACGCCATGCTCCAGCAGCGTGGCGAGATACGGCTGCGTCTTCTGCTTCAACTCGATGCCGACCATCAGCCCGATCTGTCGCAGCTCCCGCACCACGGCCGGCAGACGCGGTTCGAGCGCCGCGCGCAACCGCTCCCCCTTGCGCCTCTCCTGTTCGGCCAGGTCGTGCCGTTCCATGAACTCGATCGCGGCCAGCTCGAGCCCGGTCACCTCGAGCTCGGTGCCGCAGTCTGGGCATTCCATCAACTCACCGACCTCGGCGTCGTCGGCGAGCGAAACATCAGCGGCGCACACGGGGCATTCGGGCATTGCAGATTCCTTGTGATATCCGCCCGTTCATTCCGCGCGGAGCGACGTCAGCGGGTCGACCCGGGTCGCGCGGCGGGCCGGCACATAGCTGGCGCTGAGCGCCGTCACGCAGAAGAGCACCACGACGGCAACCAGTGTGAACGGGTCGCGGCTGGTGACGCCAAAGAGCATGCTGTCGAGGAATCGTGTCGTCCAGAGCGCACCGGCGACGCCGACCGCCAGGCCGGCCAGCGCCAGACCCAGGCCGCGCATCGTGACCATTCGGATCAGGGCGGCCGCGTCGGCCCCCAGCGCGATCCGGATCCCCAGCTCGCGCGTACGCTGCGTCACGGCGTAGGCGAGCACGCCGTAGATCCCGATCGCGGCCAGCAGCAGGGCGACCACCGCCAGCCCGATCGCGGCGATGAGGTAGAAGCGTGCCTGCGCCAGCGCGCCCGCGCGCCGGTCGGCCAGCGTCGCGACGTTGTGCACCGCCAGCTCGGTGTCGATCGTCCGGACGGCATCACGAATCAACGACGCCATCGTCCCCGTGTCGCCTGACGTGCGGACCCCGCCCGCCAGCGTGGTCAACGGGCTGAACCGCGGGTTGGGGCGGGGGAACTGCAGATACGAGAAATAGATCTCGGGCGTGACGGTGCCGTCCGGCCCAGCGGGGGTCGTGTCGCCGACCACGCCGACGATCCGGATCGCTTCCGCTGATCGCAGAAACTCGAACTCCGCGTCGAGCGCGTCGCCGGTCGGAAAGTAGTGACGAGCGAACGCCTCGTTCACGACCGCCACCGGCGGCTGCCCGTCGAGGTCGCGGTCTCTCAGCCCGCGCCCGCGTCGCAGCGGTATGCCCAGTCCGCGGAAGAAGCCCGGGACCACCAGACGATAGGCGACGACGGCAGGGTCGGCCTGCTCGCCATCGATCCGCAGACCGCCGCCCCGTGTCGGCGGCAGGGTGGGCAGGCTGTTGGCCAGCACCACCGACCCGGCGCGCGGTAGCGCGGCCATTGCCTCGTGGAGCCGTGTGTACACCGGTTGCCGTTGTGTCGTGTCGGTGTAGCGATACCGCGGCAGCGAGATCTGGAAGCTGACCACGCCGGCGGGGTTGAATCCCGAGTCGACGCGGAGCAACCGCACGAAGCTGTTGGCGAGCAGCGAGGCGCCGACCAGCAGCACCGTGGCGGCGGCGACCTGCGCGATCGCGAGCAATGTGGACGGTCGGTGACGGGTCCCGCCTCCGACGCTGCCCGCCGCGTCTTTCAGTGACTGGAGCGGGTCGACACGGCCCACCCGTACGACGGTGACCAGCCCGACGAGCAGTCCGGTGGCAAGCGAGAGAGCCAGGGCGAACGCCAGCACCCAGCCGTCGACGGTCGTCTCGCCGATCCGCGGGATGGTGCCGGGGGGCAGCAACCGCAGCATCCCGGTACCCCACCATGCCAGCAGACATCCGAGCGTCCCGCCGCCCAGGGCCAGCAGCAGGCTTTCGGCGAGGATGTCGCGTGTGATTTGCCCGCGTCCGGCGCCCAGTGCCAGGCGTATCGCCAGCTCGCGCTGGCGGGCCGCGCCGCGCGCCAGCAGCAGATTGGTGACGTTGGCACAGGCGATCAGCAGCAGGAACCCGACGGCGGTTTGAAGTATCAGCAGGGCCGGGCGCACCGGCGCGACCAACTCGTCCTGCAGCGAGACGATCTCGACCCGGACCGGCCGGTCGGGGCGGACGGACGGCACGAGCGTGTTCGCCTCCGCCTCCGCCTGTTCCAGGCTGAGCTCGGCGGTCAACCGCGCCAGCGTCGGCATCAGGGCGAGGTCGGTCGTTGGGTTCGGGTTGGGCGGACGCAGCCCGACCGGTACCCAGAATTGCGGCAGGTCCTCGAGCCCGCCGGTCGCACCCCGGTACGCGGCTGGCAGCGCGGGGAAGTCGAACCCGCGCGGCATGACACCCACGACCCGATAGGGATTACCCTCGAGCGTCAGCAGCCGATCCACCACGTCGGGGTCGGCCCCGAGATACCGCTCCCAGGTCGCCTGGCTGAGGATGACGACCGGCGCCGCGCCCGGTTGCGCCGCTTCGGGCTCGAAGGTCCGGCCCAGCAACGGGGCGATACCCAGCAACGGAAAGAGGCTCGGGGTGACGGCGGCGCCGTTCAGCCGCACCGCGTCGTCCACCCCGGTCAGCGTGAAGGTGCGGACGCCGTGCACGGCGATCTGGGAGACCGCGTCGGCCTCGTCACGCCAGATCTGAAACTGGTCCGGTGTCAGCCCGGCGCGCAGCGGGGTCCCGATGTTCGGCCGCTCGATGATCTGGAATACCTGGACGATGCGGCCAGCGTCCGGGTAGGGCAGTGGACGGAGCAGCACCGCGTTCACGACGCTGAAAATGGCGGTCGTGGCGCCGATGCCCAGCCCTAACGTCACGATGGCCACGGTCGTGAACCCGGCGCTGCGTCTCAGCGCACGCGCCGCGTATCTCACGTCGTGGGTGAGTGCCATCGAGGCTCCTCGAGAGCGAGGCGAGTGAACGAAGTCGATCCGTGATTATAGCGTCCGCGCTGCCGGCTCTTTCGTTTCGGCCTATAATTCCGGCGACCACTCTAGTGGTCCGGTGCATACGTACGGCGAGGCACCGAATGCCGCCGTACTTATGCAACGGGCCACTCAATCAAAAAGAGAGGACTGATGAAACGGATGCGGACATCGCGGGCACTGTTGTGCTGTGGGCTGGGCGCCCTGCTCTGCCTCGTGACCGGGTGCGTCCCGTCGGTTGAGGGAAGCGCAGGGCAGATCGGCGCGGCGACCCTCCGCATCGTGACGCTGTCAGCGGCCAGGCCCTATCTGGTAAGCGGCGGGGACCTGCTCGTGCGTGTCGAGGTGGACGACACCGTCCGGTTGAGGGATGTGGTCGTGCTACTCGACGACGCGGATGTCACGCGGCGGTTCCGGCCGGACCCCGGGCGACACGCCCTGCTGGGACTGGTGACCGGGCTGATCGACGGCGACCATCTGCTGATTGCCCGCGCCCGTGGAGAGGAGGTGCGGCAGCAGTTGACCAGTTACCCGATCACCGGCCCGATGATCTCCGGGCCGCACGAGCAGCCGTTCCACTGCCAGACAAAAGAGTTCGAGCTGGTCACCGGCGACTCGCTCGGTGCCCCGCGCGACGAGCAGTGCTCGGTCGAGACGCGGGTCGATTATGTCTATCGCTCGACCGACGGCAAGTACCAGCCGCTACCGGATGGCGCCCGGCCGGCCGACCTCGACACGACGACGACAACCGACGGGCACACCGTGCCGTTCATCGTGCGGGTGCAGACCGGGACGGTGAACCGCGCCATCTACGAGAGCGCTATGCTGCACGACCCGGCCCAGCCGGCACCGGACCCGTGGACCCGCAGCACCGGGTGGAACGGCAAGCTGGTCTACACCCACGGTGGCGGCTGCCGCGGCGGCTGGTATCAGCAGGGACGCCGCACCGGCGGCGTGCTGCGCGACGGGTTGCTCGACCGCGGGTATGCGGTGACGTCGGCATCGCTCAACGTCTTCGGGCAAAATTGCAACGACCTGCTGGCGTCCGAGACCCACATGATGGTGAAGGAGCGGTTCGTCGAGAGCTATGGGCCGCCGATCTTCACCATCGGCACCGGTGGGTCGGGCGGCTCGTATCAGAGCCACCAGACGGCCGACAACTATCCCGGCGTGTTCGACGGCATCATCGTCAGTTCCAGCTTCCCGGACGTGACCTCGGCGACCATCTTCACGCTGGCCGACGCGCGGCTCCTGTACCACTACTTCACGACCACGGCATCCGGCCTGTTCACGCGGGTGCAGCAGCGGGCGGTCGCCGGGTTCGGTGCGTGGGGCAGTATTCCGAACCTGAGCCGTGGCGCGGCGCGCATCGACCCGGTCTTCGACGGGGCAGCCGCAGCCGAGGAGCAGGGGGGCGAGGTGCGCGTGTCGGCGCTCGAGGCGGAGCGATATCACCCGACCCGGAACCCCGACGGGGTCCGCGCGACCGTCTACGACCACACGGTGAATGTCTACGGCGTCGACGCCGAGACCGGGTTCGCCGGGCGACCGCTCGACAACGTCGGCATCCAATACGGGCTGGCGGCGCTGAACACGCGTCAGATCTCGACCGAGCAGTTCCTAGACGTCAACGAGCGGATTGGCGGGCTGGACGCCGACGCCAACCATGTGCCGGACCGGCATGTGGCGAACGAGCACGCCACGCGCATGGCGCTCGAGACCGGCCGGATTCTGAACGGCGGCGGCGGTCTCGCCACCACCCCGGTCATCGACTACCGGAGCTACACCGACAACCGGGAGGACGGCGACATCCACATGAAGGTGCACCAGTACTCGACCCGGGCCCGGTTGCTCGAGGTGAACGGGCATGCCGACAATCACGTCATGGTGGTGCAGGGGCGCTGGGGTTTCACACCGGAGCGGCCGGATCTCGGGACCCTGTTCGACCAGATGGACAGCTGGCTGACGAGGCTGAGGGCCGACACATCAGGCGACGACACCGCGACGAAGGTGGTGCGTGCGCGGCCGGCCTATCTGGTGGATGCGTGTTGGGATAATCGCGACGGTGGACACCTGAAGGTCGACGGGGTGCAGACCTACGATGGTGAGGGGTTGTGCAACGACCTCTACCCGGCGTTCCCGACCGCCCGCCACGTCGCCGGCGCGCCGCTGGCGAACAACGTCGTCAAGTGCGCCTTGAAGCCGATCAGCCCGGACGACTACGCGGTGACCTTCACTGCCGACGAGCGCGCGCGGCTCGAGCGTAGTTTCCCCGATGGTGTCTGCGACTGGTCTCAGGACGGTCTGTACTCCGGTGCACTCCGTGGCACGTGGCTGTCGTTCGGCCCGTCACCGGTGAACCGCGTGCAGTAAGGGTCCGGTCAGGAATAGGTTCGCATTTTGGGGCGTCGAGGCGCTCGGAGGAAGCATACCGGTAGTATTCAGCCCTGTAACGAATGGTCGAGCGCCGACCTTTACGGGACGGATCGGCGGCCGGAAATGTGAAGCTATTCTTGACCGGACCCTACGGCATGCGCACCGATCCATCGCAGTCTTCCGTCGTCATCCTGAGCTGCTCGCCTGAATCCCAGCAGCCGGTCGCACAAGCTCGCCCTGGCGGCCCGGGCCTTTCTGCGAGCGCGTGAGGTGTCGGTCGAGCTTGTGGACCTCGCGGAGCACGACCTGCCGGTGTCTGACGGCACGGGGTCGTTCGACCACCCGTCGGTGAAGACGCTGACAGGCATCATCGACGTGGCCGGCGCGATCCTGGTCTCGTCGCCGGTCTACAACTACGACCTGAGCGCGGCGGCCAAGAACCTGATGGAGCTGACCGGATCGGCCTGGACGGAGAAGCCGGTCGGGTTCCTGTGCGCCGGGGGCGGGCGGGCCAGCTACACGTCGCCGGTCGGGTTCGCCAACAGCCTGATGTTCGATTTCCGGTGCCTGATCGTGCCCCGTTTCGTCTATTGCACGAAGAACGACTTTACCGAGGCCGGCGAGCCCGGCCCCGAGATTCGAGACCGTGTGGAGCGGTTGGCCGCCGCCGTCGTCGATTTGTCCTGCGCGCTTGCCTGGGTACGTGAAAACAAGGCCGCTGTAGCGGCTCCCTGATCCCGAGCAAGGCCTGAAGCGGCCTTCGAGCGGGCGCAGCTCAGGATGAGCGCCTTCGACGAAGGCATCGGAATACCCAAATGTGCAGACCAACCATTGCCGGGATCGTCCTGCTTACGATGGCGCTGGTTGCGCCCGCGCGGGCGCAGTTCGGGCCGGAGAACGCCGCGATGGGCGTGCTCGACGGGTTCATGAGCGCCTTCAACGCCCGGGACGACGAGGCGATGTGCCGGACCTTTCACTATCCGCACGTACGGTTCGCGAGCGGAGCGGTGCGGACCTACGAGACCTACGAGCACTGTGTCGAGCAGTTCGACTTCGCGCGGTTCGCCGAGCGGTTCGGGTGGGACCACAGCGGGTGGGACAGTCGGACGGTCGTGCAGGCGAACACAGACAAGGTGCACGTGGTGGTCCTCTTCAGCCGGTACGACGCGGACGACGAGCTGATCGCGCAGTTCGATTCGCTTTACATCGTCACGCGCGTCGACAGCCGGTGGGGGATCCGGTCGCGGTCGAGCTTCGCGCCTTAGCGGAGGCCACGGCCCTACAGGAGTTAGGAGTCAGAAGACAGGAGTCAGGAGGAGGCCGTAAGGCTTCGCCAGCTTCACATTTGGTTGCAGGGCGCGAAAAAGAGCCTGAGGGCGACCTACCGCCTCGCCCGGCGGCGGAGCGCGTCCACGAAGCGCCACACGTCGATAAAGGTGTTGTAGAGCGGCACCGGCGCGACCCGGATCACATCCGGCTCGCGGAAGTCGCAGACGATCCCCTCGGTCGACAGTTCTTCCACCACCGCTTTCGGATCGCCACCCAGCCAGCGCAACGACAGTTGCGCCCCGTGCGACTCCGGGTCCACCGGTGTGACGACCTCAACCACGTCTGGACCGAGGTCGTTGAGCAGCGTCCTGAGCCAGCCGGTCAGCCGTAGCGATTTGTCTCGGAGCGCGTCCAGACCAACCTCGTCGAACATCTCGAGCGAGGCCCCCAGCGGCGCAAGCGCGAGAATCGGCGGGGTGCTAATCTGCCAGCCGGCGGCGCCGGGCTGTGGCATAAAGCGATCGTCGGGGCGCATCACGAACCTCGTGTCTGGGTCGGTGCCCCACCAGCCGGCAAGTCGGGATAGCCCGTGGCTGGCGTGATGTCGCGCGTGGATGAAGCAGCCAGCGACGGCGCCCGGTCCCGCGTTGAGATACTTATACGAGCACCAGACCGCGAAATCGACATCCCAGTCGTGCAACGCGAGTGGGACGTTGCCGACCGCGTGCGCGAGGTCGAACCCGACCCGGCAGCCGCACCGCCGCGCGGCGGCCGTGATGCGCTGCAGGTCGAGTCGCTGTCCAGTCTGAAACTGGACGCCGGGGAGGAGCACGAGCGCGATCGCGTCGCCGTCGCGGTCGAGCCGCGACTCGATGTCGTCGGTGCGCAGCGTGCGCTCGCCGTCGCGTGGAGCGACGCGGACCAGTGTGTCGTCCGGGTCGAGACGATGCAGCTCGATCTGCGACCTGACAGCGTAGCGGTCGGATGGGAACGCCCCATCCTCGATCAGGATGCGCCGACGCGTGGCGGTCGGCTGGTAGAAGGTGGCGAGCATCAGGTGGAGGTTCACCGTCAGTGCGTTCATCGCCACCACCTCCTCCGGGGTGGCGCCGACGAGTCGGGCGAGTCCCGGCCGGACGGTCTCGGAATAGGGATACCAGGGGGCGGGTTCCTCGAAATACGCCCGGATCCCGAGCTGGGCCCAGCGCTGGAGCTCGCGCTCGACCCGCGCGGCAACCGACCTCGGTTGCAGCCCCAGCGAGTGGCCGCACAGATACACGCCGTCGTGACCAGCCGGCGCGGCCGGCAGATGGAATCGGTCCCGGAAGCGACCGGTCGGGTCTGCGCGGTCCAGTCGGACTGCCGCCTCACACCCTGGCGGGTCGCGCGTCACGAACTACCGCCCGCTCCAAGGATCTCCCCTGACGGGTCGAGTTGATCCCAGAGCCCCCCGCCGAAAATGATACCGGCGAGACAGCGTAGGGTGGTGGTCTTGCCGGCACCGTTCGGACCCACAAGACCAAGTATCTCGCCCGGCTCGACGCGCAACGAGAGGCCGTCGATGGCGCGAAATCCGTCGTAGGCCTTTACCAGGTCCTGGATCTCGATCATCTGGCTACCGGTCCGACAATGGCTGATCATACGCCGCCGTGAGATCGGCGGTGCGAGGCGCCTAGCAGTCCGTGGTGAAAGTCCCGCGTCGCACCGAGGGTCGTCGAGGTCGACGCCGCGCCGGGCCCGTGCAAGGCGAAACGAGGAGCATACCGGCAGTATGTGACTGAGGAGCAACACAAGCAGGCGGGATGCAGCGCGGGTCGAATGCAGCCAGGCTCTCGGGACGCCCTTGGGCCTGGAACCCGGATACCGTTATCGAGCCGTGAGCGTGGCGGCCACGACGTGTCGCCGGCGAGCGAGGTTCCTAGCGATCTCGCGGTCTTGCAGTGCGTCCGGTGGATCCACCGCGGGTGTACCCACGTGGGGTGGCTTGCCCGCCGCCACTCGATGCGCTCGAACTGCCGCTACGGCTCCCGGCCTGCGTCGACGCGGTGCCGGTTCCGGTCGTGCCACGGCGTCGGCCGCGGCCGTCGGGCGCCGCGGGTGCTGGCTGACGCAGGTCGACGCTGGTGTAGCCGCGACCTTGATAGGCGCGACCCCGCGAGCCGAGCTGGTCGGGCACGATGGGATACGAGACGGCCGGGCCGAGGTAGTAGAGGGAGTTGTAGGCTGACCACCCGTAGTAGTACCCGAACGGCGAGGCGTAATAGGGGTACCACCGGTCGTACGCATAGGGACTGAAGGAGCCGGCGAAACCGCCACCGCCGCCGCCATACGATGACGTGGTCCTGGCCACCGGTCGATCCACCACGAACTCGTCCGGGAAGGACAGGGCGACCACCAGATCGATGACTCCTGCCGACACGCCACTGTCGTCGAGCTGGATCAGCGCGTGGCGGTCGAGCGCGACCGCCGCCCGGGTCTCGATGAGCATCGCCTCGACGACCGCCGGCTCGACTGCCTGATCGGCCTCGATGACGTCCTCGATGCTTAGCTCGGAGGTGCTCGCCAGACGCGCAGCGCTCAGCGCCAGTTCTCGGAGGTCGGCAGGGAGCGCCGCCGCGCCGGCGTCGACCGTCGTCGACTCGCTGGCCCGGCGATATCGACGGATCGTAACCGCCCCGCGTCCTCCCGTCTCAACCAGCTGGATGTCCAGCCAGGTCGTGGAGCTCGTCATGAGCCCCACGCCGGACACGCGGCGCGTGTCTTCGTCATTGCATGCGAGCTCGGCGTGGGTGAACAGCCGAACGCCGTCACCGGACCAGGTGTTGCGACGCCAGCCGCTGCACGCTGCCTCCTCGACCGCGTGTTGCGCGCCGTCGGCCACCAGTGTCTCGACCAGCACCGGCTCGCCATCGGCGATCGTCGTGACGGCCATGCCGCTGGCGTCTGCGCCGGTTGCTCTCGCCGGGGACAGACAGACCACGACCCGGTCAGCGAACGGCCTCGCGTTGTCCGGCTGTGCCGCCAGATCGCCGGTCTCCTCCACCAGCTGCCAACACCCGAGCCACGGCAGCCACGGTGAGTCGACCGGCACCGCCGGTTGGTTCTGGCCGGCGCCGGCCGTTGCGGCGCTGGCTCCCACGAGGAGACACATGGTCGTCAGCACGAGGGCGACCGTCAGCGCGCGGCGGCCGATGTGGTGTGCGGTCTGCCTGAACGTCAATCGTCTGGTCAATCCTCTGATCATGGCAAGTCCTCG
>DQNS01000137.1 GCA_015659035.1 Acidobacteriota bacterium | reverse complement strand
GCGGCGCGGCTGCCGGCCGACGCGGAGCTGGCCGACACACTGTCGGCCGACGAGCTGGACCGGTTGCGCAGCCTGGGGTATCTGCGGTGACGTGTGATCGACGGCTCCAGGGTATGCGACGGCGCCCCCGGTCTCTGAGGTCCCTGTGCTGTTCCGTCGTGGAGCGCTTGACGAATCCCGCCTCAGCGGGGTACAAAGAAGGGGTTGTGATCATCCGCGCCCGAGCCGCTAACTGTTGCTGTTGTATGGAGGCCCTCCGGGCCCCCAAGCTGACGGTCGTGACGCGCTAGGTATCACAACACAGACTGACAAGAACGGCGCGAGACCAGAAGCCCGGGAGCCACGTAGCCCCCGGGCTTTTTTTGTGCGTGACGGCACGTTCGGACTCGACAGACCAGAGGATTACGATGTTCAAAGAATCGCCGATGCGCTCGGTGCTCAAGGCGGTCTCGTGGCGAATCATCGCCACGTTGACCACGGCGCTGCTGGTCTACGCGTTTACGGGCGAGTTGGGCATCGCGGTGACCGTCGGGATGATCGAGGCCGTCACCAAGATAGCGCTCTACTTCGTCCACGAGCGACTCTGGAATCGGCTGAACGTCGGGCGCCAACCAATCGACCGCCTCGCTGGCAGTACGACCGGACCAGCGGAGGCGTAGCCGCATCAGGAGCAGGAATGACTGCGATCCTCACGCGATCCGACCCCGCCGAGCTGGCCGAATCGGGCCGGGCGCTCGAGACGGCGACCCCGCTCGAGATCCTGCAGTGGGCCGCCGACGGGTTCGGGTCACGGCTGACCTTCGCCACGGGGTTCGGCGCGGAGGGCTGCCTGTTGATCGACCTGATCGGGCGGCATCGTCTCCAGATAGACATCTTCACGCTCGATACGGGGCTCCTGTTTCCGGAGACCTACGACCTCTGGCGGCGTCTCGAGGAACGATACGCGCTCACGATCCGCGGCGTGCACCCCGAGCATACCGTCGATGAGCAGGCGGCGACCCACGGCGCTGAGCTCTGGACCCGCCACGCCGATCGGTGTTGCGAGCTGCGCAAGGTCAGCCCGCTCGTGGCGGAGCTCAGCGGGTTCGACGCGTGGATCACCGCCATCCGACGGGACCAGACGGCGGGCCGCGCCGGCGCGCTCGCGGTCGAGTGGGACGCGAAGTTCGGTCTTGGCAAGGTGAACCCGCTCGTCCGCTGGACCAAGCAGGAGGTTTGGTCTCATCTGCTCCAGAACGACGTGCCCTACAACCCGCTGCACGACCGTGGGTACCCGAGCATCGGGTGTCTGCCCTGCACCAGCGCCGCGGCCGTGGGCGAGGACGACCGGGCGGGTCGCTGGCGTGGCGCGCCCAAGACCGAGTGCGGCCTTCATGCGCCGATGGTCGCCGCACCACTCGAGCAGAATGCCGGTCCGAGCTACTGAGTGGTCCGTGTCATAAATGCGGCCACGCACCGAGGGCGTCGAGGCGCTCGCTCCGCAAGGCGCGAGGAGGGAGCAAACGGGCAGTATTCGACCGACGAGCAACGCCGCCAGACGGGATGCAGCGGCGGCCGAAAATGGGAAGTGGTTCTTGCGTGGGCCCTAAGCCTCGCGCAGTCCCGATGGGCAGCGAGCTCGGCCGCCCGGAAGTCATTTCGCGAACCACGTGGCGGGACACGACATGAGCGCGGCTGCACCTCTGTTCCCGGTGTTCCTGAAGCTGGCCGACCGTGCCGTCGTCATCGTCGGGGGCGGATCGGTCGCGACCGCCAAGCTACGCGCCTTGCTCGATGCCGACGCTCGGGTCACGGTGGTCGCGCCTGAGGTGACGCCGGAGATCGCCGGGAGCGGGGTGACGATACGCCGCCGTCCCTTCGAGGCGTCCGACCTCGACGACGCGTGGCTGGCGGTGGCGGCCGCGCCACGCGCGGTCAACCGCGCCGTGGCGGAGGCGGCCCAGACCCGGCGCGTCTTCGTCAACGCCGTGGACGACCCGCAGCACGCCAGCGTCTATCTCGGAGGCGTGGTGCGCCGCGGCGGCGTGACGGTGGCGATCTCGACCGACGGCCGGGCGCCGGCGCTCGCCGGGCTCATCCGCCAGGCGCTCGAGACGCTGCTGCCCGAGGCGGAGGTGGAGCGGTGGATGTCGGTCGCCCGAGACCAGCGCGCCGAGTGGACCCTCACCGGCGTGCCGATGGACCAGCGGCGGCCACTGCTCTTACGCGCGCTGGCTGGTCTCTACGCAGATCGGTAGCAGTCGTGATGACCAAGGGATTCGTCTCGCTTGTCGGCGCCGGGCCCGGAGACCCGGACCTCCTGACCATCCGGGCACTCGACCGCCTCCGGGCGGCCGACCTGGTGCTCTATGACGCACTGGTGGCCCCCGAGGTGGTCGCCCTCGCCGACCGAGCGCAACGGTTCTCGGTCGGCAAGCGCGCCGGCCGCCGGTCGGTGCGTCAGGACACGATCACCCGGGTCATGGTGCGAGCGGCGCGCCGGGGACGCCGCGTGGTGCGGCTGAAATGTGGTGACCCGTATGTGCTCGGCCGCGGTGGCGAAGAAGCGCTCGCGCTTCAAACAGCCGGTGTCCCGTTCGAGGTGGTGCAGGGCCTGACGACGGCGGTCGCCGCGCCGGCGTTGGCCGGGATCCCGGTCACCCACCGCGGGCTGGCCTCGGGATTCGTCGTCGTGTCGGGGCACGACGAGTCGAGCTTTCGACCGGTGCTGAGCTCGCTCGACCCGGGGACGCTGACGGTCATCGTGCTGATGGGGCTGGCGCACCGCGGTGCGGTCGCGGCCTGTCTGATCGAACGCGGGTGGCCCGCCGACACGGCCGCCGCCGTCGTGTTCGCGGCGGCGACACCACGCGCGCGCACGTGGGTCGGCACCCTAGGACACCTGGGGACGGCACCGGGCGCAACCGATGCCGACGCACCCGGCACGATCGTCATCGGGGACGTCGTCAATCTGCACGCGGTGCTTAGCGAAGCTGCGCCTCAAACCGACGAGCCGGTCGACGTGGCGACCGGCGCCGCCGAATCGTAGGTGGCCCGCGTCATGAATACGGCCATGCACCGAGGACGTCGAGGCGCCCGCCCCGCAAGACGCGAGGAGGGAGCAGACCGGCAGTATTCGACCCCGCTGACGAGAAGCCGAGCGCCGGGCTTGCGGGATGCATCGGCGACCGAATGCGGCCGTATTCATGACACGGGCCACTAAGGAAGGGCCGACGATGACCTGGAAGGAAGCACTGGGCAACAGCGTGCCAGCGGACCTGGCGCGTGAGATCGACACCTACGAGAGCCAGCTCGCCCTGAAAGGCCAGGGCAAGATCGACGACAAGGTGTTCGCCGAGACGCGCTTGCGACGCGGCGCCTATGGACAGCGCTACGACAATGGTCAACGGAACGACGGCACCGGCGTCAAGATGCTGCCGTTCCCCTCGAACGGGCGGACCAAGGGGCCCGACACCGTCTGGGACGCGCCCGGGATGCAGCGGATCAAGCTCCCGTTCGGCGGGCTCACGGCCGCCCAGATGGACACCCTCGCGGATCTGTCCGAGGAATACAGCGACGGCGTGTGCCACATCACCACCCGTCAGGACGTCCAGCTCCACTATGTCCACATCGACGACACCCCCTCGTTGATGCGGCGGCTCGCCGCGGCCGGTATCACGACCCGCGAGGCGTGCGGCAACTCCGTCCGCAACGTGACCGCCTGTCCGATCGCCGGAGTCTGCCGCGACGAGAGCTTCGATGTCACACCGCATGCCGAGGCGTCGATGCGCTTCCTGCTGGGCCACCCCGATGTCCAAGACTTCGGGCGTAAGTTCAAGATCGCGTTCTCCGGCTGCCGACAGCACGCCTGCGGACTCGTCATCATGCACGACTTCGGCGCGATCGCGGTGACCCGCGAGGAGGACGGCGTCGAGCAACGCGGCTTCGAGGTGTATGTCGGAGGCGGGCTCGGGGCGGTGCCTCACCAGGCCCGGCCGTTCGAGCCGTTCATGACCGAAGACGAGATCCTGCCGACCCTCCAGGCGATCGCCCGGGTGTTCGCGCGGCTGGGCGAGAAACGCAACCGCGCCCGCGCCCGCATCAAGTTCCTGGTGGCGCAGCTGGGCCTCGACGAGTTCCGGCGGCTGGTGCGCGAGGAGCGAGCCGCGCTGGCGCACGATGACCGGTGGACCGCCTATCTGGATGGCCTGCCGGCCTACGGCGAGCAGCCGCTCAAGACCGGGCACCCGCTCGACGACGAGTCGGGGTCGCCGACCTTCAAGGCCTGGGCGCGCACCAACGTGTATCGCCAGCGTCAGCCCGGCTATGCGGTGGCGACCGTGAGTCTGCCGCTGGGCGACCTGAGCGGCTGGCAGTTCAGGCGGCTGGCGGACGTTGCGCGACGGTTCGTTGGTGACACCGTCCGGACCACGGTCGAACAGAACATCGTGCTGCGGTGGGTGCGCGAGTCGGATCTGCCGGCGCTTCATGGCGAGCTCGAGTCGATCGGGCTGGCGAGACCCGGGGCCGGGTCGATCGCAGACATCACCGCCTGCCCCGGCACAGACACCTGCAAGTTGGGTATCGCGTCGTCACGAGGGCTGGCGGCCGAGCTCGAGCGCCGGCTCGGCGAGCAGATCGAGACGCTGGACGAGGCGGTCAAGCAGCTGCGGATCAAGATCAGCGGCTGCTTCAACTCGTGCGGACAACATCACATCTGCGACCTAGGGTTCTACGGGGTCAGCCGTCACGTCGGGGGTCACATCGTGCCCCACTTCCAGGTGGTGCTCGGTGGCAAGTGGGTCGACAACGCCGCTGCCTACGGGCTCGCCATCGGCGCGGTGCCCGCGAAGAACATCCCGGAGGTGGTCCGGCGCATCACGGACCGCTTCGTGCACGACCGGCAGGGAGCGGAGACCTTCTACGACTTCACGAAACGGGTCGGCAAGCGGGCGCTACGGGAAACCCTGAAGGATCTGACCACGGTCCCGCCCCACGACGTACGCCCGGACTTCTACCGGGACTGGGGCGACCCGCGCGAGTTCGGCATCGGCGACATGGGGGTGGGCGAATGCGCCGGGGAGGTGGTCTCCCTGACCGAATTCGACCTCGTGGGCGCAGAGACCCAGGTCTTCGAAGCACAGCTTCAACTCGAGGCGGACGACTTCGCGCACGCGGACGCGCTGGCCTACGGGGCGATGCTGCAGGCCGCCAAGGGGTTGATCAAGACGGAGTTCATCGACATCTCGGCCGACCCGAACCAGATCGTCACCGAGTTCCGGTCACGCTTCTTCGACACCCAGCTCTTCTTCGACAAGTATGCCGGCGGGAAGTTCGCGCAGTATCTCTTCCGCCGTCACGCTCGGGGCGAACGGCCGGCCGACCGCGACACGGCCCGTCAGCTCATCGAAGAGGCCCAGCTGTTCCTGGAAGCCACGCACGCCTGTCAGGCGCGGCTGGCGAGCCAGCCGGCGGTCCCGCCGACGGGTAACCCCCCGGCGGTCGCCGGAAGAGCGTAGGATGGGGGCCGTCAGCACTTCCACCATCGCGCCCGACGTTGCGAACCTGCAGCGAATCGCCCTGAAGATCTTTCTCGACGACGAGTCGCTGCTCGAGCCCGGCGACGTCATCCCGGTATTTCACCGTTGGATCCAGACACAGGCGGTGGACGGGCTGCTCATCGACGTCGCCGACTACTCCCACATGCCGACCGGCCCGTGTGTCGTGCTCGTGGCCCACGAGGCACACTACGTCCTGGACCGGGCCGGGGGACGGCTCGGGCTGCAATACGCGCGGCGGCAACCGCTCGATGGCCCGCTGTCCCACAGGCTAGCAACGCTGGGCCGGCTGCTGCTCCGCGCCGGACGGCTGCTCGAAACGGACACGTCACTGCCGGGACCCGTGCGGTTCCGGGGCAACGAGATCGAGTGCGTTGCCAACGACCGTCTGCTGGCCCCGAACCGGGCCGAGACGCTCACGGCGTTTCGCCCCGCCCTGGATGCGTTCCTGGCCACGCTGTCCGCCGGCGCCGAGTGGACCCTGACCCAGGAGACGGACCCGCGTGCCCGGTTCGGTCTGCTGGCGCAGACTCAGGCAGCGGCGACGCTCGACACGGTCGCCGAGCGTCTCGGCTAGGGCATCGATCACGACGAGCCATCAGCCGGGTGTCGCCTAGGACGATAGCTATTAGTATAACTTATATTGAGTATTCCAATCATTAGCGCTTCATGTGATATGTGATAAAGTAAGACGATCTCATGCACATTGAAACGCTCAACATCTTCTGCGACGTCGTCCGCCATCAGAGCTTCTCCCGCGGGGCGGAGGCGAGCTCGGTCACTCAGTCGGCCGCCAGTCAGGCGGTGCGACAGCTGGAGAAGCACCTTGGCGCGCAGCTCATCGACCGCTCGAAACGACCCTGGGTGCTGACACCGGAAGGCAAGATTTTTTTCACCGGTTGCCAGGAGATCGTCGAGCGCTATCACGAGCTGGAGAACGCGCTCCACCGCCGGCAGAACCCCTCAGGTCACACCGTCCGGCTGGCCGCGATCTACTCGGTGGGGCTGCACGACCTGAGCCAATATGTGGACCGGTTTCGCGCCCTCGTGCCGGGCGCCGGCATCGACCTGGAGTACATGCACCCGGACGAGGTCTCCCGGCGGATTCTGAACGACCAGTCCGACCTGGGGCTCATGTCCTTCGTCACGCCCGGCCGGGAGCTCACCGCCATTCCCTGGAAGCGTCAGCTCATGGTGGTCGCCTGCCCGCCGACGCACCGGTTCGCGCGGATGGCCCCTGACCAGAACGGCCAGCGCAGCGTGCGCCCCGCCGACCTGGCAGGGGAGCGATTCGTGGCGTTCGACCGTGAATTGCCGGTCCGGCGCGAGGTCGACCGGTTCCTCAGGCGATACGCGGTCGAGGTCGACGTCACCGCCGAGTTCGACAACATCGAGACGATCAAACAAGCGGTCGACGAGGGCGCCGGGGTCGCCGTCCTGCCGGAACCGACACTGCGACGCGAGGTGCAACGGCAAACGCTGGTGCAGGCGCAGTTCATCCTGCCGCCTGGGGAACCGACACTGGTCCGGCCGCTCAGCATCGTGCATCGCCGCAATCGGCGACTGAACCCGGCGGTCACCGAATTCATCACGTTGCTCCAGAACGGCACAGGGGACGCCGCGGCCCGGCCGGTCTCCGCCCGACCCACGATCGGCACACGCCGGCGCACCGGCAACCGCCGTGCATCGTCGCGCGCGCAGTCCGGTCCAGCCGCCCACGCCACACGGGGGGCCAACCTGTGACGCGACACGACTGTTCACAGCCAACCCGGGCACCGGGCGTTCAGGGTCTCTACGACCCCCGGCTCGAGCATGACGCCTGCGGTGTCGGTTTCGTGGTCAACATCAAGGGTGTCCGCTCGCACAAGCTCGTCGACCAGGCGCTCGAAGTGGCGCTCAACCTGCTGCATCGCGGGGCATGCGGGTGCGAGACGAACACCGGCGACGGCGCCGGACTGCTGTTGCAGGTGCCCGACAAGTTCCTGCGCCGGGAGACCGCCGCGCTCGGGTTCACGCTGCCGGCCACCGGGGAGTACGGCGTCGGCATGCTGTTCCTGCCACGCCGGATGGACGAGCGCGCCCGCATCGAAGCGCTTGTGACGCGGATCGTGGCGGAGGAAGCGCAGACCCTGCTCGGCTGGCGGGA
The DNA here is from genome assembly GCA_015659035.1 of Acidobacteriota bacterium. GTDB lineage: Bacteria > Acidobacteriota > Vicinamibacteria > Vicinamibacterales > UBA8438 > NP936. Next base: position 25,459 of record DQNS01000137.1, on the reverse strand, counting down.
CGTCCCAACCGACGACACCCCGCTCGGCGAGACCGCCCGTCAGGGCGAGCCCGCCATGCGGCAGGTGTTCATCGGCCGCGGCGGCGGCCGTGGCGACGGTCCGGACGCCCAGGCACAGTTCGAGCGGAAGCTCTACGTCATCCGGAAGCGGATCGCGCGGGAGGCCGACGGACTGGCGCTGGACGAGTCGCACCTGTTCTACATCGCCAGCCTGTCGTCGCAGACCATCGTCTACAAGGGCATGCTGATCGCCGACCAGGTGACCACCATGTTCCCGGATCTGGTGGAACCGGACTTCGAGTCGGCGCTGGCGCTCGTCCACTCGCGGTTCAGCACCAACACGTTCCCATCATGGCCGCTGGCGCACCCGTATCGCTACATTGCGCACAATGGTGAGATCAACACGCTCCGCGGCAACATCAACTGGATGCGCGCCCGCGAAGCGTTGTGCGAGTCGGACCTGTTCGGTGACGACCTCGAGAAACTGTTTCCGGTGATCAGGGAGGGGCAGAGCGATACCGCCACGTTCGACAGCGTACTCGAGTTCCTGGTGATGACCGGCCGGTCGCTGCCCCACGCGATCCTGATGATGATCCCGGAGCCGTGGAGCAAGCACGAGTCGATGTCCCCGGACCGGAAGGCGTTCTACGAGTATCACGCCTCGCTGATGGAGCCGTGGGACGGCCCCGCGTCGATCGCGTTCACGGACGGCACGGTCGTCGGCGCCGTGCTCGACCGCAACGGGCTGCGGCCGTCACGCTACTACGTGACCACCGACGATATGGTCATCATGGCCTCCGAGGTCGGCGTGCTCGACATCCCACCCGAGAACGTGTTGGTGAAGGAACGCCTGCACCCGGGCCGGATTTTCCTGGTCGACACGGCGCAAGGCCGCATCATCGACGACGAGGAGATCAAGGCGGATCTGGCGGCGGAACACCCCTATCGAGAGTGGCTCGACACACACGTCATCCACCTCCGAGACCTGGCTGACGCTCCCTACGCCGCGCCGCCCGAACGCGAGTCGATCCTGCGACGTCAGCGGGCATTCGGCTACACGGAAGAGGACCTGCGGCTGCTGCTTGGCCCGATGGCCGCCACCGGGGCCGAGCCGATCGGGTCGATGGGCACCGACACGGCGCTGGCGGTGCTGTCGGACCGGCCGCGGCTGCTCTACGACTACTTCAAGCAGCTGTTCGCCCAGGTGACCAACCCACCGCTCGACGCGATCCGGGAGGAGCTCGTCACCGACATGAGCTCGACCCTGGGCCCGGAGCGGAACCTGCTGAAACCGGAGCCGGAATCCTGTCACCAGATGCGCGTCGACTACCCGATCCTCGACAACGAGGAGTTGGCGAAGCTGCGGCACAGCGCCGACCCGACGCTGCGCGGGGTGACGCTGCCGATGTTGTTCGACGCCGGCGGCGGGGCGGCGGGGCTCAAGCGAGCGATGGACGAGCTGTGTCGTCAGGCCAGCGAGGCGGTCGAGGCCGGCCACACGTTCCTTGTGCTCTCGGACCGCGGGGTGGACGCCGAGCATGTGCCGATCCCGAGTCTGCTGGCGACCGCCGGCGTCCATCACCACCTGGTGCGCGAGGGCACACGAACACGATGCGGGCTGATCATCGAGTCGGGCGAAGCGCGGGAGGTGCACCACATGGCGCTGCTCCTCGGCTATGGCGCCGGGGCCATCAACCCGTATCTGGCGTTCGAGACGATCGAAGAGCTGATCTGCGAGGGGGAGGTGCCCGACATCGACCCGCCCCAGGCCATCCGGCATCATATTCTCGCCCTCACGAAGGGCGTGTTGAAGGTGATGTCGAAGATGGGGATCTCGACACTGCAGAGCTACCGCGGCGCGCAGATCTTCGAGGCAGTGGGGCTGCACAAGGCGTTCGTCGACCAATATTTCACGTGGACCGCGTCGCGGGTCGGCGGCATCGACATCGACACGGTCGCCGCCGAGGCGCAGCGACGGCATCATCGCGCGTTTCCGACACGCGGCGACGAGGACGGCGAGCTGGACACCGGCGGCGAATACCAGTGGCGCCGGGACGGCGAGTATCACCTGTTCAACCCGGAGACGGTCTACAAGCTCCAGCACGCCACCCGGAGCGGGCAATACGAGGTCTACCGGGAGTACGCGCAGCTGGTGAACGACCAGAACCGGAAGCGTGCGACGCTCCGCGGCCTGTTCGAGCTACGGGCGGCCGACACGCCGATCCCGATCGACGACGTGGAACCGGTCGAGTCGATCCTGAGGCGGTTCGCGACCGGGGCGATGTCCTACGGGTCGATCGGCGCAGAGGCGCACGAGACCCTGGCCATCGCGATGAACCGGCTCGGCGGCAAGTCCAACACCGGTGAAGGCGGGGAGGACCCGGCGCGGTTTACCCCGGACGCCAACGGCGACCTGCGGCGCAGCGCCATCAAGCAGGTCGCGTCCGGGCGATTCGGGGTGACCAGCGAGTATCTGGTGAACGCCGACGACCTGCAGATCAAGATGGCGCAAGGGGCGAAGCCGGGCGAGGGCGGGCAGTTGCCGGGGTTCAAGGTCTACCCGTGGATCGCGAAGGTGCGCTACTCCACTCCGGGTGTGCCGCTGATCTCGCCGCCGCCGCATCACGACATCTATTCGATCGAAGATCTGGCCCAGCTCATCCACGACCTGAAGAACGCGAACCCGCGGGCGCGGATCAACGTGAAGCTGGTGGCCGAGGTGGGTGTCGGCACGGTCGCGGCCGGCGTGGCGAAGGCGCACTCCGACGTGGTCCTGATCTCAGGACATGACGGCGGCACCGGCGCGTCGCCGCTCACCAGCATCAAACACGCCGGCGTGCCGTGGGAGCTCGGGCTGGCGGAAACGCAGCAGGTCCTGGTGCTGAACCGGCTGCGTGACCGGATCGTGGTGCAGGTGGACGGGCAGATGAAGACCGGGCGCGATGTCGTCATCGCGGCGCTGCTGGGCGCCGAGGAGTACGGTTTCTCGACCGCCCCGCTCGTGGTGTCCGGGTGCATCATGATGCGGGTCTGCCATCTCGACACCTGTCCGGTGGGTATCGCGACACAGAACCCGGAGCTGCGAAAGCACTTCACCGGCCGGCCCGAGTTCGTGGAGAACTACTTCCGGTTCGTAGCCGAGGAGGTGCGCGAGCTCATGGCGACCCTGGGCTTCCGCACGATGGAGGAGATAATCGGCCACGTCGACCGTCTGGACACCACCGAGGCGGTCGACCACTGGAAAGCCAAGGGGCTGGATCTGTCCCAGATCCTGCACGACCCGGACGTCCCGGAGACGGTGGCCCGACGCGCGGTCCGGACACAGGACCACGGGCTGGAGCGCGCGCTCGACAACACACTGATCGAGCAATGCAAGCCGGCGATCGAGCAGCGGACGCCGGTGTCGTTCAGCCTGCCGATCCGGAACGTCAACCGCACCACCGGGACGATGCTCGGGTCCGAGATTACCCGTCGCTGGGGACGCGATGGGCTGCCGGACGGCACGATCGACATCAGGTTCACCGGGTCGGCCGGACAGAGCTTCGGGGCGTTCGTCCCACGCGGGATCACGTTGAGGGTCGAAGGTGACGCCAACGACTACTTCGGCAAGGGGCTCTCGGGCGGGCGGCTCGCCATCTTCCCGCCACGCGCCTCCACGTTCGTCGCCGAGGAGAACATCATCATCGGCAACGTGGCGCTCTACGGCGGCACCGGTGGCGAGGCGTTCGTGCATGGCGTCGCCGGCGAGCGGTTCTGCGTGCGAAACAGCGGCGTGCACGCGGTGGTCGAAGCTGTCGGGGACCACGGGTGCGAGTACATGACCGGTGGACGGGTCGTGATTCTCGGGCCCACAGGGAGGAACTTCGCGGCGGGGATGAGCGGCGGGATCGCCTACGTCCTCGATCGCGACGGTAACTTCGCCGGCCGGTGCAACATGGACATGGTCGACCTCGAGGAGTTGGACGATGACGACGCCGATCTCGTGCGGGAGCTGATCACGCGCCATGTCGACCACACGACGAGTCCGTGTGGTCAGCGAGTGCTCGAGGGGTGGACCGAGCTGCGCGCGAGCTTCGTCAAGGTGATGCCACGCGACTACAAACGGGTCCTGCGGGCAGAAGCCAAGGCGCGGGCCGAGTCCCGGGAACCGGGATTCGCCGAGCTGGTCGGGACCGCCGCGTATTGACGGAGTGCTCCCGGGAGACAGCCAGCGATCGCGCTCCTGGCCTCGTTCGGATCAGGCATCTGTTATGTTAGGGATTCACGCCACCCCCGCCGGGAGGTGAGGCCTCGGGTCCGCGCGGAGCCTCGATCTGGAGGTGTCTGCGACGGGCGACACCGGCGTATTGGAACCGATGGGCACGCTGAAGGGATTCATCGAGATCGACCGACGGAAGCAGTCGACCCGTGCCGTCGATGAGCGCCGCCACGACTGGCGCGAGGTCTATTTGCCCTACGCCACCCAGGATCTGCAGGCGCAAGGCGCCCGCTGCATGGATTGCGGGATCCCGTTCTGTCACCAGGGGTGCCCATTGGGCAACCTCATTCCGGACTGGAACGACCTCGTCTACCGGGACAGATGGCAAGCCGCGATCGACCGTCTCCATAAGACCAACAATTTCCCGGAGTGGACCGGACGGCTCTGCCCGGCGCCGTGTGAGGGCTCTTGCGTGCTCGCGATCGACCGAGACGCCGTGACAATCAAGTCGATCGAGGCCGCCATCGTGGAACGCGCGTTCGAGGAGGGCTGGATCCGCCCCGAGCCCCCGAAGACCCGCACCGGCAAGACGGTGGCGGTCGTCGGGTCCGGGCCGGCCGGTCTCGCCGCCGCCGACCAGCTGAACCGGGCTGGGCATCAGGTCACCGTCTTCGAGCGCTCGGACCGGATCGGCGGGTTGCTCAGGTATGGCATCCCGGAATTCAAGATGGAGAAGCGATTCCTGAGCCGCCGTCTGTCGATCCTCGAGGCCGAGGGCATCACATTCCAGGTCAACACCGACGTCGGCGTCACGGTGCCGGCCGATACGGTGAGACGGGAGTGCGACGCGATGCTGCTCGCCGGCGGAGCCGGCAGGCCCCGTGACCTCACGGTGCCTGGGCGCGAGTTGCGTGGCATCCACTTCGCGATGGAGTATCTCACCCTGCAGAACCGGCGCTGCGAGGGTGACGTGATCAGCGACGACGAGTTCATCACCGCGGAAGACAAGCGGGTCGTGATCATCGGCGGCGGCGACACCGGCGCCGACTGTCTCGGTACGGCGCACCGGCAGGGTGCGCGGTCGATTCACCAGTTCGAGTTGCTGCCGCGACCGCCGGACCAGCGGCACGAGACAAACCCGTGGCCGGAATGGCCTAACATCTTCCGCGTCTCCGGGGCGCACGAAGAGGGCGGCGAGCGGGTGTTCTCGGTGTCCACCGATCGATTCACCGGCAATGAGGCCGGCCAGGTGACAGCCCTGCACGCCAGTGAGGTCGAGATGACGCGCGAAGACGGGCGTGTGTCCTTCACCCCGGTGCCGGGCAGCGCGTTCGAGCTCGAGGTCGACCTCGTCCTGCTAGCGATGGGTTTCCTCGGGCCAACGCGCGACGGGCTGCTCAGCCAGCTCGGCGTGACGCTCACCGACCGCGGCAACGTGTCTAGGGACGCGAACTGGATGACCGGCGTCGCTGGGGTGTTCGCCGCGGGCGACATGCAACGCGGTCAGTCGCTGATCGTATGGGCAATCGCCGAGGGCCGCAGCGCGGCCGCCGGCATCGACCGCTATCTGATGGGTGAGACACGGCTCCCGATGCCCCTGCCGTAGGGCGCATACTTGGAGGCCCTGGATCTTAGGTGCGCCGTGCAGCCGCCCGCTGGTAGTCAGAAGGCAGAAGCAGGTTGGCGTCACGGCTTCGTCTCAGCAGCAACACAGACACCCTTATCCCAATGGCGAAAGAACGAGCGATCTCCAACGACGCCGCCCGATTGATCGCGCTCGCCAAGGTCAACGACGCGCTCGCCGGCGGCTCCAGTCTGCGAGCGTCGCTCCAGCGGGTCCTGCAGCTGCTCGACCGACGGGACAGCGTCGTGTGCAGCTCCATCACCCTGTTGAACCCGGACTCGGGACTGCTCCAGGTGGAAGCCTCCGAGGGGCTCACCCCGGAGGGACGCTCGGCGCGGTACGCGATCGGCGAGGGCGTGACGGGTCGGGTGGTCGAGAGCGGCAGACCGGTCATTGTGCCGCGCGCCAGCAAGGAGCCGACGTTCCTCAACAGGGCGCGGCGCAAGAACCTCGACCGCCGCGACATCAGCTTCATCTGCGTGCCGATCAAGACCCGGAAGAAGCCGGTCGGCGCCCTCAGCATCGATCTGCCGTTCGAGAAGGGACGCGACTACCAGGGCTACGTCCGGGTTCTCGACGTGGTCGCCTCGATGATCGCCCAGGCGATCCGGGTCAACCACCTGGTGGACGCCGAGCGTCAGCGGCTAGTCGACGAGAACGTCCACCTGCGCGGGGAACTGAAGCAGCGTTACGATTTCTCCAACATCGTGGGCACCAGTCGACCAATGCAGCAGGTCTACGCCCAGGTGGCCCAGGTGGCCGGCGTCAACACGACCGTGCTCGTGCGGGGCGAATCGGGTACCGGGAAGGAGCTGATCGCCCACGCCATCCATTACAACTCGCCGCGCGCCAAGAAGCCGTTCATCAAGGTGAGCTGTGCGGCGCTCCCCGACTCACTGATCGAGTCCGAGCTGTTCGGCTACGAGAAAGGGGCGTTCACCGGCGCCCAAGGCCGCAAGAAGGGGCGCTTCGAGCTGGCTCACGGTGGCACCCTGTTTCTGGATGAAATCGGGGACCTCAACCCGTCGACACAGGTCAAGCTGCTCCGCGTCCTGCAGGAGCGGGAGTTCGAGCGTCTGGGCGGCACCGAACCGGTCACAGTGAACGTCCGGCTGATCGCGGCGAGCAACTCGGACCTCGAGAAGGCGATCGCCGCCGGCACGTTCCGGGAGGACCTCCACTACCGCCTCAACGTCTTCGCGATCTTCGTGCCGCCGCTGCGGGAGCGGAAGACCGACGTGCTGCTACTCGCCGACCACTTTCTGGATCGCTACGCCGTCGAGCACGGCAAGCACGTGAAGCGGATCTCAACCCCGGCGATCGACATGCTCATGGCGTATCACTGGCCTGGGAACGTGCGGGAGCTCGAGAACGCGATCGAGCGGGCGGTGCTCGTCTGTGACGGCAGCGTCATCCACGCGCACGATCTCCCGCCGTCCCTCCAGACCGGCGAGGCATCCGGTACGGTGATGAGCCTGTCGCTCAGCGACGCCGTCGAGGCGTATGAGAAGGACCTGATCGAGGACGCGCTCAAGGCGACGCGTGGCAACCGCGTGAGGGCGGCCACCCTGCTCCGGTCCACAGATCGGATCGTCAGCTACAAGGTCAAGAAGTACGACATCGACTGCGCACGCTACCACACGGCACCCACGCCCGGCGGTTCTACATGAACGTCGAATCGATCCTCCCACCTCCACAATCTCGTCGATCCGGGACGAGGGCCAGATAGCCCCACACCTCGCTCCGGCCCTGGTTTCACTTTGTCGGCCGGCCCGCCCCCAGATCGACTCGGCCTGGCCCGAGCCTTGCTATGTATATTCCATCGGCTGACTACCCGCTCGCGGGACCGCGGCTCCAGACCAGAGATGTGCTCGTCACGGACGCGCGAGGCGTCCATCGCCGGTAGCCAGGAGAAACAGATGAAGTTGATCACCGCCATCATCAAACCCCATGTGCTCGACGACGTCCGGGATGAGCTCGCCAAGGCGGGCGTGCAGGGGCTCACCGTGACCGAGGTCAAAGGCTTTGGCCGGCAGAAGGGACACACCGAGATCTACCGCGGCGCCGAATACACCGTCGACTTCGTGCCGAAGATGAAGATCGAGACGGTGGTCAACGACGAGCTGGTCGAGGCGGCGTCCAACGCGATCATCCAGACGGCACGCACCGGGTCGATCGGGGACGGCAAGGTGTTCATCAGCGAGATCGGGCAGGCGGTGCGGATCAGAACCGGTGAGATCGGCGACGAAGCGCTCTAGAAGGGCCGTCTCACCGTGACAGCGACTGTGCAGACTGGAGAAGTCTGATATGAGCAAGGGGAACCGGGAGAGCGCGGCGCGCACCGGGACCATCGGCGACGCCAAGATCTTCGTCAGCGACATCAACGCAATCAACGCAATCTAATGCCTCGAGGAGGAGCCGGACTGATGACGACCCTCAAACGTAGAGCCGCGGTTCCGCTCGCAGCCGCACTCCTCGTGCTCGCGCTCCCCCGACTGGCAGCCGCGCAGGACGAGCTGAGCGCCGGCGACACCTCCTGGATGCTCACCTCGAGCGTGCTCGTTCTCTTCATGACCATCCCCGGGCTGTCGCTCTTCTACGCCGGGCTGGTACGCGCCAAGAACGTTCTGTCGGTCATGATGCAGTGCTTCGCGATCACCTGCATGGTGACCGTCTTGTGGACGGTCTACGCCTACGGACTGGCGTTCGGCGATGGCGGGAGTCTGAACGGCTTCATCGGTTTCGGCAAGCTCTTTCTCTCGGGCGTCGAGGTGGACACCCTCTCGGGCACAATCCCCGAGTCGGTTTTCCAGATGTTCCAGCTCACGTTCGCCGTCATTACGCCGGCGCTCATGGTCGGGGCATTCGCCGAGCGCATGAAGTTCTCGGCGATGATGGTCTTCATGGCGCTGTGGTTGACCGTCGTCTACACTCCGGTGGCCCACTGGGTCTGGGGCGGCGGCTTCCTCGGCGAGATGGGAGTGCTCGATTTCGCGGGCGGCATCGTCGTGCACATCAACGCCGGGGTCGCCGCGCTGGTGCTCTGTATCCTGCTTGGCAAGCGTCGCGGATACCCCGACACCCCGATGGCGCCCAACAGCCTGGTGCTCACCGTCGTCGGCACCTCGATGCTGTGGGTTGGCTGGTTCGGCTTCAACGCCGGCAGCGCGTCTGCGGCCGATGGAGTAGCCGGCATGGCGATGGCGGTGACGCACATCTCTGCCGCGATGGCCGGGTTCACCTGGATGCTCATCGAGTGGTCCAGTCACGGCAAGCCGAGCGTGCTCGGCATCGCCACCGGCACGATCGCGGGACTGGCCGCGATCACCCCGGCGTCCGGGTACGTCGGCCCGGTGGGCGCTCTGGCGATCGGGCTCGCCGCTGGCGTGCTGTGCTACTGGGGCGCCAACAGCCTGAAGCGCCTGATCGGCTATGACGACTCACTGGACGTCTTCGGCGTCCACGGCATCGGGGGCATTGTGGGCGTGCTCCTGACCGGGGTGTTCGCCTCCAGCGCACTGGGCGGCTCGGTGGAGGACCTGAACATCGGCAACCAGCTTTGGCTGCAGGCGGTGGGCATCGTCGCCACCCTGGTGTATTCGGGCGCGCTGACGTTCATCCTCGTCAAGGTGGTCGACGGCATGATCGGCATCCGCGTGACCGCCGAGGAGGAAGGCACCGGGCTCGACCTCGCCCTGCACGACGAGCGAGGGTTCAATCTGTAGAAAACCGGCGAATTGGGGCGCTCCCGCTTCTCCCTCTCTCTGGGAGAGGGGCGGGGTGAGGGTTCATCGCTACATCGCTTGCGGGCCTCAGGCTCCGGGCGCTCGGTGAATCGGCTGCTGAACACGTTCGCAGCCGACGGCGGCAGCATCCACCTCCGTCACCGCCGCCGGATGCCAGAACCTCTGGTAAGATGACTCGTTCATTCGGGCGACTGACGGTCCGAGGCACCCACATGGCAGGTAGTTGGCGTCCCGTACGGCGGCTCCCGGTCCAGGCGGTCGCCACCTTCGGCTTCAGCAGCGGGTACTAGGTGACGGGGTCCTACGGAAGTCAGAAGTTAGGAGTCAAAAAACCCTGAGGGCTTCGCCGCATTCTTCAGCACCCTCCGAGAGATCTCACGTCCAAGGTCTCAAGTCCTTAGAGAGACGAGTGAACAGCGGGTCTGTGAGAACCCACCGGAGCGCCTGAAGCCCGAGACGAAGCCAAGGTTGGCGGCACCCGTCTCGGGTCGGCTGACCCGCGGGCCCGCACCGTATCGGCCCGGGTCAGCGTTGTGTGGAGCTTCGCGTATCGATGACCATTGAGCACGCCGCCGATGCCGCGCCGGCCGGTGAGCGCTCCCTCGCCGAGATGCTCTGCGCAGCGCGCGACGAGTACCGCGTCGAGATCCGTCTGGCACGGGGTGGCGCGCAGGCGGCAGAGAACTACTCCAGACGGATCGACCGCCTCGTGATGCGGATATACGCGGAAGCCTCCTCACAGGCCGAGACCCCGGTCGCGCTGCTGGCGATTGGCGGATATGGCCGACGCCACCTGTGTCTCCACTCTGACCTCGACCTGATGATCCTGTTTGGCGGCCCGATTGCTGCCGCCGAGGAACGTTTCGTCAAGGCGCTGTTACACCCGCTCTGGGACCTCGGCTTCGATGTGGGTCATCAGGTGCGCCAGTTGAGCGAGTTCTCGCAGGCCGAGACGGACAACCCGGAGTTTCTCGTCGCGGTCGGCGACTCCCGCTTCCTGACGGGCGATGCCGGTGTCTTCGAGCGATTCGACACCCTCGTCCACGGCCCCGAGTCGGTCTGGCGACAACCGACGGTCGAGGCATTGTTCGGTCTGGTCGCCGAGCGCCATCGGCACTTCAACGCCACGATCTACCAGCTCGAGCCGGACGTGAAGGAGGCGCCCGGGGCGCTCCGCGATGTCGCAGCGATTCGGACGTTCGTGGCCCTGACCCAGCCAGGCACGGCCCGCTCGGTGCCTGCGACCTCCGGCCGCCTCGTCGAGGCACTCGACGAGGCGGAGGAGTTTTTCCTCCGGCTCCGGTCACTGTTGCATCTGGAGAACCGGCGCAATCTGAACGTCCTGAGCCACGATGATCAGGAGGCGGTTGCCGAACGGTTCGGGTCGCCCGGCGGCGAAGCACGGAGGCAGGTCGAAGCGCTGATGAGCGTCTACTTCCATCACGCCCGGATCATCGCGCGGATCCTGGCCGCCGCCATCACCGAGGCGAACCCGCCGCCCGGTCCCGGGACGACGAAGTCGGTTGGCGACAATATCCTGATGAGCCGCGACGGGATCGGCTTCGTCGACACCGTCCGAGCATCGCTCCAGCCACGCACCTGGCTCAACGCCTTCCAGGCGGCGATCGACGAGGGCTGTCCGGTGTCGCCCGAGGCGCTGGCGTTTGTTGAACGGCACAGCGACCGCTACACATCTGAGGCGTTCTTTCCGGCCACGGGCGAGCGTGACCAGTTCCTGCACTTGCTCACGCCAAAACCGGGGCTCTACGAGCGGCTGTCAGAGATGCACGAGAGCGGCCTGCTGGGCCGCATGTTTCCGGAGTTCCGCAAGATCTACTGCCGGGTCATCCGCGACTTCTACCACAAATATACGGTCGACGAGCACACGCTCTTGACCATCCGCAATCTGTCGGAGCTCGCCGACCCGAACGCCACCCAGCGACGGCGGTTCGCCCGCGTCCTCGCCGAGCTGCGGCAGCCGGAGCTGATCGTGCTGGCGCTGCTGTTTCACGACGTCGGGAAGTGGACGAACAGGAACCACGCCGAGGAAAGCATCCGGATGGCGGAGGGACCGCTCCGACGGCTCCGGGTGCCCCCCGAGTCGATCCGCACGGTCGAGTTCCTGATCCGGCACCATCTCCAGATGTCGGTGGCGGCGTTCCGCCGGGACAGCGAGGACCCGGAGGTGGCACGACAGTTCGCCCGGCTGGTCGGCACCGAGGACAGGCTCAAGATGCTGTGTCTGCTGACGCTCGCCGACATCCAGGCGGTGAGCCCGAACACCCTCACGCCGTGGAAAGAAGACCTCCTGTGGCGGCTCTACGTGGACACCTACAACCGCATCACGCTGGGCTACGGCGACGAGGTGATCGCGAGCGGACAGTCGAGCATCGCGCAGCTCCAGGCCCACCGTCCGCCGGAGATCTCCAAGCACCAGGTGACCGGCTTTCTCGAGGGACTGCCGCAACGCTACCTCCGCCTCGTCGACCCGCGCACGGTGTATGCGCACATCCGGCTGTCACGCGACCTCGAGCCGGACGAGGTGCGTCTGACGCTTGACAAGCACGACGACGTCTGGGGACTGAGTGTCGTCACCAAGGATCGGCCACGGATCTTCTCCAATATCTGCGGGGTCCTCTCATACTTCGGCATGGACATCCTGCGCGGGCAGGCGATGAGCAATCGCCAGAACGTGGTGATCGACGTGTTCCGCTTCGTCGACGCCGACCTGTTCCTGGAGCTCAACGAGTCTGGTCCGTCCGAGTTGACCAGACTGCTGCAGGATGTGGTCACTGGCAACGTCGAGCTGACGGCGATGCTCAGGGGCCGGGACGCTGCCGCGCGGGCGCAGCGGGGCAAGATCCGAGTCCACAGCCTGGTGCATTTTGACCACCACTACTCGGATCGCTACACGGTGCTCGAGATCGGCGGCGCCAACCAGTGGGGGCTGCTCTACCGCATCAGCCGTGTCATCTCGGAACACGGCTGCGACATCGACCTCGTGCTGATCTCGACCGAGGGCGACCGGGCGATCGACGTGTTCCACCTGACCCGCAACGGCGCCAAGCTGTCGCCGGACATGGAGCAGAACCTGCGGGCCGATCTCGAACAGGCAGTGGGTGTGGCCGATGAAGCTCGTTAAGGCGATCGTGCGACCCAACAAGGTGGACGAGGTCAAAGACGCGCTGGCTGCGTGCAACGTGGGTGGCATGACCGTCACCGAGGTGCGTGGTCACGGGCGGCAACGGGGACACTCGGCCGTGTATCGCGGACGCGAGTACGAGGTGAGCCTGTTACCGAAGATGAAGATCGAGGCGGTCGTGCCGGACGAGATGGTGGAGGGCGTGATAGACGCGATCATGTCCGCAGCCAGAATCGGCGATGGGCGGGTCTTCGTGATCCCGGTCGAAGAAAGCCTCAACATTCGCACCGGCGAACGAGACGTGGTGTAACGGATTGCGCCACCAATAGAGGGATAGGGAGGACGACGGATGACACCGAACGACGTGATGGCATTGATCAAGGACAAGGGCATTCCGGCGATCGATCTACGGTTCATCGATCTGCCGGGACTCTGGCAGCACTTCACCGTCTCCGCGAAGGAGTTCGACCTGGACGCCTTCGAGGAAGGGGTCGGGTTCGACGGCTCGAGCATCCGCGGGTTCAAGCAGATCCAGGAAAGCGACATGCTGCTGTTCCCCGACCCGGCGACCGCGTTCGAGGACCCGTTCACCCAGCACCCGACCCTGAACATCATTTGCAACGTCAAGGACCCGATCACGGGCGAGGCCTATTCTCGAGACCCCCGCTATGTCGCCCAGAAGGCCGAGGCGTATCTGAACAGCACCGGAATCGCGGACACGGCGTATTTCGGACCGGAACCGGAGTTCTTCATTCTCGACGACGTGCGGTTCAGCCAGAGCCATGACCATGGCTTCTACTATGTCGACGCGAAGGAGGGGTTCTGGAACAGCGGGCGCGACGAGCAGCCCAACCTTGGCTACAAGCCGCGCTACAAGGAGGGCTACTTCCCGGTCCCCCCGATGGACAGCCACCAGGATCTCCGGACCGAGATGATGCTCGAGCTCGAACAGGTCGGCGTCGCGATCGAGGTGCACCACCACGAGGTCGGCACCGCCGGTCAGACGGAGATCGACATGCGGTTCGACTCGCTCGTGAGCATGGGCGACAAGCTGCTGAAGTACAAGTATGTCGTCAAGAACGTGGCGCGGCGACACGACAAGACGGTGACGATGATGCCCAAACCGATCTTCCAGGACAACGGCTCTGGCATGCACGTCCACCAGAGTCTCTGGAAGGACGGGAAGAATACGTTCTTCGATCCGGGCGCCCATGCGGGACTCAGCAAGACCGCGCTCTACTACATCGGCGGCATCCTGAAGCACGCCGGGGCGCTGCTGGCGTTCTGCAACCCGACCACCAACTCGTATCGCCGTCTGGTGCCGGGCTACGAGGCGCCGATCAACCTGATCTACTCGTTTCGGAACCGGAGCGCGGCGGTCCGGATTCCGGTGTACTCGGCGAGCGAGAAGGCGAAGCGGATCGAGGTCCGGTTCCCCGACCCGACATGCAACGGCTATCTGGCGTTCAGCGCGATGCTGATGGCCGGACTCGACGGCATTCAGAACAAGATCACGCCGCCGGGACCGCTCGACAAGGACCTGTACGATCTCCCTCCCGAGGAGATGGCCAAGATCGAGAGCACGCCGGGGAGTCTGGAGGAGTCACTCGACGCGCTGGCGGCGGACAACGACTTCCTGCTGAACGGCGACGTGTTCACGTCCGACCTCGTGGAGACCTGGATCGACTTCAAGCGCGGCGAAGTGGATGCGATCCGCCTGCGGCCGCACCCGTGGGAGTTCGCGATGTATTTCGACCTCTAGAGGCTTCCGACACGAGCGCTCCGGTTTCTCCCTCTCCCTCCGGGAGAGGGCCTGGGTGAGGGGGATGAGCGCACTCTTCCAAGTGGCAGAAGTCAGAAGGCAGGAGGCAACCGGAGGGCTTCTCGCCGCGACGTGTACCCGCGCCGCACGGCGATCTCCGTAACCCCAGCGCGCGTAAGCAGTCGGCAGAACTCTGGTTGCGTATACCAGCGAGTCGTCTGGATCGGTTCATCGCCGTCACCTCCAAGACGCCCAGCTATTCCCTATTCCCACCCGGGTCCTAGACTAGGAGTGCCCCAGCACCGCGTGCGGGGTGTAGAGCGCTTCGAGAAACGCGCACTCCTCGTCATCCAGCTCGACATCGAGCGCGGCAACCAGCTGGTCGAGTTGGGCGATCTGTGACACCCCGACGATCGGGGCGGTGACACCGGGCTGACGCACCAGCCAGGCCAGGGCGATCTGCGCAGGCGTCAGCTCACGCCGGGTGGCCAGCTCGGTGACCCGCTCGACGATCTGGAAGTCGCTCTCCGAGTAGTACAGCGTGTGGGCGAAAGCGTCGCTCTTCGCCCGAGGGGTCGTCCCCCACGCTTCCGCTTCCGGTCTCCGTGTGCCGGCCAGAAACCCGCGCGCGAGCGGACTCCATGGGATCACCCCGACCCCCTCCGCCCGGCACAGCGGAAGCATCTCGCGCTCCTCCTCGCGATACACGAGGTTGTAGTGGTTTTGCATCGACACGAACCGGGCCCAACCGTGACGATCGGCCGTGTGGAGCAGCTGCGCGAATTGCCAGGCATACATGCTGGACGCTCCCAGATACCGCGCCTTGCCGGCCCGCACGATGTCGTTGAGCGCGTCCAGTGTTTCCTCGATCGGCGTCTCCGGGTCGAGGCGGTGGATCTGATACAGATCGACGTGATCCAGCCCGAGACGCCGCAGCGACCCGTCGATCGCGTCGAAGAGATGCTTGCGCGACAGTCCCCGATCGTTGGGGCCGTCGCCCATCGGAAAATGTGCCTTGGTGGCGATGACCACCTGGTCGCGCCGCGTCATATCTTTGATGGCGCGCCCCAGAATCTCTTCGCTCACCCCGATCGAGTACATGTCGGCGGTGTCGAAGAAGTTGATGCCGTGCTCGAGCGCCCGCCGAAAGACCCGACGGCCCTCCGCCTCGGGCAGGACCCAGTCGCGCCAGCTCGGTGACCCGTAGGTCATCATGCCGAGACAGAGCCGGGACACCTTCAGACCGGTGCGCCCGAGTGAGACGTAGTCCATGGCGACAGGAGAGCTCTTGAGATTCGGGCTTCGGGGCTCGGGCTTTATCGTGGTGGGCGCCCGGTGGTCCAGGACGCCAGTGATACGAGTCCCGGGTCCCCGGTCTCGGAGCCCAGATTCCGGTAGGCTGACGTTGTCTCAGCCGTGGCAGTGAGGTAGTGGGCTACCATCGTGCCCGAGATTCCACACCTGGCCGGGCGGACATCTGGCGTCGCCGAGCGGGGTCGTCGTGTTGAAGCTGAAGATGAACGCGGCCAGCGCGGCGACCGCGAACGCGACGATCGCGATCCAGGCCGTCGAGCTAATAGCGTGTGTCTTGCGCTGGCAGCACTGCTTGTATTTTTTGCCGCTGCCACACGGACAGGGGTCGTTTCGACCGACCTTCCCCACACTTGCCACGAGCACGACCTCCTTTGCCCACCGACCGAACCGGCTGCCCTGACCGCGATGAAGATCCGGATAGTTTCGACGCCGGACCTTCGCCACCGACTGCCGGGCAGCCAGTATACTGCAGGAGAAGATCCTTCATCGTCCGCTGGCGAACATGGTCAACGACGCACACTGTCACTTCTTCTCCTCCCGATTCTTCGCGACGCTCGGAAGCCAGACGACGCCCCCCTTGACCGACGACGCCGCGGTCGCGATTCCCGAACGACTGGGCTGGCAGCCGCCGGGCGACCCCGAGACACTGGCCGACCGGTGGGTCAGCGAGCTCGACACCCATGGTGTCGCCCGCGCCGCGGTGATGGCCAGTGTGCCAGGAGACGAGCCATCGGTCGCCGCTGCCGTGCGCCGGCACCCCAAGCGGCTCGTCGGCATGACCATGGTGGACCCGACGGCACCCGGCGCGGGCACGCGCGTGCCCCGCGCGCTCGGTGCGGACGGGCTCCGGTGCGTGTGTCTGTTTCCAGCGATGCACGGCTACGCGCTGGACCACGATGGCGTCGACCGGGTGTTCGCGTGTGCGGCCGACGCGGGCGCTGCCGTCTTCATCCACTGCGGGGTGCTGACCCTCGGTGTCCGACGCAAGCTGGGGCTCGCGACCCGCGTCGACATCAGGCTTGGCGACCCGTTGGCGATCGTGCCTCTCACGACCCGATACCCGGGGGTGCCGGTGGTGATTCCGCACTTCGGCGCCGGGTTCCTGAGAGAGACGCTGATGGCGGCCGACCTCTGCCCGAACATCCATCTGGACACCTCCAGCTCGAACGCGTGGCTGCGATACCTGCCGGGGCTGACACTCGCCGACGTGTTCCGGCAGACGCTTGAGACGCTCGGGCCGGACCGTCTGCTGTTCGGCACCGATTCGTCGTTTTTCCCGCGTGGCTGGCAACAACCGGTCTACGACACGCAGATGTCGATTCTCGATGACCTGGGGATCGACGACGCCGCTCGCGCGCAGATCCTCGGAAGCAACTTCGACCGCGTGTTTGGTGACGCATGAGAGACCAGAAGTCCTTCATCTTCGACACCGAGCTGCGGCTGGTGGTACTGACCGGCATCAAGGTCTGCAGTCTCAAAGAGTTGCGCGCCGAGTTACCCAAGGTGCCGGGTTCGTCGATCTTCTTTCACACGCACCAGGAGTATCTTGCGCACGACTTTCAGCGCTCGGCGCACTACAACGACTTCGCCCGCTGGGTGTCGCAGGCGCTGCGGGAAGAGGCCCTGGCCGAAAAGCTGGCGGCCATCGACCTGCTCGCCTTCACCACCATCAGGGAGCTCCGCGACGCCGTCATCGGAACGGTCGACGAGTATCTTGGCGAGCTGGATCGCCCCGGCTACGAGTGCCGTCCGGAGGAGGCGTTTCACTTCTGTCGGTCCCGCAGCTTCGTGCTGCCGACCGGCATCGTCGCGGATGATGTCGACGATTTCTTCCGGAAGGTCGCGGCAATCTCCCACGCATCGCTCTACTTCCACTTCTTCGAGGCCAGGCTGCGGCTTGGCCGTCGGACCAGCGACTTCTCGCGCTGGCTGACCGACCGGGGGCGGGCCGACCTCGCGTCGGCGATCGACGCGCTGAACCCCTACGTCCGCAGCCTCGACGAGCTGCGCCGGGACATCGTCCGGCTCGGCACTGGTGCCCCGTGCTAGGGCTACCTCACCCAATTCCCGGGTGGGGCTGCCTGGCGGGCTGCGTTGCTCCTCAGTCAAATGCCCAATGTGCTCCCTCGTCGCACCTTGCCAGCCTGGCGCCGCGCACCGAGACTTGGGCAACGCACCTCTAGCACGGGACACGGTACACCAGCATGAGCACCCGTCTCGAGGACTACCGCCAGATCGTGGGGTCGGAGGTAATTGACGAACTCCTGATGCTGGCCGACCGCGTGCGTCACCTGCGGTTGCAGCACATCAACTCGACCTCGGTCGGCGGCGGCGTGGCCGAAATCCTGACCCGCATGGTCCCGTTGCTGCGCGACCTCGGAATTGACACCACGTGGGATGTCATCAAAGGCAACCAGGCGTTCTTCGGTGTGACCAAGGCGTTTCACAACGCGCTGCATGGGGGCGAGGAGACGATCACCGAGGAGATGTTCGACGTCTTTCGCGCCACGACCGCAATGAACCTGGCCGAGCTGGACACCTACGGGGATGTGATCGTGGTGCACGATCCCCAACCGGCCGGGTTGATCTCCCGGAAGCCGGACGTCGGCGGACACTGGCTCTGGCGCTGTCACATCGACGTCTCGACACCCGACCCGCGGGTCTGGGGTTTCCTGCAGGACTACGTCGCCCAATACGATGCCTCGATTTTCTCGATGCCGGACTTCGCCCAACAGCTGGCGATCCCGCAGTACATGGTGCCGCCCTCGATCGACCCGCTCAGCGACAAGAACCGCGACCTGCCGGACGACAAGGTGCGGGCGGTCGTGGAGCGGTACGGGGTGGATCCGGACCGGCCGATCCTGACCCAGATCTCCCGGTTCGACCGGTTGAAGGATCCACTCGGCGTCATGCGCGCGTATCGCATGGCGCGACGGCGCCATGACTGTCAACTGCTGCTGGCTGGCGGCGGCGCGTCCGACGACCCGGAAGGCGCGGAGGTCCTGCACGAGGTCCGGGAGGCGGCCGGGAACGATCCCGACATCCACGTCCTGGAGCTGCCACCGTTCAGCGATCTCGACATCAACGCGCTGGTCCGGGGGTCGACCATTGTGATGCAGAAGTCGATCAAGGAAGGGTTCGGGCTGACGGTGACCGAGGCGCTCTGGAAGAAAAAGCCGGTCATCGGCGGCGCGGTCGGCGGCATCCGGCTGCAGCTCCTCAACGGCGTAACCGGTTTTCTCGTGCACTCGCCGGAGGGTGCGGCCAACCGTGCAGTCGAGTTGCTCGGCGATCCCGAGCTCCGAGACGCGGTGGGGACCGCCGGACACGAGCACGTCAAGGAAAACTTCCTGACCACCCGGCACATCCGCGACTACCTGCTGCTTATGCTCGCCATGGAGCACGACGACACGGACCTGTCGCTGCTGACGGGCGGGACGCCGTAGGAATGCCCTCGCGGTCGGCTCATGGGCTGCGGCTTCAGACTTCGGGCTTCAGGCGCTCTGACGGGCCCGGCCACACCAGTCCCCATCGAGGGCAGGCAGCAAACAGTCATTCGCTTGCCCTGGTAACGAGCAGCAGCTTGCCAATGTGGGTGCTGGCCTCCATCAGGCGGTGGGCCTCGGCCGCCTGCGCCAGCGGCAGACGCTGGTGGATGACAGGGTGCAACCGTCCGGTCTCGAAGAGCGGCCAGACCCGTTCGCGGGCCGCGTCGACAACTGCGGTTTTCTGCTCGAGGGTACGCGCCCGCAGCGTCGAGCCGGTCATGGTCAGACGCCGCCGCATGAGGGTCGCCAGATTGACCTCGGCCATTGCACCGCTCATCAGCGCGATGATGACAAGCCGCCCGTCGAGGTTCAGCAGGTCCAGGTTCCGCTGGAGGTAGTCCCGTCCGACCATGTCCAGGATGACGTCGACCCCGCCGTCGCTCGCTGCCTCCCGCACCGCCTCGACGAAATCGGTCTCCCGATAGTTCACCGCCCGTTCCGCACCCAGCGCCTCGCACGCGGCGCATTTTTCGGCGGACCCGGCGGTGACGAACACGCGTGAACCGAACGCCCGCGCAAGCTGGATCGCCATCGTCCCGATGCCGCTGGACCCACCGTGGACGAGCAACGTCTCGCCCGCGGCGAGGCGTCCCCGCTCGAACACATTGGTCCAGACTGTCAGCACCACCTCGGGCAGCGCGGCGGCGTCGACGACATCGAGGCCACCGGGTACCGGCAGACACAGCGGCGCGGGCACCGCGCAGTACTCGGCGTATCCGCCACCCGCGAGCAGCGCGCAGACCGCATCGTCGACACGCCACCCGGACACGGCCTCACCGACCGCGGCGACCGTCCCCGACACCTCCAGCCCCAGCACGTCGGACGCCCCCGGCGGCGGCGGATAATTCCCGCGACGCTGCATCACGTCGGCTCGGTTCACACCGGCGGCCGCCACCCGGATGAGCACGTCGCCTGCACCAACGGACGGCACGGCGCGCTCGCCGATGACCAGCACCTCCGGCTCACCCGGTTCGGTGACCTCAATCGCCCGCATCGTCCTCGGCAGCGCCGTCATGATTTGCGTTCTCCCGTGAGTCCTAACGGTTGGCGAAACCCACCGCCCCTTTCTGTCTTCTGTCTCCTGTCTTCTGACTTCCGACTTCTGACTTCTGAGGCACCCGAGCAAGCTAGTATAATCACCCCACTTCGATAGTCGCTCCAGCGAAACCGGCGGCTTCTCATCTGCACATGGCAGTCAGAATCAAACGCATCAGGCTCTGGCGCACCGAGGTCCCGAGCCGGCCAGGCGCGCTCGCCGAGGCGCTCGAACCGCTCGCGCAGGGCAACGCGGACCTCAAGGTGATCCGGGCCCGCGCCACACCCGCGGCCGCGGGTCGTCTGACCATCGAGGTCTACGCCGGGGAAGGCAAGCGGGCCGCGATGGTGGCGCGAGCCGCCGGCTTCAGTCTGGTGCCCTCGACGACCGTGCTGCTCCAGGGAGACAACCGACCCGGACTCGCCTACGCGGTTGCCAACGCCGTCGCCTGGGCCGGCATCGGGGTACGCAACCTCGACGCCGAGGTGGTCGGCATGCGCTACTCCGTGACCTTGACGTTCAACAGCGAGGACGACGCGGAAAAGGCGGTCGCCGTCATACGCAAAGTCACCCGGGGCGGCGCGGCCCGGAACAGCCGGACGCAGTAAGGGCCCGGTCATGCGTCTCCTCGTGATCGGATACGGTCGGATGGGCAGGCTGGTCGACCAGCTCAGTGAGTCGTACGGCTTCGAGGTGGCGGGGCGGCTCGACATCGACGACAACCATGCCGGCGCCGGTATCACGCCTGCTCGGGTGCGCGACGTCGATGTGGCCATCGACTTCTCGACCGCCGACGCCGTGGTCGACACCCTGCCCCGACTGGCGGAGCATGGGGTCAACCTCGTAGTCGGCACCACCGGGTGGGTGGCCGAAGAGCGCGCAATGCGGAAGATCGTAGAGGACGCCGGGATCGGCGTGGTTGCCGCCGCCAACTTCTCCCTCGGGGTCAACCTGTTCCTGGACCTGGCCGCGCGCGCGGCGCGGCTCTTCGAGCCGCACGAGGAATTCGGCGCCTGGATTCACGAGGTCCACCACGCCGCCAAGGTCGACGCCCCCTCGGGCACCGCGCTCGCGCTGCAGCGGGAGATGGCGCGACACGGATACGCCCGGACCATCGACATGGCGTCGACACGAGTCGGTGCCGCGCCCGGCACCCATACGGTCGGGTTCGACGGCCCGAGCGAGACGATCGCCCTGACCCACACCACGCGCGACCGCGCCACGTTCGCGCGCGGCGCGCTCGAAGCGGCACGCTGGGTGCAGGGCCGGCACGGATGGTTCTCGATGCGCGACGTCCTCGGACTAGACGAGCGATGACAGAGAACTGGTTCGGATGTGGAACGGCACTGGTAACGCCGTTCACGGCCGACGGGGCCGTGGACGAGCCAGCCGTACAGCGTCTGGCGGCGCGCCAGATCGACGCGGGCGTCCACTTCCTCGTCCCGTGCGGCAGCACCGGCGAGAGCCCGACCCTCTCGCGCGCCGAGCAGCGGCGGGTGGTGGAGCTGGTCGTGAAAACGGCGGGCGGGCGGGTGCCCGTGCTCGCCGGCGCGGGCGGCTACGACACTCGGGGCGTGATCGATCTGGTCGCCGACATGCGAGGCGCCGGGGCGGACGGCATCTTGTCAGTCACCCCGTACTACAACAGACCGACCCCCGAGGGTATCTACCAGCACTACCGGGCGATCGCCGAGAGCACGCCGTTACCGATCGTGGTCTACAACGTGCCGGGTCGCACCGGCTGCAATGTGGACGTCGGCACGCTGTGCCGACTGGCCGACATCCCGAACATCGTCGGGGTCAAGGAGGCCTCGGCGAACATGCCGCAGATGTGTGAGATCTGTCGCGCGGTCCCCACCGGGTTCAGCGTGCTCTCGGGCGACGACCTGTTCACGGTGCCGCTCCTGTCCGTCGGCGGCTCGGGTGTCATCTCGGTGGCCTCGAACGAAGCGCCTGAGGAGATGTCGCGTCTGGTGTCGGTGGCGTTGAACGGCGACTTCGACACCGCCCGTCAGCTCCACACCCGGCTCCTCCCGTTGATGCAAGTTAACTTCATCGAGACCAACCCGATACCGGTCAAGGCGGCAATGGCGCATCTCGGGCTGCTCGAGCTTCACTATCGTCTGCCGATGGTCCCGCCGCGACCCGACTCGCTCGCCCAGATCGTCCAGGTGCTCGATGCGCTCGGCATCACGCCCCACCTCAAATCGGCCGCATCCAGCTAGTGGGCGAAGCTGCACCCCGAAGTGCCCGGACGATGGACGGCGCAGCATCGCCAAGCAGACTTTTCTTCAGAGCCCCGCGACGCGAGGGGCTAGACATCTTCGCAGGCACCAATAGACTTGTTTCAAGTGTTCCGATATCACCCTCGAATGTCTAGCGCTCTGGGCGCACTGGGAACTGACAACAGAGAACGTCACAGTGACCGTTGACTCGTCGTCGCTCGCGACAACCATCGAACGTCTTCACGCGGCCGGCGCGGACGCGGACCGTGACGAGGCCCGCACCGTCTTCGCGGCCTTCCGGGCCGAGCTGTCGTCCGGCCGCATCCGGGCAGCCGTTCCTGACCCCGCCTCGCCCACCGGCTGGACGGTGAACACCTGGGTCAAGCAGGGCATCCTGGTCGGCTTCCGGTGCGGCGAGATCGCGCCGTTCGCCGCACCGGATCCCCGGGTGCCGTTTCTCGACAAGGACACGCTGCCGCTCAAGCCGCTCGACCCGTCGTCGCGGGTCAGGCTGGTGCCTGGCGGCTCCTCAATTCGCGACGGCGCATATGTCGGTACGGGGGTGATCTGCATGCCTCCGATGTTCATCAACATCGGCGCGTATGTCGGCGACGACAGCCTGATCGACTCGCACGCCCTCGTCGGGTCCTGCGCGCAGATCGGTCGACGTGTGCACGTCAGCGCCGGGGCGCAGATCGGCGGCGTGCTCGAACCGGTCGGCGCGCTCCCGGTGATTATCGAAGACGACGTGCTCGTGGGCGGTAGCACCGGCATCTACGAAGGTGCGGTCGTGCGGGCGCGCGCGGTCATTGCGGCCGGCACGGTGTTGACCAGGTCGACCCCGGTCTACGATCTGCCCAGGCGACGGGTGATCACGTCGCGCGACGGCTCGCCTCTGGTGATTCCCGAAGGGGCGGTGGTAGTGCCGGGCACGCGGGCCGTCACCGCCGAAGCCGGCCGCGAATGGGGGCTCGCCCTGGCCACCCCGGTCATCGTCAAATATCGCGACGACAAGACCGACACCGGCACCGAGCTCGAGGCATGGCTCCGGTGACAGCGTTCGACGTGGTCGGGCTCGCGCGGTCGCTGATCGACATCGACTCGACCACCGGGAGCGAGGGCCCGGTCGTCCGCTGGCTCGCCGACTGGCTGCGGGCGCGCGGCTACACGGTGGAGACACAACCGGTCGAGGGCGAGCGCGTCAACCTCTACGTGACGCTCGGCGACCCGGTTGTGGTGCTATCGACCCATCTCGACTGTGTGCCGCCGTTCTTCCCGAGCCGGCAGGAGGATGGTCTCCTGTATGGACGGGGCGCCTGCGACGCCAAGGGGATCGCCGCGGCACAGGTCGGCGCACTCGAGCAACTGCGCGCCTCGGGAGAGACGCGGGTCGGTCTGCTGTTCGTGGTCGGTGAGGAACGCGGCAGCCACGGGGCACACGCCGCGAACCAGGTGCCGCCAGGGTCCCGCTACCTGGTCAACGGCGAGCCGACCGACAACCGACTCGGGGCGGCGACACGGGGTGTCTGCCGGGTCAAGCTGCTCGCCCGGGGGCGGGCGGCGCACTCGTCGCACCCCGAGCAGGGCGAATCGGCGATCGAGAAGCTGGTCGACGCCCTGGTCGCGCTTCGCACCCTCGATCTGCCCCTCAGCCCCACCCTCGGGGCCACCACCTACACGGTGAGCCTGATCGACGGCGGGATAGCCGCGAACGTGGTCCCCCCATACGCGAGCGCCGAGGTCAACTTCCGCATCGTAGGCCCCGCGTCGGCGGTGCGGGCGGCGCTCGAGCCTGTGACGGCGCTGGTCGAGATCGAGGATGTGGCCGAGGTGCCGCCGGTCGAGATGATGACGGTGCCGGGGTTCGAGACCGCGGTCTTCCCGTTCACGACCGACATCCCGTTTCTCTCGGCCTGGGGGCGGCCGCTGCTCTTCGGACCCGGCTCGGTGCTGGTCGCCCACACCGCCGAGGAGCACGTGCACGTCGACGAGCTTCGCGCCGCGATCGGCCACTACACAACGATTGCCAGGACGCTGCTCGCGCGCGACGAGGCTTGAGGCCTACCATACGATGTCCTTGCTGACACACCAGTCAGAACAGGAAGAGTCGTCCCGCACGGGGCGTTTCGTGCTGATCGGTCTGATCGTCGTCGGGTGCGGCGTCGTCGCGTATTTTTCGATGCCACCCCTCGAGGAGCCGGTGCCGGTCACCGCTGCGGCCGACCCGCCTCCGCCAAGACCGGCACCCGAAGGGGACCCGGAACCGGCGGCACCGACGCCGGTGAGGGAGCCGGAACCGGCGGTGGTGAGGGAGGTCGCCCCACCTCTACCCGCGTCGCCAGAACCGGTGCTGCGGGTCGCGAGCGACGTGCCTGGCGCGTCGGTGTTCCTCGACCGCACGTATCTGGGCACGACGCCGTTCGAGACCGCCGAGGTGCCACCCGGACCGCATCAGCTCAACGTGTCAGCGGATGGCCACGACGGCTTCGCCAGGGACATCGAGATCGGCACTGAACCGGTTGTGATCGATGTACGGTTCCTGGAGGTCCGGCTCGACGTCTCGGTGGCCGTTGTGCACAAGCACCGACTCGGGTCCTGCGAGGGGGTGCTCCGCGCGGACCTCGAGGGCATCCACTACGCGACCACCGACGACGACGCGTTCTCGACCCCGCTGGCCGAGATCGAGCGGCACGAGAT
Organism: Acidobacteriota bacterium; assembly: GCA_015659035.1. Lineage (GTDB taxonomy): Bacteria > Acidobacteriota > Vicinamibacteria > Vicinamibacterales > UBA8438 > NP936. The sequence continues at coordinate 167 of DQNS01000137.1, read as the reverse complement.
CGACTATCTCGAGCACACCCTGACGCTGAAGCGTCGAGAGGGGCGGACCTACAACTTCACCGACGAGCAGGACACCGCCGACGCGCTGTTCGCGTTCCACCGCGACGTCGAGCGGGCGCGGGAACGGCTGGCGGCTAGCGCTCGCGGGGCTCCGCCTCGCGAGCGCT
>DQNS01000087.1 GCA_015659035.1 Acidobacteriota bacterium | reverse complement strand
CCGCCGATCGGCGGCGGCGTGCTGGTTGTCGACCAGGGTGTCATCACTGACGTGGGGTTGGCCGCCAACGTCACGATTCCCGAGGGCGCAACGGTGGTCGATCTGACCGGGAAGACCGTCATGCCGACGCTGGTCGACCTGCACGGTCACGTCGGCTATCAGCGCGGGCTGAGCTACGACGAGGCGAACTACACGCGCGAGAACCTGACCGACGAGCTCAACCGGTACGCCTACTATGGCGTCGGTACGATCGTGTCCATGGGCACGGATCCAGGCGACCTCGCGTTCCAGCTCCAGGCGGAACAGCAGGCCGGCACCCTGGGCGGCGCGCGCCTGCACACGGCGTATCGCGGCTTTGCCCGGCCAAATGCCGGACCCGGCGCCGCGGCGCTCCGGGCGTCGGCGTACGGCGTCTCGACCGAGGAGGAGGCGCGCGCGCTCGTGGCGGAACTGGCGGAGACGCCGGCCGACTTCGTCAAGATCTGGGTCGACGATCGGGGCGGCCGGGTCGAGAAGCTGACGCCGGATCTCTATCGGCCAATCATCGAGGAGGCGCACGCGCGCGGCCTGCAGGTGATCGCGCACGTCTTCTACCTGGAGGACGCGCGAGAGCTGGTCGAGGCGGGTGTCGACGGCTTCGCCCACCTGGTGCGCGATGGGGAGATGGACGATGACCTGGTGGCGGCCATTGTCGAGCACGACGTCTTCGTCATGCCGAATCTCGCCATCTCCGAGCGAGGACGACACGCCGAGCCGCCGGCCTGGGTTGACGACCCGCTGCTGCTCGAGTCGGTCTCGCCCGAGGTCGTGGCCCGGATCCGTGCATCGTTCGACAGCCGGACTTCGGAGGGAGCCGCACGCGCCGCCGAGTCCTACGCCGCGATGCAGCGAAGCCTGAAGAAGTTGGCGGACGCCGGCGCCCGAGTCGTCCTCGGCGCCGACACCGGTGTGCAGGACCACATCCAGGGCTTCATGGAGCATCGCGAGCTGGAGCTGATCGTCGAGGCCGGCCTCTCACCGAGCGACGCCATCGTCGCGGCGACCAGCGCGCCGGCCCAGGTGTTGGGGATCGACACCGGACTGCTCGCGCCCGGCAAGCGCGCCGACTTCCTGGTGCTTGACGCCAACCCGATGTACGGCGTCACCAACACGCGCCAGATATCGGCGGTCTATCTGAACGGGCAGGAGCTGGACCGAGGAGCACTGCGAGCAGGATGGCAGGGGAACCCATGAGGACGACGAAGGCGTTCATTCTCGCAGCGACGATCGGTCTCGTCGCGGTCGCGGCCGCCGGCGTCCTCGCCCAGGCAGGGCGCTATCCGGCGTCGCGGCACGGCGGGAACTACATGCACAACTTCTACTTCCCGCCCTCTCCGAGCTCGACCCCCTGGGCGCCGAGCTGGGCACCGGACGGCGAGTCGATCGCTGTGGCGATGAGCGGCTCGATCTGGCGAGTGGACCCCGACACCGGCGTCGCCGACGAGCTGACCTACAGCCCTGACGCCTATCACTCGTCACCCGACTGGTCGCCCGACGGCCGGTGGGTCGTCTACACCGCCGACTACGACGGCGAGCGGGTGCAACTGGAGCTGCTCGAGGTCGAGACCGGCGAGACCCGGGCGCTGACCGACGACACGCACGTCTACAGCGACCCGACGTTCTCCCCTTCCGGCGACCGCATCTCGTATGTGTCGACCCGACCGAACGGCTACTTCAACGTGTCGGTGCGACCGGTCGACGAGGGCCGGTGGGCCGGCGACGAGATGCCGCTCACGACCGACAACACCTTCGGCAGCAACCGGTTGTATTTCGGCCCCTGGGACATGCACCTCACGCCGACCTGGCTCCCCGAAGGCGACGAGCTGCTGCTGGTCTCGAACCGTGCGGTACCGCTCGGCTCGGGCAACGCGGTCCGCGTGCCGGCCGTGGAGGGAGGCATCCGCGACGCCACCACGGTCTTGCGGGAGCAGACGCTCTATCGCACCCGTCCGGACGTGGCGAGCGATGGGAAGCGGTTCGTCTACTCATCCACCCGCGGCGCCGCCGACCAGTTCAACAATCTCTATGTCCAGCCGACGGTCGGCGGAGAGCCCTACAAGCTCACCTTCTTCCAGCACGACGCGTTTCACCCGCGCTGGTCGCCTGATGATGAATGGATCGCCTTCATCATGAACGAGGGCGGACTGCCACAGCTCGCCCTGCTCGAAACCCACGGTGGCGAGATCCGCCGGGTGGCGATCACCGATCGCCGCTGGAAACGCCCGATGGGCGAGCTCTCCCTCAGCACGCGCGATAGCGGTACCGGCGAGGTGACCGGGTCGCGGGTGCACCTCGCTGCGTCCGACGGCAAGTTCTATGCACCCGCCGACGCCTACGCCAGGTTAAGCGGACGGGGCGACCACCTCTTCCACACCACCGGCCACTTCACGGTCGAGCTGCCGGTGGGCACCGTTGAGCTGACGGTGGTCAAGGGGTTCGAGTTCTGGCCCGAGACCGTGACCGCCACCATCACGGCCGGCGAGGTGACCCAGGTCACGGTCGACCTCAGACGCATGACGGACATGGCCGCCGAGGGCTGGTACAGCGCCTCAACACATGTGCACTCGAACTACGGCGGCAACCTGCACAACACACTCGAGAACCTGCTGATGATGTCCGAGGCCGAGGACCAGGACCTCGTGCTCGAGCAGGTCGCCAACAAGGACAACCGGATTCTCGACTACCAGTACTTCGAACCGGGTGGTGGCCCGCACACGACCTCGACGCCCGAGCGGCTGGTCGTGGTGGGACAGGAGTATCGTCCACCGTTCTACGGGCACGTCTTCATGTTCGGCATGCGCGATCACCTGCTCTCGCCGTTCACGATGGGGTACGAAGGCACGGCCATCGAGAGCCTGTATCCGAGCAACACGGACATGTTCCGCAAGGCGAAGGCGCAGGGCGCTACCGTCGGCTACGTGCACGCGTTCGGGGGCGAAAGGGACCCGCTCGACGGGAACCTGGGCGGCGGCAAGGGGTTCATGGTCGATGCGGCGCTCGGCACCACCGACGCCGTCGAGTGGTCCGATGCGTCGCGCGCCGGCTTCTATCCGCTCTACGCCGTTTGGAACAACGGTCTGCGGATCACGGCGACCGGCGGGGAAGATTCGATCAGCAACCTGCACCGGTCGAAGCTGGTCGGATCGGTGCGTACCTATGTTCACACCGGGACACGCGGCCTCGATATGGACGCCTGGTTCGAGGGACTGCGCGCAGGACGGGCGTTCGTCTCCTCGGGACCGCTGGTCGATCTGACCATCGACGGACAGATGCCGGGCGAGGAGGTCACGCTGCCATCGGATGGGGGCACGGTCGAGATCGTCGGCCGCGTACGGTCGGTCACCCCGCTCGACCGACTGTTCCTGGTCTGTGACGGCGAGACCGTGGCCAACGTGCCGCTCGGCGGCGACGGCCGTACCGCCCGACTGCGGGTGCGGCATCGAATCACGCGCAGCGGCTGGTGTCACCTGCGGGCCGAGGGCGCCACCGGCGACCGGTACCCGATGGATGTGGCCTACGTCCAGGCGTTCACCAACCCGGTCTGGATCCAGGTGGGCGGCCAGCCGATCCGGAACCGCGCTGCTGCCGACTACGCCCTGCAGTGGATCGACAAGCTACAGGAGATGGCCGACGCGTGGCCGGGCTGGCGCGCCGAGAAAGAACGCGCGCACGTGTTCGCCCAGTTCGACGAGGCGCGCGATGTGTATCGCCGCTTCGCACGTGAAAGCGTCGATTGACCCAGGTCTTCGGCAACACACACGGCCTCAAGGCCAGCCAGGTTCGCCAGCTCGGCCGCCTCTTCCGGCGCCGTCTCCCGGCAGATCGGCTGCTCACGCACGAGCTCGCGCGGCAGCTGACCGAGATCAGCCGGGAGATCCGGCGTCAGGTCGGCGTCCTGGTCGATCGCCGCGGCGACGTCCAGCACGTGATGGTGGGCGATTCCCACTCGATCGAGCTGCCCGACTGGGGTCGTCTGCGCGCCGGTCGAGGCCGCCTGCGCGGCCTGCGCTGCATCCACACGCACCTCGGCGGCGAGGGTCTGACGCGGGACGACAAGACGGACCTGCTCCTGCTCCGCCTCGACGCCATGGTGACGATCGGCGTCGACGACGACGGGCTCCCGACGCTCGCCCACACGGCCGCCCTCAGGCCGGCCAACAGTGATGGCGAGGGGGTGGACTTGCTCGATCCCCTGCCACCCGCGCAGATCGATTTCGATTTCCAGACGTGGGTCCGCGACCTCGAGGCGGAGCTCTCGCGCACCGTCAGGACGCGCGACGTCGGGGACGGCGAGCGCGCGATCCTCGTCTCGGTCACGGCGGGTCGCACCGCCGACGACCTCGAGAGCCACGTCGCCGAGCTGCGCGACCTCGCGCGCTCGGCGGGCGTCGAGATCGTCGACGTCGTGACACAGACCCGGCCACGCGTCGACCCGAAGACGGTGCTCGGCTCCGGCAAGCTGCAGGACCTCATGATCCGCGCCTTCCAGAGCGACATCGATCTCGTCATCGTCGACCAGAACCTGACGCCCACACAGGCGCGCAACCTGGGGGCGCGCATGGAGCTGCGTGTCATCGATCGCACGCAGCTCATCCTCGACATCTTCGCGCAGCACGCGACCACCAGGGACGGCAAGCTCCAGGTCGAGCTTGCGCAGCTCAAGTACCGGCTGCCGCGGCTCGCGCAGCGCGCCGACGTCTCGCTGTCCCGGCTCGCGGGTGGCATCGGCGGTCGCGGGCCCGGCGAGACCAAGCTCGAGGCCGATCGGCGTCGCACGCGCGATCGCGTGACACGGCTCGAGCGCGAGCTCACGAAACTCGGCAGGCAGCGGGAGAACCGGCGCCAGCGGCGTGGACGCCGAGACGTTCCGGTCCTGTCGATCGTCGGCTACACGAACGCGGGCAAGAGCACACTGTTGCGTGCGCTGACGAAGACCGATGTGCACGTCGCCGACAAGATGTTCGCCACGCTCGACCCCGTCTCGCGCCGCCTGCGCTTCCCACGTGAGCGCGAGGTCATCATCACCGACACGGTCGGGTTCATCCGCGACCTCCCACCCGATCTTGTGACGGCCTTCCGCGCGACCCTCGAGGAGCTCGCCGATGCGTCGCTGCTGCTGCATGTCGTGGACGCCTCGGCGCCCGACTGCGAACGTCACATCGAGACCGTGCGCGGCGTCTTGGACCAGATCGGGATAGCGGCGCCCGAGCTCCTGGTCTTCAATCAGATCGACAAGCTGGGGAACGGAGAAGGCGAGCCGCTGGCGCGCCGCTACGGCGGTGTCGCGGTCTCTGCGCTCGAACGCACCGGCCTGCCGGCGCTGCTGGAGCGGGCCGAGCAGATGCTCTGGCAGCCCGCGGTGAAGCCCCGCGTTGCGCCGAGCGGCCGTCGCACGAACAGCGGCGCACGGCCAGTACTAGCGAGACTGGTTGGTCAGCCGCCACAGATGCGAGCGCGTCCGGACAAACAGGCTGCCCCTGGCAATCGCCGGGCTCGACATGGCGACCTCGCCCAGTGAATTGGTGGCCACGACGTTGAAATCGTCGGCGGTGTCGAGGACGTAGGTGTCGCCATCCTCACTGAGCACGAAGATCTTGTCGTTGTACGCCCACGGGGATGCCGTAAAGCCTCCCGTGCCGCGCGCGACGCGACGACGCACTTCCTGGCTCAGCACCTGTTGCTCGGTCAGATACAGCTCCTCCCCCGTCCGAGCATCGTGCACGGTGAAGAAACCGCGGTCCAGGAGCGTGAAGTAGTAGTCGCCGTAGACCAGCGGCGTGGGGTGGTACGGCCCGGCGGCGTCTTGATACCAGACGATGGAGTCGTTGCTCCGTTGCCTACGCTGCAGGGTGATGTCGCCACGGGCGCCGGGGCGGATGGCGAACACGGGTCGGACCGCATCACCGACGTAGCCGGACGTGACATAGAGGAGGCCGTTCGCACTGAAGGGCTGAGGAATCGAGATCGAATTCAAGCCGCGAAAGTGCCAGAGCTCGTTCCCGTCGAGGTCGTAGGACCGCACCTGGTCGCTCCCCGCCGTCACCAACTCCGTACGCGCCTCGTGCTGCCACACGAAGGGCGTCGACCAGTTCGTGCCCTCGTCGCGGTCCCTCCGCCAGCGCTCTGCGCCAGTCGCGGCGTCGAGCGCGATCACGAACGACTGACCATCGTTGTCGTTGACGATGAAGAGCGTGTCTTCGTGTAGCACCGGGGAGGCGGCAGGGCCCCAGCCCAGCCGTGTGTCTTCCGGCTCGAAGCGCTGGTCCCAGACCAACGCGCCGTTCATGTCGAAGGCGAAGACCCCGACGTTGCCGAAGTAGGCATACACCCGTTCACCGTCGGTCACCGGCGTGGCCGAGGCATAGGTGTTCTTGAGGTGGCGATCGAACTGCGGGGCACCGGTGTCGACCTCCGACGTCCAGACCACCTGGCCGGTGTCGAAGTCGAGGGCGTACACCAGCCAGTGGTGGACGTCCTCCTCCCGCTCCATCAGATCGCCTGGTCCGGGTTCCGGGAACCTGCCGTCGTCCGTACTCTGGGGTGAGCCGAAGGGGAAATAGAGCCCCATGCGCGGCTCCTGACTCTCTCCGTCGCTGACGACCGTGGTCACGAAGATCCGATTGCCCCAGACCACCGGCGACGACCAGCCGAGACCGTCGATCGGCGTCTTCCACACCACGTTCTCCGTCGTGCTCCAGGTGAGAGGCAGGCGCGGGTCATCGTCAGCGATCGGCAGCGCATCGGCGCCGCGGAACGATGGCCAGTCCTGGGCCTCGAGCGAGACGGTGGTCGCGGTGGCAAGAAGCGCGAGCAGCAGTGTGGCCGTCGCGCTGGAACCGGCCAATGTGTGGCGCATGGGGTCTCCCCGGGGGTCGAACGGGTCGTGCGGGAGCACGCGGAAGAAGTCAGAACCGCCCACACCGATCCGTGATCTACGATCCGCTAGCGGCCGTTCAGGATTAGAAGACCCCAGGCGAGCGCTGAGCCTGGCCACCATCTCGAGCCGGAACCCGCGGGCTCATCCCCGCCCGCTCACCAGCGAGTCGACGACGTCTGGCTCCGCCAGTGTCGAGGTGTCTCCCAGATCGTGGACGTCGCCTTCGGCGATCTTGCGTAAGATGCGACGCATGATCTTGCCGGACCGTGTCTTTGGCAGACCGTCGGTGAATTGGATTTTCTCGGGCGTGGCATGCGGCCCGATGTCGTTCCGGACAGCCTTGATGATCTCGCCCTTCATCTCTTCTGTCGCAGTCTCGCCGGTCCTGAGGGTGACGAACGCATAGATCGCGTTGCCCTTGATCTCGTGCGGGTAGCCGACGACGGCTGCCTCCGCGACGGCCGGGTACCTGCCGATTGCACCCTCGATCTCCGCGGTGCCCAGGTTGTGCCCCGAAACGATGATGACATCGTCGACGCGCCCGGTGATCCAGTAGTAGCCGTCCTTATCGCGCAGACAGCCGTCGCCGGGAAAGTACTTCCCGGGGAATCGCGCGAAATACGTGTCGAAGAAGCGCTGCTTGTCGCCGTAGATGCCGCGCATCTGGCCAGGCCACGACTCGAGGATGCAGAGGATCCCGCGGACGTCGTTCCCCTCCAGCAGGTTGCCCTCCTCATCGACCAAGGCGGGCTTGATGCCGAAGAGCGGGAGGGTCGCCGAGCCCGGCTTCGTCGGCGTCGCGCCTGGCAGCGCCGAGATGAGGATGCCGCCGGTTTCGGTCTGCCACCACGTGTCGACGATCGGGCATCGCCCGTTCCCGATGACCGCGTGATACCAGGTCCACTCGGGCGATTTGATCGGCTCACCGACGGTGCCGAGCAGGCGCAGGCTGCTCAGGTCGTACTTCGCCGGATAGTCATCGCCCTCCTTCATCAGCGCGCGCAGGGCGGTCGGCGCCGTGTAGATGATGTTGACTTTGTGCTTCTCGCAGATCTGCCAGAACCGGCCCCAATCAGGATAGTTCGGGACACCTTCGTACATCATCGTGACGGCGCCGTTCGCGAGCGGGCCGTAGGTGATGTAGCTGTGGCCGGTGACCCACCCGATATCAGCGGTGCACCAGAAGATGTCGCCCGGGTGGTAGTCGAAGACATAGTTGAAGGTGGTGGCGACGTAGGTCATGTACCCACCGGTCGTGTGCAGCACCCCCTTGGGTTTGCCGGTGGATCCTGACGTGTAGAGGATGAAGAGCGGGTCTTCCGCGTCCATCGGCTCGGGCGCGCATGTCGCATCCGACGCCGAGAGCGCATCATGCCACCAGACGTCGCGGCCGTCGACCATCTCGACCGGTGAGTCGGTACGCTTGACGACCAGGATCTTCTCGATGCTCGGCGTCTGCTCGACAGCCTTGTCGGCGTTCGCCTTCATCGCGATGTCCTGCTTCGCGCCACGCACACCGGTGTTCTGCGTGATGATCGCCTTGCACTCCGAGTCGTTGATCCGGGTAACCAGACTGTCCGCCGTGAATGCGCCGAACACGATCGAGTGGACCGCGCCGATCCGGGCACAGGCCAGCATCGCGACCACCAGCTCCGGGATCATCTGCATGTAAATGCAGACGCGGTCACCCTTGACGATCCCCAGGTTCTTGAGTGCGTTCGCGGCCTGTTGGACCTCGGCATGCAGCTCGGCGTAGGTATAGGTCTTGTTGTCGGTTGGGTCGTTACCTTCCCAGATCAACGCGGTGTCGCCGCCGCGTCCGGCCTCGACGTGCCGGTCGACGCAGTTGTAGCACGCATTGAGCTTGCCGCCGAGGTACCACGCGATCTCGCCCTTGTGAAAGTCGTACTGCCGCACGGTGTGCCACTTCGCGAACCACGTGATCCGCTGTTCGGCCTCCTGGGCCCAGAACCCCTCGGGATCGCTGACGGAGCGGTCGTACAGGGCGCGATATTCGTCGAGCGACTTGACGTGGGCGCTGGCGGTAAACGCCGCCGGTGGGTTGTACACAGGCGCTTCGTTGAAGGTTTCAGGCTTGTTTGCCACGGTCCTCTCCTATCGGTAGCTCGCTCGCAGCCTCACAGCATACCCTGGATTTCGGGCGGGGCATCCCGTCTGGCGGCGTTGCTTCCTCGGTCACAGCCTGCCTGGCTGCTCCCTCGTCGCGCCTGGCGCTGGCCGGTCGCGGCATGAGCACGACCCCGAAAACCGACTCTTGTCGTTTCTCCGAGCGCCCAAAGCCCATAGCCTATAGGCCAAAGTCTGGAGGAGCGCGGCAATCACTTGAGCCCGCGCTCAGTCACCAGATACGTCGCAAAGCTCCCCAGCCAGTGGCCGCCTTCGTAGTGCTCGTCGGCGACCGCGGCGAGACCGGCCTCGCGGTGCTCGCGGGCGGCGGCACGGAGCGCAGGCCGACGCGGGTCCGCCCCCGGTAGCGCGCCGGCGATCCCCTCCAGCATCCAGGCGCGGCTCAGGTTCAACCCGTCGAGGTGCACCAGCTTTCCGTCGCTGGCGTCGCTGACCACCGCCGGCTCGAGCCAGCCGGCCGGGTCGCCGTCCTCCGGAATGCCGGGCAGCAGCTCGCGCAACCAGTCGGCGAACCCCGCCGTCCTCCTCACCCGCCGCATCAGGTCCGCCTCCCCCAGACAGGGTGACAGGAAGTCGTGTCCGGACGGCTCGTAGCCCAACGGGCACTCCCTGTCCTCGGCGTAGTAGTCGGCGATCCGAGTGTCGAGCAGCTCGACCATCTCTGTATCGCCGGCGACGTGAGCCCAATCGAGGATCAGCCCGAACGCAAACGCGGTCTGTGAATGCTCGCCCACGCGAATCGGATGGGTCAGCTTCGGCAGCCACTCCTTGATCTGCAGCGCGGCCACCGTTTCGAGCGGCGCCAGCGCCGCCTGCCACCGCCGAGCGTCCGGGTCGTCCCACTCGCGCAGCTCGGCAGTCAACTGGAGCAACCACGCGACCCCGTAGGGCCGCTCGAAGCCGGCGCGGCCGGGTGCCTGAAAGTATTGGACCTCGGCGACGATGTTGGCGCGCGTCAGACTGCGGGCCAGCGCTGCCCGGGCGGACCCGGCGGAATCCGCATCCGGGTAGAACCGTACCAGCCGGGCCAGCAGCCAATGCGCGTGGACCGAGGAATGCCAGTCGAAGCACCCGTAGAAGGCCGGGGTCAGCTCGCGCGGCGGGCGCACGTCCTCATCGCCGTTGAGCACATGCGCGATCTTGTTCGGATATTCCCGGTGGACGCAGTCGAGCGCCAGCCGAGCGAAGCGGTCGACGGGCACCGCGTCTGGCTGTGACGCCGCCGCCGGGCGCGCGAACACGCCGAGCGTGACGACGAGCAGACAACCGAACGATGTGCCGCGACGGGCCGAGCAGTGCCGGACCATTCCGGACAGGGTACCGGATCCGCGTATACTGCGGGTGATGCGGAATACTAGCCGGAACGTGCTCGTGGCGGCGGCAAGCCTCGTCGCCACCGTGCTGTTGGTGGCACCGGTGGCGGCGGCGCAAGACGGCGACGCCTTCTATACGTGTGTCGACGCCGCGGTGACCCGGACCCTCGAGATTGGTGCCACGGTGTGCGACGCCGCACCGACCGCCGCCCTGACCCGGCGGATCGAGGTCGACAACCTGCAGCTGCGAGCCGGGGCGCTCGTCACCGAGGTGGCGGCCGACAGCATCTCGCAGAGAGCCGGACTGCAAGAGGGCGACGTCATCTATCGCGTCGGTGGTGTCGACGTGGACAACAACGTGGCGGTCACTGCCCGCCTCTCCCTGATCCAGGAGTCAGCGGACACGGTCGTCAACTTCCTCCGCCGCGGCCGGCCGTATCGCGTGAAGCTTCGACAGCCGTAAGACGAAGAAGTCAGAAGGTAGAAGTCAGAAGCGGCGGGAGGGCTTCGCCAGCTTCCAGAACTGCTGACTGTCGCGCGCCTCGAATCCGATACAAGCTGACTGTTCAGAAACACTCCCGTGGCCCGCCCCAACCAAGGCGCGCCAGCGCCAAGTCGAGGGGCCCCTTCTCCTGCCCCTCATTCATGCGGCACAGGGTCCCCCGCCACCCCTGTCGTAGGATAGACGGATGACCTCGGCGCGCCCCCGGACACCGGCACGGCTGGCAGCCCGGCTGACGCTGGTCGTCCTGGTTGGTGTGCCGGCCGCATCCCGGGCGCACCCGCTGACGTTCACCGAGACGACCATCGTGCTGCGCCCGGACGGCAGCTTCCAGACCGACCTAATCTGCGACCTCGATGCACTGGCGCTGGGCGCGCCGCAGAACGCCGACGACGCGGCGCTCGTGGCGGCGCTGGGCGCGCTGGCCCCCGTCGAGCTCGAGGCGCGTCTCGACCGGCTACGACAGCTGTTTCAGCGACGCGTGCGGGTGCGGTTCGACGGCGAGCCGGCGCCGTTCGAGGTCTCGTTTCCCGACCAGGGCACACCGGCCGCGACCGAGTCGAGTATCCCGACGATGCTCGGGCTGACCGCGCGACTTACCGGCATCGTGCCGGACGGCGCGAGGGAGATGGAGTTTTTCGCGTCGCGCGCGTTCTCCGACGTGCATTTGACGGTTCGCGATGAGACCCGCGGCCTGACCACCCGATCGGTGCTCGAGCGGGGCGCCCGCAGCGACCCCTACACTCTGGCAGGACCGGTCGAGCCGCCAACGGCGCTCCAGACCGGCCGGCAGTACCTGGGGCTCGGGTTCGTACACATCGTCCCCCTGGGTCTCGACCACATCCTGTTCGTCCTCGGTCTGTTCCTGCTCGGGACGCGGACCCGTCCGTTGGTGTGGCAGGTGAGCGCGTTCACCGTCGCTCACGCGGCGACGTTGTCGCTCGCCGTCTTCGAGATCGTCTCGCTGCCGGCTCGGGTGGTCGAGCCGCTGATCGCGCTCTCCATCGTCTACGTGGCGGTCGAGAACGTCCTGACCGACCGGCTGACGCCGTGGCGACCGGCGGTCGTCTTCGGGTTCGGGCTACTCCACGGTCTCGGGTTCGCCGGGGCGCTGGGTCAGCTCGGTCTCCCCGAGCAGGAGCGACTGCTCGGACTCGTGAGCTTCAACGTCGGGATCGAGTTGGGGCAACTGCTGGTCATCGCCGTCGCGCTGGCATCGGTCGGCTGGTGCCGCCGCCGTCCCTGGTATCGAGCGCGCATCGCGGTCCCGGCGTCGGTCGCCATCGCCGGGGTCGGCCTGTTCTGGGCGGTCGAACGACTGGCGGGCAGCTAAGTGGCCCGTGTCATCAATGCGGCCGCATTCGGCCGCCGATGCATCCCGCCCCCCTGCGTTGCTCGTTGGTCGAATCTGCCGGTATGCTCCCTCCCCACGCCAAGGCGGGCCGTGCGCGACGTCGATCGCAACGCCCTCGGTGCGTGGCCGTATTTGTGACACGGACCACTGAAACGACGGCGCGGGCCGTGTATGATATTGGACTGTTTCAGGTGCTTCGGTGGGCGTGAACGCTTCCACTTCAGTTCAGTGAGGAATGAGGGGATGAACACGGCTGCACATGACGCGTCGGCACGCGTGGCCTCGGCGCTTCTCGCCGGCCTGGTGCTGGCTCTGGCGGCTCCGGCCGCGGCCCAGGACTGGCCGAGTTGGCGCGGACGTCACCAGACGGGGGTCTCCAACGAGACCGGCCTCGTCTCGAGCTGGTCGCCCGAGGGCGAGAACCTCGTCTGGTCCGACACCTGGGTCGGTCGGTCGACCCCGGCGGTGTTCGACGGACGGGTCTGCGCCAACGGTCGGACCGGTGGCGGCATCGACGAGCAGGAGATCGTCGCCTGCTGGAACGCCGAGACCGGCGCCAGGCTGTGGGAGCACACCTTCAGCGTGACCAACACCACCGTGCCGTTCAACCGGGTCGGCTGGGGCAGCGTGACCGGCGACCCGGAGACCGGCTATCTCTACGCGATGAACATCGACGGGCACCTGAACGCGTTCGACCGCGACGGCGCCATCGTGTGGAGCTGGCGGCTGGCCGAGGACCTGGGCCGAGCTTCGGGCTACGGCGGGCGTACATCAAGCCCGATCATCGACGAAGACCAGCTGCTGCTGAGCGTCATCGGCTCGATCTGGGGCACGCTCGGCGGCCCGCCACGTCATCGGTATGTCGCGTTCGACAAGCGGACCGGCCAGGTGCGCTGGATCTCGACACCGGGCGGCACCGTCGCCGACATGAATACGCAGTCGGTCGGGGTGGTCGGTGTGGTCAACGGCCAACGCTTGTGGATCGACGGCAACGCCGACGGTCACATTTACGCGCTCAAGACCCGTACCGGCGAGAGGGTCTGGGATTTCCATCTGAGCAAACGCGGCATCAACGTCTCCCCGATCCTCGTGGACGATACGGTCTACGTCGCCCACAGCGAAGAAAACATCGACGAGAGCACGATGGGGCGGCTGGTGGCGATCGACGCGACCGGCACCGGCGAGGTAACCACAACACACGAGCGGTGGCGGCTCAACGAGACAGGGTTCGGGTTCTCGTCGCCGCTGGCGCATGACGGCCGGATCTACATCATCGACAACTCGGCCAATCTCTACGCCGTCGACGCCCAGAGCGGCGACGTGGCGTGGGAGTTCACCACCGGCACGGTCGGCAAGTCGTCGCCGGTCTGGGCCGACGGCAAGCTCTACATCACGGAGGTGAACGGCAACATCCGGATCCTGCAGCCGGGCCTGAACAGTGCCACCGAGCTCGACCACAGCCGGCTGTCGGCAGAGAACGGCCGGAATGCCGAGATCTACGGGTCGTTCGCCATCGGCTACGGCCGGCTCTACGTGACGGCCGAATCGGGCATTTACTGTATCGGCAACCCGAGTGCCCCGTTCATGGCGACCACGAGCGCCGCCCCGGACCTGGGCGCCGAGACGGCGCCCGGCGGCCCGCCGACCATCATCCAGGTCGTTCCCGCCGAGGTGATCGCGTCGGCGGGCGACACGATCGCGTTCGAGGTGCGCGCGTTCGATGCCGGCGGACGGCTGCTGGGCACGCGGAACGCCTCCTGGGCCGTGGAGGACCTGGCCGGCGGACGGGTCTCGGCGAACGGTGTGCTCTCGACCGACCCGCGCGCCGCCAATCAGGCCGGCGCCGTCGTGGCGACCCTGGGCACCCTGACCGCCGTCGCGCAGGTCCGCGTCTTCGCGCCGCTGCCGTGGACCGAGAACTTCGAGACCGGCCGCCCACCCCACTGGATCGGCGGGGGTGGCAGCCTGGCGGTCGTCGACCAGGGCGGCAACCAGATGTTCCGGAAGGGCGCGTCGCGCACCGGCATCCATCGCCACGCCATCTACCTGGGTCCCTCGAACATGTCGGGATACACGGTGCAGATGGATGTCATGTCCACCGAGCAAGGACGGCGACGGCCGGACGTCGGGCTGATCAACAGCGGCTACACGATGGACCTGCGGGGGAATCAGCAGCAGATCCAGCTGCAGTCCTGGGCGGCGGAGCTGCGCATCAGGGAAGAGGTCGATTTTCCGTGGGAACCGAACATCTGGTATCGGTTGAAGCTGCGGGTCGACATCCAAGGCGCGCGGAGCCTGGTCCGCGGGAAGATCTGGCCCCGCGACGCGACCGAGCCGGCCGAGTGGACGGTCACCGCGGAGGACCCGGTGCCGGTGCGTCAGGGCAGCCCGGGGATCATCGGCTACTCGCCGATCGACATCTTCTTCGACAACATCAGTGTGGTGGAGAACCAATGATTCGACAGCGCGTGATCGCGAAGCTTCGCCTTGAACCGTCGATGATCCTCTGCGTACCCACTCTGGCGCGTCACGCACTGCTAGCGCTGGTGTGCGTCGCCGTGGCGGCGGGTGTGCGGACCGCCGAGGCACAGGACGAGGTGGCGATGTTCGGCAACACGCCGTCGCGCAACATGGTGTCCCCCGAGACCGGGGTGCCGGACAGCTGGGATCCCCGGACCGGCGCCAACATCCTCTGGACGCAACCGGTCGGCTCGCAGGCGTATGGCGGTCCGGTCGTGGCGAACGGGAAGGTCTATGTCGGCACCAACAACGAAGGGGTACGCAACCCCGCCTACGACGGCGACAAGGGCGTGCTGATGGCGTTCGACGCGACGACGGGCGACTTCGTCTGGCAGATGGTGCACGACAAGCTATCGGCCGGACGCGTGAACGACTGGCCGCTGCAGGGGGTTTGCTCGACCGCCTTCGTCCAGGGTGACCGGGTCTACTACGTCTCGAACCAGGCCCACATCGTCTGTCTCGACGCCAACGGGCTTGCCAACGGCAACGACGGGCCGTTTACCGATGAGACCGGCACCGCGCCCACCGACGGCGACATCATCTGGTCCTATGACATGATCGGCGAGCTCGACGTCTTTCCGCACAACCTGGCCACCGGGTCACCGCTCGTCGTCGGCGACGTGCTCTACACGGTGACCGGCAACGGTGTGGACGAAGGGCACGTCAACATTCCCTCGCCCTTCTCACCCGACTTCATCGCGCTCGACAAGAACACCGGCGAGCTGCTGTGGGAGAACACCATGGTGGGCGAAGGGATCCTGCACGGCAGCTGGACCAACCCGGCCTACGCTCAGATCAACGGGCGCGGGCAGCTGGTGGTCCCGGGCGGGAACGGGGTCATCTACGCGCTCGACGCGGCCACCGGCGAGATCATCTGGCAGTTCGACTGCAACCCGAAGGACTCGGAGTGGATTCTCGGCGGCCGGGGCACCCGGAACAACATCCTTGCCACGCCGGTCATCTACGACAACAAGGTCTTCATCGGCGTTGGCCAGGACCCGGAGCACGGCGAGGCGCCGGGGCACTTCTACGTCATCGACGCCACCGGCGCCGGTGACGTCACCGACACCCACAAGGTGTGGAGCCGTGACGGGGACGATTTCTACCGCACGATCTCGAGCGCCGCGATCGCCGACGGCGTTCTCTACATCTCGAGCCTCTCCGGTTTTCTCCACGCGCTGGATGTGAACACCGGTGAGGAGTTCTGGACCTATGACGCGTTCGCCGCGGTCTGGGGCTCGGCGTTCGTGGTCGACGGCAAGGTGTTCCTGGGTGACGAGGACGGCGATGTGGTGATCCTCCGCGCCGGCAAGGAGATGGAACTGCTCGCCGAGATCAACATGGGCGCCTCGGTCTACAGCACCCCGGTCGTCCGCGACGGCGTGTTGTACATCTTGACCCGTAACCGCGTCTGGGCCATTCAGGAAGGCGCGTCGTCGGACCCGATCCAGTAGCAAGGGCCTTTGGGGTCCGCCGGGGAACCCACGCTTGGATTCGGCACGTGCCGTGTCACGCCCTCCCCCTGTTTCCCCCTCTTGTCCGAGGCACGCTGCGCCGTCGTGCTACCCTCACTCTCAATCCATGTCAGGTGCCAAGGTCACGAGCGTCATTCGCGTGACAACCCTGTCACTACTGTGTTTCGCGGTGACCGTGTCGTCGCCGGTCGCGCAGAGCCGGCCGGGTGACACGCTGGATATCTACGTCATCGACGTGGAGGGCGGGGAAGCTACCCTCTTCGTGGCGCCATCGGGTGAGTCGATGCTGGTCGATACCGGGTGGCCGGGGTTCGACGGCCGCGACGCCGACCGGATTGCGGCGGTGGCTGAACAGGCCGGGGTGACACAGATTGACTATCTGGTCGTGACCCACTTCCATACGGACCACATGGGCGGCACAGAGCAACTGGCCAACAGGCTCCCCGTCGTGCACTTCATTGACCACGGCATCACTATCGATCAGGGTGACCGGGCCCGAGCGGCCTTCGAGGTCTACTCGAATCTTCGGAGCAACGGCACTCACCGCGTCGTGAGACCTGGCGACCCCGTCCCGGTCACAGGACTGGATGTGCGAATCATCGCGTCCGACGGCTCGGTGCTGAACAGTCCCCTGGCGGGCGCCGGCGACGCCAACCCGTTCTGCGAGGGATTCACGTTTCATGGAGCGGACATCACGAGCCGGTTCGGCGACGCCGAAGACCAGCGGTCTGTCAGCGCGTTCATCGGCTTCGGCCGATTCCGCACCCTCATCATGGGCGACTTGACGTGGAACAAAGAGCACGCGCTGATGTGTCCAGACAACAAGATTGGCACCGCCGATCTGTACTTGGTGTCACATCATGGGTCCGACACGTCAGGCTCGGAGGCGCTCGTCCACGGCCTCCAGCCACGGGTCGCCGTCATGAACAATGGACCGCGCAAAGGCGGCGCGGTGCAGACGTTCCAGATCCTCCAGGCCGCGCCGAGCCTCGAACAGCTCTGGCAGAATCACTACGCCATCCCGGCCGGTGACGAATACAACATGCCGGAGCGTTTCATCGCGAACCTGCAGGACGAGGCGCCGACCCAGGACACCCCGGCTGTCCACATGGAAGCCGCGCACGGGATCAAGGTCTCGGCCCGGAGGGATGGCTCCTTCACGGTGACGAACAGCCGTAATGGGTTCAGTCGGAGCTACGGACCGCGGAACTAGACATCTCCTGAGCGTAACATCGTAACGCTAGAAGCAAGTTTTCATGACGCGCGGAGATGTCTAGCCCCCGCGTAGCGGGGCTGTAAGACAAGCTTCTGCTCGCGAGGCGGCGCACCGCTTGCACTCGTCGGTTTGAGGCGCAGCTTCGCTGGCAGTCCGTGCCCTGGCCGTGGAGGCAGGTCGTCGAGATGGACCGTCGCCGCAGCTACTCTCTCGATTCGGGAACGAGCTCAGTCTCGATCCGCTCGCCGTCACGCATGAAGGCGACCGCGGCCGGCTCGCCGACCTTCAACAGGTCGAGCGCGTAGGTGTAGTCGTAGATGTTGGTAATCGACTGACCGGCCAGCTCGACAATGATGTCGCCTTCGCGCAGGCCGGCCGTCTCGGCCGGGCCGCCAGCCATCACGCCGGACAGCATCAGCCCGTTCACCTCCGAGCTGTAATCGGGGATTGTCCCGGTGAAGATGCGGATCGCCATCTGCCCGCCCTCCTGCCCCGACCGTTCCGCCCGGACGAAGTCCGGCGGCTCTGACTCGCGGGCGAGCCGAGCGGCGACCGCCGCACCATAGCGCGCGACCCGCTCCAGGTCGACGTAGTTGACGGTGTCGGCATCATCGGTGGGGCGGTGATAGTCCGCGTGGCTGCCGGTGAACAGCGCCAGGGTCGGGACCCCGGCCTGGTTCAGGCTGCGGGAGTCGGTGGGCAGATAGGGGTCGTTGACCGGCTGCAGATCGAAGTTGAACGACGCGTTGACCTCATCCACAAGATCCGGCCAGATGCTGCTGCTGCCGAGCGCCTGCACGGTCAGCCTGTTGTCCCGCATGCGCCCGACCATATCGAAGTTCAGATAGGCGGCGATCTGGTCCATCGGCACCGGCGCGCTGTCGACGAAATCGGCCGAGCCCAGCAGCCCGATCTCCTCGCCCGACCAGAACGACAGGATCACGCCTCGCGCACGGTCCAGCGCGGCCAACTCGGCGCCCGCCGCGAGGACGGCCGCCACCCCGGACGCATTGTCATCGGCGCCGTTGTGAACGTCCCCCACTTCCTCGGCCTTCGCCAGCGAGCTTTCATCGCCCCGGCCCAGATGATCGTAATGGGCGCCCAGCATGACATAAGGCTTCTCCACCGAGTGACCGGACGTCGGGGGCAAATAGGCCACCACGTTGTGACCGGTGCGCTGTTCTCGGATGACCTGGGCGTCCAGTGTCACCTCGATCGGCATCTCGAACCCGGCGACGTGCGGGTTCCCGGAGTCGAACTCGAGCTGCGCCGCGGCGAGTGTCCGGTCCGGCACCAGATCGAACAGCGCGGCGGCGACAGCCCCGCTGATGCTGGCGGCCATGATTCCGGAGTCGGCGACAGCGGTGTCACCGGTCATCGGAACCAGCGCGCCGGCGTTCGGCGACCGGGGACCGATCACAACGAGCATCCCCGCCGCGCCCCGCTGCCGCGCGGCGCCCGCCTTGAACCTGAGGGACGAGTAGCGCGAGAACAGCGCGCGAATGTCCCCTTCGCTGTCCTCGGGAAAGTACCGCAAGACCACCACGATCTTGTCGGTCACATTCGTCGTGGCGTAGCTGTCGTAGCTGAACCCGTCGGTCTCCGGAACGACGAGCCCGTACCCGACGAACACGAGCTCGCCGGTCACCTCCCCGCCCTCCGAGAACGAGAGTGCCCGAACCGACTCGGGGTCGCTCCACCGCGGCCCGCCGTCGGCGACAAGCCGGAGACTCGTCCCACCGTCGGAGGCGGTACCTGTGTACTGAAACGGCAGCCGATACCCGGCGTTCCCGGGCAGCGGCTCCGCGCCGATCGCCTCCAGCTCGGCCACGATGTGCGCCGCGGCCTGCTCGATGCCCGGAGTACCGGTCATTCGGCCCTCGAGCGCGTCGGAGGCAAGCGCCTCGACGTTGGTCCGGATGGAGGACGGCTCTGGCGGCGCCTCGCACGCCGAACACAACGCGAGCACCGACAACGCCACACCGACGCGCACGCAATTGACGACGTTAGTCATGCTGTCACTCTGCCGGGAAGGGATCGGCCTGTCAACCGAACCGCGGGCCCTGAGGCGCTCTGGATCGTGGCTGGCGCGGTATCGGATGATGCAGATGAATCGACGCTCGCGGGCAACAGGTCGACGAGCCCCCCGGAAAGCGCGCTGACCCGCGGGCCAGGCAGGACGATGCCGGTGAGGTTCAGCGGGTCCGCGGCCGGCACCGAGAGGGGCTGGGCCGACGGCCCCTCCCGGCGAACGACGCGCAGCAGCTCGACCGCCTCCGGACGCGCGAACTGCTCGCCGACGAACGCCGCGACGAATCGGCCGCCCCGGATCTCGCCGCGGGCCTCCATGCGCCGGAGCGCCGCCAGCAGCTCCCGCCATGACGGCGCCAGCGTCTCGCGGGCCAGCAGATCCCGGAACACCACGCCCCAGCGATCCAGCATCTGCGACGCGAACCGGGCGACAACCTGGTCGTGACGCGCCGGCGCGGCGGCGGCGGCGACCGGCTCCCCGGCCGGCTGAGGCAGGTCGGGCTCGTCGAGCAGCGCCCATCGTCCGGCAGCATGCCGTGGCCGCGCCGCGCGCCCACGCCCCTCGCCTCGACGACGCTTCGGGTCGACGAGTGCGCGGAGGTTGTCGAAGCCGTCGGCCGTGACCAGCCCGGCTACGACCAGCTCCCAGAGCCCGTCCTCCACCTCACTCGCGAGCCGACCGGTCGCCCGCACGAGCTCGGCGAGAAAGGAGGCGCCGCGTGCCGTCAGGGCGTCGAGCACCTCGCGGGCCGGATGCGACAGCGCAGCGGTGTCACGGCCGGTCTCCCGCCGACCGGCGCAGGCCAGCAGCCAGTCGGCGTCCGCGCGGAGAAACACCGTGACCGGCGCGACCCGCGTCGGCCGTACGCGCTTCGGCCGTGCGCCGGTCGTGGCGGCGGGCACCTCACCATCGGCCGTCCGGGACGGCGGCGACGTCAGTGTGGCCGGCGACTTGAACGCCGGGTGCGGAGACAGCCGGCCCCACATGACCTCGCCTGACAGACAGAGCCGGTCGAGCATCTCCGGGTCGTATCGGGACACCCGGCGCGCAAGCACCTCTCGTTCCAGCGAGGCGCCGGAGATCTCATATCCCTGGAGCTGTCTCAGAATCTGGAGGAGCCCGTCGGTTCCATGCAGCGTCGTGCCGGGCGCCAGATGCTGCCAGCGATGGAGGAACCGGACGAAGTCGGCCGACGACACCGGCTCGATCTCGCGCCGCAGCCGACCCAACGTCAGGCGGTGAATACGCGCCAGCACCCGCCGGTTGCACCATTCGACCGCAGCGTCTCCACCCGGCGCGCCGCTGCTGGTGAACCGCCCCCGCAGCACCTGCCCCTCACCCTCGAGACGCGCCAGCCCGGCATCGACCAGGTCGCTTGACACCGCGAGCCGCGCCGCCAGCGTCCCAGCCGTATCCGGTCCCGTCGACTCCAGCCACCCGCGCAGTAGCTCCCTCACGGCCGCCTCGCGCCCATCCGGTCGAGGCTGGCCGATCTCGGGCAGCGGCGGCTCCACCGTGCCCTCGGGGTAGAGACATCGGATGAGCCCGAGATGCTCGGTCGGCACCCAGAGCACGGTGTCGCCGACCCGCAGCGCCCCTGCCCGGCGCGCGGCGACGAGCGGCCCGAACCAGACCGCCCACTCGGGGACCGGCGGCACCGCCACCAGCGTCAGCAACGCGTCGTGCAGCTCATCGGCATCTCGGACGACCGGCCAGGACTCGTCCGCCACGGTGGCGATCGCCGTCGCGTCGAGCGCCCCGATCTCGCCCAGGTCGGTCCCCACCGTGCGGCGCAGCTGCACCGCACGTGCCCGCCGCTCCTCGAGCGGCGCGTCGTCAAGAAATGCGTACGGGTTGGCGTTGAGAATCTCGTGACAAAAGGGGGACGGCTCGGCGGTGTCGATCGCCCGGGTCCGGATCTCGCCCCGTTCGATCCCGGCGAGGACCGCCCGCAACCCGTCCAGGTCCATCGCCTCGTGAAGACAGTCGCGGATGGTCTCGTTGACCAGCGGGTGGTCAGGAATGCGGATGTCTCCGGTCAGGTTCTCCTGGCACGCCACCTGGTCCGGAAAGACCGCTGCCAGCAGGTCGTCGGACCGCATTCGCTGAATCGGCGGGGGCACCTTGCGGCCGCCGGCGAACCGCAGCACCGCCAGGGCACGCGACGCGTTCCATCGCCACCGTGCACCGAACATCGGCGACGGGAGCATCGCCTGGGTCAGCACCGCTTCGACCGTGTCGGCGTTGAGGAACTGGAAGATGACCTCGAGCGGGAAACTGTGCTGCTCGGCGAGCGAGATCACGATCCCGTTGTCGGTCGCCGCCGCCTGCAGCTCGAAGTTGAACGACCGGCAGAACCGTTTCCGCAGCGCGAGCCCCCAGGCGCGGTTGATCCGCGCGCCGAACGGCGCGTGCACGATCAGCTGCATGCCGCCGGCCTCATCGAAGAACCGCTCGGCGACCACACAGCGGTCGGTCGGCAGCACACCCAGCCCCCCCACCCCCGCGCGAACATAGGCGACAGCCTGCTCGGCGCCGGCCCGGTCTAGACCACAGCCCTCCCGCAACATCGTCAGCACCCGGGTCTCGGCGTCAGGGGTCTGCCCGATCGACAGCGCCTCGGCGATTTGTTCCCGTAGGCGCGAGACCTCTTCCGACAGCTCGGTGGTCCGTCCGGGCGCCTCGCCCCGCCGGACGGCGCGGCGCCGTGGGCGTCCTCGACACGCAGCCGACCCGACTCCACCCGCCGGATCCGCCAGGACGTGGTGCCGAGCAGAAAGATGTCCCCCGACATGCTCTCGACGGCGAAATCCTCATCCACCGTCCCGACGGTCGTCTGCTCCGGTTCGGCGACCACCAGGTAGTTGGCGTTGTCCGGAATGGCGCCGCCCCCGGTGATGGCCGCCAGCCGCGCGCCGCGGCGCCCGCCCAGCGTGCCGTTCACCCGGTCGAGATGCAGGTGGGCGCCGCGACGGCCCCGTGACGTCGTGATGCCGTCGGCCAGCATGTCCACCACCGCGTCGAACGCCGGCCGGGGCAGCGCCGCGTACGGGGCGGCGCACCGGACCAGGTCGAAGAGAGCGTCCACGCGCCAGCTCTCGCACGCGCACGCCGCCACCAACTGCTGCGCCAGCACATCGACCGGCCAGTCGGGAATAGTCAGCCGATCGAGGCGCCCGTGGCGAATGGCGCGTACCAGCGCGGCACATTCGATCAGCTCGTCACGTGTCGTCGCGAAGAGCCGTCCCTTGGGTACATGGGGGTCGTCGGGCGTGTCGACCTGGTGGCCCGACCGGCCGACCCGCTGCAGTGTGACCGCAATCGAGCGGGGCGATCCGATCTGACACACCAGATCCACGGTCCCGATGTCGAGCCCGAGCTCGAGCGAAGCGGTGGCGACCACCGCTCGCAACCGCCCCGCCCTGAGCCGAGACTCCGCGGTCTGGCGCAACCGTCGCGACAAACTGCCGTGGTGCGCCAGCACCGCCTCGTCCCCCAGCCGCTCGGCCAGGTGGTGCGCCACCCGCTCCGACAACCGTCGGG
>DQNS01000042.1 GCA_015659035.1 Acidobacteriota bacterium | reverse complement strand
GACGAACTCCGCTCCGTTCCCCGGAAGGATGTGGGGATTCGCCCACGGGAAGCGAATGAACTCCTTCACCCAACCCGTCTCGACTTCGCCAATGCGAATGCCCATTTCATACCCTGGGTTCTGTACGTTGTCCGACTCGGAGTCCGCGACGTAGATCCGTCCCTGGTCGTCAAAGGCGATTCCGCTCGGGCGCCCAAACTGGGTCCAGGTGGCAGAGTGGTTTCCCTCTTGGTCGAAGATCTGGATCCGGCTGTTGCTGCGATCTCCCACGAACACTCGGCCGTCCGGATGAAAGGCGATGGCGTGTAGGGCACGGAACTGTCCCGGGGCGTAGCCAGTTTCTCCCCAAGACATGAGGAACTCGCCACGGCTGTTGTACTTCATCACTCGGTTGTTTCCGTCTGCGTTGTGGCCGTCCGCGATGAACACGTCACCGTTGGGCGCGACCGCCACATCACTCGGGGAAGTGAAGTGGTTAGGGCCATCTCCCTCTTCTCCGGGCGTGCCAAGTGTCATGAGCACTTCGCCCGTTGAACTAAACTTGATGACCTGATGGCCCCGATCGTCGCCCGCGGGAATGTTGTTATCACTCACGGCGTCAGTGACCCACACGTTGCCGTCGGAGTCAACGTCAATTCCATGCGGCCAGATGAACATTCCGCTGCCGAAGGACTCGACCACGTTGCCGTCGGGATCGAACTTCAAGACGGGATCTAGGTCTGAATCAACGCACTCCGATCCGAAGTGCTCAGGCCCGGCATCGCAACGGATAACTGCCCAGATATGGCGTCCGTCGGGGTCGACCTTCGCTTTGCCGACTGCTCCCATCACCCTTCCGCTCGGCAGCTTTGCCCACCCTTCGACGATCGCATATGGGTTCGTGGAGTTCTGCGCAGCAGTTTCCTGCGGTACCAACGACGAGACGAGTACGAGCAGAGCGGCTACGGATACGGTTGGGTTGCGAACAGACATGGGCACCTCGACGCGTTTTGAGTGGACCTACCTCCGATAATCGCTACCATATACCTCTCCGGTTCACCGCGCAAGGAGTCGGACAGAACGGGGACACAGCGGCCCTTTGCTGCTCCGCTCCTTTGAGCGTCTCCCCGTCGTCCTGCGGGACGCCGCGCACCCGCGTGAGCCGTGATGGCGAGTGACCAACCGGACATCAGTAGACCGTGATGATGTTGTCGTCGAGCAACCGGGGCACGTCCTCCCCGTCCCCGCTGAACCTAGACGCTCAAGCGTTGGAACGGATGGAAGCGGCAGCAGGCGAGCCTGACGATGCCGATGAGCGACTTCAGAGGGCCGCTGTTCGCTGAGGTGTTTGGAAATATTCGCACAAAGTTCGCACAAAGCACCGGCTTTCGACCGCTACTCAAATCACGCCCGGCTGATTCACTAAGGAAAACTGGTGCGGAAGGGGGGATTTGAACCCCCATGAGCCATTGGCTCGCTAGCCCCTCAAGCTAGTGCGTCTGCCAGTTCCGCCACTTCCGCGTGTGTGTGGGGGCTACTCCGGTTCGGCCGGAGGGTCGGCCGGCTCCTCATCCGGAGTCTCCTGCGCGGGGTCGATCGCCGTGGGGATCGAGACCGGGGCTGGGGGCTGAAGCCCCGGGCCCTCGACGCCGCTGAGCACCGAGCTGGTCTCGTCGCGCTGGCCCAGGATGGCGAGCGTCATGGCGCCGACCATGAACAGTGCGCCGAGCACCGTGGTGGTACGCGTCAACAAGGACGCGCCGGCGCGGGCGCCGAACGCGGCGTCGCTGCCGCTGCCGCCGAAGTTGGCGGTGAGGCCACCACCCTTGCCCTGTTGCATCAGGACGACGATCAGCAAGAGCAGACAAACAACCACATACAGGGCGGTAAGCAAGACACTCAGCATGATGTTCCCATTATACCGTCGCTGGCCGGCTGCTGGCCACGATCTCGGCGAAGCTCGCCGGGTCGAGACTCGCGCCGCCGACGAGCGCGCCGTCGACATCGGGTCGAGCGCTCAGCTCGGCGACATTGCCCGGCTTGACGCTCCCACCGTAGATAACGCGACAGGCGGCGGCCGCGTCGCCGAACTGCGACGCGAGCTGCTGCCGGATATGTCGGTGCGCCTCATCCGCCTGGTCCGGGGTGGCGTTGCGCCCGGTTCCGATCGCCCACACTGGCTCGTAGGCGACCACTAGGGCGGCGACCTGCCCGGCTGACAGCCCGGCGAGCCCGTCCCGGACCTGCCGGTCGAGCACGTCGAACGTCCGGTCCGCCTCCCGCTCCTCCAGCGTTTCACCGACGCAGACAATCGGTGTCAGTCCGGCGTCAATCGTGGCCCGGGTCTTGGTGTTCACACCGGCGTCGGTCTCGCCGAACAGCTGCCGCCGTTCGGAGTGTCCGATGATCACCAGCGTGACACCAGACCCCTGCAGCATCCCCAGACTGACCTCGCCCGTGAAGGCGCCGTGCGGTGCCGTGTGGACATTCTGGGCCGCAACCAAGACCCGGCTGTTCGCCGTCGCCTCCACCAATGCCGGCAGCGCCAGGAAGGGCGGCGCGATGACGATGTCGACGTTCCTGACCGCCTCGACGCGCGGGGCGAAGTCGCGGGCGTAGGCAACCGCCTCCTGGACGGTCTTGTGCATCTTCCAGTTGGCGGCGACGAATGGCCTTCGCATGGATGCTCCAATCTGACAGGCTGGTAAAGAACGCGCTCCGGCTTCTCCCGCTCCTGCCTGCCCTGAGCGGAGCGCATCGTGACGTTGCCGAAGGGGGAGAGCGTCGGGGTGAGGGCCAGGAGCCCACTCCAGTGCCCGCTACTCCGTACCCTCGGCGTCGGGCAAGGCGTCCACACCGGGGAGACGCCGTCCGCCGAGGAACTCGAGCGAGGCGCCACCGCCGGTTGAGATGTGCGTGATCCGGTCACCGACACCGGCCCGTCCGATCGCGGCCACCGAGTCTCCCCCACCCACGATCGAGGTGGCTGCGCTGGCCGCCACCGCCTCGGCGATCGCGATGGTGCCGGGTGCGAACGCGTCGATCTCGAACACGCCCATCGGACCGTTCCAGACGATCGTCCGGGCGTCGGCGATGACGGCGGCATACCGCGCGACGGTGGCCGGACCGATGTCGACGCCGAGCCGGTCGCCGATGGCCGGGTCCTCCACACCGAGAGTCTCGTGCGCTGCGCCGACCTCGAGACGGTCGGTGACGACGTGGTCGGACGGTAGCTCGAACCGCATGCCGCGCTGGCCGGCGTCGCGTTCGATGATACGGGTCGCGTCGACGAGCGCCGCCTCGACCAGCGACCGGCCGACCGGCAGCCCCCGTGCGGTGAGGAAGGTATAGGCCATCGCCCCGCCGATCAGAAGCGTATCGATCCGTGGGAGGAGGTTCTCGATCACCTCCAGCTTCCCGGACACCTTGGCGCCGCCGAGGATGGCCACGAAGGGACGCGGTGGCGACTCCAGCAGGACGCCGAGGTGGCGCAGCTCCGCTGCCATCAACAGCCCGGCCGCCGCCTCCCTCAGATGGTGCACGATGCCCGTGGTCGACGCGTGCGCGCGATGTGCCGAGCCGAAGGCGTCGTTGATGTAGCAGTCGGCCGGGGCGGCCAGCGCCTCGGCGAACGCCGGGTCGTTGGCCGTCTCACCCGGGTGAAACCGCAGGTTCTCCAGCAGTACCACCCCACCCGGTCCTGCCTGCGACACCGCGTCGGTCACGGCGTCTCCGACCGCATCCTTGGCGAAGACGACCCCCCGCCCGAGCAACTCGGCCAGCCTGGTCGCGACCGGTCGCAGCGTGAAGGCCGGGTTCACCGTCCCCTTCGGCCGCCCGAGATGCGAGCCGAGGATCACGGTCGCGCCATGCTCGAGCGCGTAGGTCAAGGTGGGCAACGCGGCGTAAATCCGCGTGTCGTCGCCGATGACGCCGTCGCGGATCGGAACGTTGAAGTCCACGCGGATGAACACCCGCCGGCCGTCGACGTCGAGCTGGTGGATGGTCTTTTTCGCCACGATGGATCGTCTAAAGGGGGTCCGGGCTGGCGGCGAAGGCACGCGGCGAAGCCTTCCGACTTCCTTCTGACTTCTACCTTCTGACTTCT
>DQNS01000147.1 GCA_015659035.1 Acidobacteriota bacterium | reverse complement strand
CTGGCCTTGCTGGCCTTGACCTTGCTGACCCTGGCCCTGCTGGCCCTCTTGGCCTTGCTGCCCTTGACCTTGCTGGCCCTGCTGATTGGCCGCCTGCTCGCCCTCCTGTTGGATCCGCTGCTCAAGGGACTCGAGCGAGCGCATCAGGTCCCGGGTACGGTCCAGCGCCTGCTCGGGCGCGCTGCCCCGAGAATTGCCCACCGCCTCGGCGGCATCGGCCAGGTTCCGCTCGAGGTCACCGATGTCGCCGCCGATCTCCTCCTCGAACTGGCGGGCATACTCCGGCGAACGGGCTCGGACAAGACCACGCGAATACCGGATCTTTTCCTTGAGCTGGCTCTCGCGGATGCCGTTGGCCGCGTCCTGCAACGCACGCGAGGCGTCACCCTCGTCGCGACGGAACTCGGCCGACGTCGAATCGAGCCCCCGCTCGAGGTCGGCCACCTGCGCCTCCATTTCTTCCTTCCGCTCGATCAACCGACGGATGCGGTCGATCCGGTCCTCGTCCGTCAGGTTGCCCAATCCAGCCACCTGGTCGGCGATGTCCGCCTCGTCGTTGGCGAGATCTGCCGCTCGCCGCCGCGCATCCTCGATATCACGCGCCAGACGGCCGCTCTGCTCGCCCTGCAGCTGGCGTTGCACCTCACGCAACCGATCGAGCGCCTCGCCAGCTTCGGCGAAGCCCTGGTTGTCGGCGTTCGCGGCCGCCTCGCGCATCGCGTCGGCCGCCTCCTGCAGACGCCGCGCCGCCTGCATCATATCTGGCGACCTAAGCTCGCGCGCCAACCGCTCGAGCCGTCGGGCCGCCTCCTCCGCCTCCTCGGCTAGTGCGCGCTGCGACGCGCCACCGCCGGCCTGCGCGGTCTGTCCGCCACGGGACCGGCGCCGCTGCCGTTCGGCCTCCTGCTCCTGCCGACGTGCCAGCTCCTTGAGCCGCTCCATCAGCTCGTCGATCTGGTTGTCGGAGGTCTGCTGCTGTCCGCGCTGCACCGTCTCGTACTGGTTCTGGAGCTTGCCGAGCTCGAGCTCGAACAGGTCGGCCAGATCTTCGGCGGCGCTCTGTCCGCCGCCACCGCCGCCACCCCCGCCGCCCCCCTGCTGGACGCGCACCTCGTCGTAGGCCTCCTCGGCCCGCTGCAGTTGCTGGAGCGCCCGTTGTTCCGCCGGCAGCGCCGTGTCGACGTCCTGCTCCTGTAAGGCAGTCTCGGCCGCTTGCATCTCGGTCGCCGCACGCGGGAGGACCGCGAGAATCGACCGGAACGCCGGGTCCGCCGGCATCACCCGGCTGTTCATCCGGCGCAACAGCGTCTCCACCTGTTCCCGCAGCCGGCCCTGCGCCAGTGTCAGGAACACGAGGTTCTCGCGATAGTCCTCGTCGCTGAAGGTGTCGCGGTCGCGGATGACGTTGAAGGTCGCCGAAATGACCTGCCGCTGCGCCTCGGACAGTGCCCGGGCATCGCCGCCCCCGCCACCGCCGCCACCACCGCCGCCACCCTGTGACTGAGCGGCGCGGAAGTCACGACTGAACCTGCGGATCTGGATGAAGTAGAGGTCGCTCTTGATGACCCGGTCGGTGCCCGCCAGGTTGTCCCCGGCGGTGCCGTAGTAGGAGACGAAGTCGCCGGGCTCGAGCTCGAACTCCTCGAGGAAGAACGTGTGCCCCGCCGAGATCTCCTTCAGCCCGCCGGTCTCCGAGCTGAACAGGCCGATGGTCTCTTCTGGCCCGCCGTTGACCGAGTAGGTGAGCGTGAGCGACCGGACACCGAAGTCGTCGTCTGCCCGCGCCTCGAGGAACACCTCTTCGATGGCGCTCGCCGTGGCGTCGCGCCCCGGCTTGACGAACATGACCGACGGTGGCTGGTCGGTCAGCACATCGATCGTGTAGCGTGGCGACGCGCTCACCAGCTCGCCACTCGGGCCTTCCAGCTCGACCTGGTAGAACCCATCCTCTTCGATCGTGAAGCTGGCCGTGAGCACGCCGTCGTCACGACGTGTCAGGTCTGTCGAGGTCGTCTCGTCGAACACCAGCCGGCCCGCCGGCGTGCTCATCGTCGGGAACACCAGCAGCCGCACTTCGGTGCCGCGCAGCACGACGATGTCACCGCCGTCCTGGACCAGGCGTGGCTCGAGCCCGGTGTAGACGGGGAAGTGATATTCGAACTCGAGGTGGTCGACATACGGCAGGTCGATGACGTCGAGGGTGAACGTGTCCGACCGGACGCCGACCGACATGACGAAGTAGCTCGTCTCTTCACGCACGTCGAACAGGAGCGTCTCGAAACCACCAGGGACCGCCGCCTCGCCTTCCTGCGGAATCATCGGCACCGGCTCGAACGGGGTGCTGGGGCTCGTGCGCATGAACAAGTTGACGTCGCCCGAATCGAACCCGATCAGCTGCGCCGTGATGGTCGGGTCGGACCCACGGGCGACTGTGGCGTCTCCCGGCATCACGTCGATGTGATACGGGCTGGCCGCGTCGAGACTGCCGGTCGGGGCCATCAACGCCGACGCGCCATCTCGCAGATACGACGGCCCCAGGATGAACGCAAGGAGCGCAAACGCCGCCACGCCGACCAGATAGCCGGACGAGCGTCGGATCTTCTCCCGCTCGACCGCCGCCCCCCAGTCGAGCGCACGGCAGTGCTCCACGGCGTCCTGGACGAGCCGGTCGACGAGCGCCGGTGAATAGTCCGGACTGTCGGTCCGCTCCCCCCGCTTGGTTTCCTCGAGCGCGCTCAGCACCGCGGCCTGCAGCGACGGGTCGTGCTCCTCGAGATAGAGCGCCACCCGCTTGTCCGGAACCGCGCGCGCGAGCGGCCGGACCAGGAACCAGTACATCAACCCACCCAGTGTCAGCCAGGTCAGAACCCGGAAGGCGATGACCGACCCCGCGGAGAACTTGAAGAACTCGAGGCCATATGAGGAAAGGAGGAACGCCGCAAGACCGGCCGCCGCCACGACCGCGGTCCCGCGCAGCACCACCCGCATCCGCCAGCGGTTGCGCACGCGCCGGATGACGTCAAACAGTTCGTCGCGACCGCCCGATGACCAGGAATTTCTTAGCATGCCTCGCCTCGCTCTGGCTGGGATGATTCTATCTTAGCGTATTCCCACCCAATGATCTCATCGCCGCCAAACGTCAAGGGCCGTTCACTCATCCGCGTCGAGCTCGGTCCGCGACAGCCGGTTCGACACGACCGTCTCGCTGGCCAGGAACCCGAGCGCGCCGATCAGGAGATACCACCACAGTGTCTGATCCCGCTCGAGGTCTTCCGGTTCAAGCTCGCGCTGGGTCGTCACCGACCGGTCACCCGCGGCACGCCCCGTGGCGGCGGCGACCAGCTCCTGCGGGTCGACCCGCTCGAGGTTCGACTCGGCCAGATCGACGTTGACCGCGACCACCACCGATGCGCTGTCAGCGGCATCGGTGTCTCGGATTTCATAGAACCCCTGTTCGGTCAGATCGATGAACCCGGTCCGCCCGTCCCTGCCGACGGCCACCCGGTCGTCGGATGGGTCACGCACCACGAGATTCCCGCCGACAACGTCGAGGTCCACGGCGCCGGGATACTGTGCCAGGTCGAGGACCTGGCCGGCCGTCAGATAGGCTGTCGGCGAGGTGTACGCCGCCAGATACTCCACCACCTTGTGCACAAACGGCGGATAGACCACCTTGAGCGCGAAGTCGTTCCAGAAGTTGTCGATGGTCGAGGTCCAGATCAAGACGCGCCCCTCGCCCACGGCGTGCTCGGCCAGCGCCGCCGCGCCGTCGTCGAACTTGGCGAGCACCGCCGTCTCGGGACCTACGTTGAGCGGTCGATATCGGAAGAAACGCGGCGTCGTCAGATCGCCGCTGCGCGGGGCGCTGAACACCTCGAACACCGGGTGACTGTAGTCGACGAACACGAGCGTGCCCCCTCGGCCATCGCGGTCGGCCGGCTCGCCGAACGTGCCGGGCAGCAAATCGAGGTTGTCCGCCGGCCACCGGACATTTTCACCGAGCACGACCCAGAGCCCGCCACCTGCCTCGACGAACCGCCTGACCGCGGCACCGACCTGGCCACTGGGGAGCCCGACGTCGTTCAGCACCACGACGCGGGCCGCCGCGACGTCAGCCGTGGTCACCTGGTCCACCGAACGCACGGTGACGCTGAACGACGGGCTGGACCCGGGCGCCAGCGCGGTGCGCAGATACCGATTCGCATCGGCGGCGCCCGCGCCGCCGACGACCAGCACCGGCACGATGTCGCCCGGAGCCACCGTGAAGTGGAAGACGTCGTCGTGCGGCAACGCATCCGCCACGGCCCGGACCGACACCGGCATGGCCATGTCCTCGAGCGTGAACGGTGCGAACGTCAGGGTGGCCGAGCTGTTGGCCTCGACCGTGACCGGCAGCGACTCGAACTCCTGACCGTTCAGCTCGAGCGCCACCTGCCGCTCGACCGTCTCGTTGCCGCGGTTCGCCAGCCGGACGGTGACGGCGGCGCGCTCACGACTCGAGAAGAAGTCGCGCTGCACCGAGGCGCCGGAGACGCTGACGTTGGGGGTCTCGTCCTCGTCCGCCACCGACACCGCCGTCAGCACGGTCCCCGGCGGCAGCAACGTGTTCGCGGCGCTGTCGACGCCGATCCGTTGAAAGTCGGTGATCAGAAACGCTTCGAGCCGCGGCTGGTCCGAGTCCTCGAAGATTCCCTGCGCGAGCTGCAACGCCGGGCCGTATCGCGTCGTACCGGCCCCAAGCTCCGCAGTGTCGATCGCCGCCAGCAGGCTGGCCCGGTCCCGCGTCGACCGCGCCCCCGACTGTGCGCCGCTGTCGAAGAAGATGATCGTGGCCTGATCGTCTGGCGCCAGGTCGCGCACCACGTCGCGGGCGGCATCACGCGCGCGCTCCCACCGGTTGCCGTACCCCATGCTGTAGGACCGGTCGACCAGGATCACGACCTCCCGCGACCCGCCCGTGACCGCCACCAGCACGGCCGACCGGAAGAAGGGCCGGGCGAAGGCGGCGATGAGCAGCGCCAGGGCGGCACACCGCAGCAGCAACAGCAACAGGTGTCGCACGCGCTGCCGGCGCAACGAATGAAACGGGATCTTGCGGACGAACATCAGCGAGGGGAACTCGATGATCTCGGTGCGCTGGCGCTGGATCATGTGGATCAGCACCGGCACGCCGAGCACGGCGAGCGCGGTGAAGAACAGCGGAACCAGAAAGCCCATCAGCGCACCTTCGTCATCTTGTGACGCTTCGCCAGATACTTGAACAATGCGAGGTCCAGCGGCGCCTTGGTGTTCAGAAACGCGTAGTCGATCCGGTTCTGGCTACACAGCGCGGTCAGCGCTTGGATGTGGTCCTGCACCAGCTCGCGATACTGCTCACGGAGCTTGTCTGGCACCACCGGGACCTTCCGGCCGGTCTCGAGATCCTGAAAACTGGACGAGTCGTCGTAGGGGAAATCGACCTCCGCGGGGTCGAGCACGTGAAACATGATCACGTCGCTCCCGGCGAACCGCAGCGGTTTCACCGCATCGAGGATCTTCTCCGGCTCATCGTAGAAGTCGGAGATGATGGCCAGCATGCTCCGCCGCTTGAAGAACTCGGTGGCCTTGTGGAGCGGCGGCCCCAGCGCCCCCGGACGTCCCGGGTCCATGCGGTCGAGCGTGTGCATCGTCACGTCGAAGTGCTTCGCCGAGGGCGGCACGCGCTCGACGATGTCGTCGTCGAAGGTCACGATCCCCACCCGGTCTCGCTGCTTGGTGCTGAGGTAGCAGAGACAGGCGGCGAGAAAGCGCCCGTAGTCGAGCTTCGTGACGCCCCGACTGCCAAAGCTCATCGACTTCGACACGTCGAAGAGCACCGAGAAGTTCGTGTTGGTGTCCGCCTCGAATTGCTTGACGTAGAACCGGTCCGTCCGCGCGTACAGCCGCCAGTCGACACGCCGGATGTCGTCGCCCGGCATGTAGCCGCGGTGCTCGGCGAAATCGATCGAGACCCCGAGATACGGCGCCTTGTGCAACCCGTTGATGAACCCCTCGACGACCCACCGCGCGACCAGCTCGAGGTTGCCGATGCGAGCCAGTATCTGCGGATCGATGAAGCGGGCGCCGGGCGAGACGGTCGAGACCGTGGGCATGGGCTCGACCGGCTACATCTGGGACGTCGGCACCGGCACGAGCTCGAGCAGCTGGTCGATGATCTGGTCCGTGGTGATGCCTTCCGACTCGGCGTGGAAGTTGAGCAACACCCGGTGCCGGAGCACCGGATGGGCCAGGGCGCGGATGTCCTCAAAGCTGACGTGATAGCGGCCCTCGGTGACCGCCCGGGCCTTGCCGCCGAGAATCAAATACTGCGCGGCGCGGACACTGGCGCCGTAGGCGACCCACTTCCGGAACTCGGGCGCGTCGTCCCCCTTCAACCGGGTGGTCCGGGCGATGCTCAGCGCGTACCGCATGACTTCCTCCGACACCGGCACTTTGCGCACAAGCCGCTGGAACGCGACCAGGTCCGCGCCGGTGACCGCATGCTTGTACTCGGGCTCCACCAGCCCGGTCGTCGTCCGCACGACCTCCAACTCCTCCTCCTCGGGCGGATGCTCGATGACGATGAAGAACATGAACCGGTCGAGCTGCGCCTCCGGGAGCGGGTAGGTGCCCTCGAGCTCGATCGGGTTCTGTGTGGCAAAGACGAAAAACGGCTCTTCCAGGGTGTAGGTGCGTCCCTGGACCGTCACCCGGTGCTCCTGCATCGCCTCGAGCAGCGCCGACTGGGTCTTGGGCGGTGTCCGGTTGATCTCGTCGGCGAGGAGGATGTTCGTGAACACCGGCCCCGGCGCGAACACCATCTTACGGCCGCCGGTCGCGGCGTCCTCCTGGATGATGTCGGTGCCGGTGATGTCGGACGGCATCAGGTCGGGGGTGAACTGGATACGGGCGAACTTCAGGTCGAGCACCTGCGCCATCGTCTGGATGAGCAGGGTCTTGGCCAGCCCGGGCACACCGATGATGAGACTGTTGCCGCCGACGAACAGCGTCAGCAACGTCTGGTCGATGACCTCCCGCTGCCCGATGATCCGCTTGTGTATCTCCGTGAGGATCTTCTCGCGGCCGGCTCGCATCCGGTCGGCCAGCGCGATGTCGTCCTCCTGCTCCAGATCGGTCGTTTGAGTCTCGAATGGGTCCACGGTTGCTCCTCACGCGTTTGCGTCACGCTCCAACGCTAGCTCTATGGCTTTGGGCTTCTCGCTCTAGTGTGTCAACGCATACATGATGTAGTTCACGCCCAGCTTGTAGGCCTCGTTCGTGAGATCGATTGACAGCCAGCCCGTGCCGTCGAACTCCCAGTACTCACCGATGTCGTTGTTGTAGTTCGCCACCGACAGCAGCCGACCGGCCGGGTCGTTGTCCTCGAACAACCCGTAGAAGATCGGGATGGAGGGGGCGTACATGGGTTCATCAAACTCCAACGAGTCGATGCCGAAGAACGAGTGATAGACCGGGTGCGTGGCGTCGAGCTCGACCCAGCGGAGGTCGGGGAACACCTTCCGCATCTGCGCTTCCAGATTGAACCAGTGGTCGTCACGGAAGTCGTCGAAGATCAGAAACCCGCCCTTGAGCAGGTAGTTGCGCAACCCGACCGTCTCCGCTTCAGAGGGCCTCCAGTAGCCCGGCTCGGACATGTAGGCGAACGGGTACGTGAACAGCGCCGGGTCGTCGAGCTTCAGGATGGCGCCCCCGTCTCTCCCCAGGTAGGGGTTGATGAGGGTGAGGTCCTCGAGAATCCGCATCAGATTCTGCTCGGCTCGCGGGTAGTCGTGGGCCCAGAACAGATCCGGCCGACCCGCGAAGCGACCCCCGGCATAGCCGTCGGCATACCGGATCCGCGCGAAGACGAACCGGCCGTCGTAGCGCTTCGGCCCGGACACCGGGTCGGTGTCGGCACGCCCCCCGACCGCCGCCGCCGCGCCGCCGGCCAGCAGCAACGCGACCGCCAGGGCCGGCCAGCGCGGTCTCATGGTCACCGTCATCATGTCTCAGCGGGGTGGCTCCGCCGCCGCGTCTTCCATCGCGCGAATCTCGCGGCTCTTGAGCGCCATCGCCACGAGCAACGTTTCCATCTCGGCCGCGTACCGGGCTGGGTCCGTCCCGCCCCGGATCGTCTGAAGCGCCTCGACCTGCTCCTGGAACTCGAGCCGCTGCTGATAGAGCGCGCGCAACGCCGGGTCGTCGGGCAGCCCGACGATCCCAGCGCCGTCGCCGGCGCTGATAAATATGGTACGCGCCATTGCCCCGTCGGTCGCCGTCACCAAGGGGTCCGGTTCCCGCGTGCCTTCCCCGTCGCCGTTGTCGTCGAGCAGTGCGTGCTCGGTCTGCAACCGCCCGTCCGACTCGTAGACGCGCGCCACCTGCGCCACCGCATACTCGAACGCCTCGAGCACCGACACCCGCCCGTCCTTGTTCTGGTCGGACTCCTCCTCGCCGTCAGCGAACGCCTCGACGAAGTAGCCGCCGAACACCGTCGCGACCCATTGCCCGCCGCTACGTGTCGCCGTCACCACCGTGCGGCCCTCGCCGGAGAGCACCTCGATGAACCCACCGCTCGCGGTCGCCGCGTTCACGAACGCCACCTGCTGCGAACCCAACCCCTCGAGCAGCCGCGCGTAGTCCTGGGCGGTCAGGTCACGCCCCGGCAGGTTGAAGCGGGACTCGCCGTTGCTGTAGCTGCCGTGGCCGATCAACAGCACGAGGACGTGGTCGTTGGGTTGGGCTCGTTCAGCGATGGTGCCGAACGCCCGCTCGACGTTTTCCCGAGTCGATCGGTCGCCGATCCGCACCGGATCGAGCTCGGTCTTCTCGGCCAGATAGATCACGTTCTCGGCCGGCAGCGCGTAACGGTCGGTCGCCGCATCGATGAGCGTCGTCGCCCACTGGTGGAACTCCTCCGCGTAGGCCGGGTCGCCGCTGAGCCCGGTGATGACGAGGATGTGGGTCTGCTGCGCTGCCACCGGGGCGGCCGACACCAACAGCAGGACCGCGAGCCACGCTCCGCGCCGGCTCATGCCAGCCCCCGCGCGCGCCGGTAGCCCCACTCGCCGAGCACCAGGATGAAGAGCAGGAACAACAGCGCCGGCATGTCCCACAGATCCCGCTCCTCGATCACCGTCACGCCGCCGCCAACCGTCTGAATGTCGTCGACGAGCGAGCCTATGGTGTCGGCGGTGTAGAACCGGCCACCGGTCTCCTCGGCGACCCGCTCGAGCAGCGGCGCCCGCATGGTCGAGTCGTAGTACTCGGAGTCGCTCGGCGCAACCCGGAAATAGGCGGTGTCGCTGCCCAGTAGCTCGCCGTCGGTCGTGGCCTCGATCCGCACCTCGTAGAGCCCCTCCTTGCTCGGGGTGAAGCTGGCGGCATATTCGCCGTCCTGGTCGGCGGTCCAGTCCAGCGGCACCTCGATGAGCTCGTCGTCCGGATCGGTGATCCAGGCCGACACCTGGCTGGTGTTGATCTCCTCGTAACTGGCGTCGTCGACCTCGGCGTTCAGCCTCACCGTCTCGTCGAGCTCCACGCGGTCCTTGGGCATGTCCGCCACCACCTGGTCGGGCACGCCGTCGACCAGCCAGCGCAGCAACCGCCGCCACAGAATCTCGTGTGTCTGGTCGTCGACCGGAATGTCGGCGTGCATCTGCCACATCCAGGAGTCCTGGACCGGAAAGGCGAGCGACTTGCCGGCGCCGTAGCGCTGGAACGCCAGCACGACCAGCGACTCGTCGCCGCTCGTCAGCAGCGTCGTCGCACCTGGCTTCACGTCGCTGATGGCGTTCACGAGGGTAATCGGCGGCAGCTCGAGCCACCGCGCCGCCGAGGCCTCCTCGGTGTCGGCGATCTGGGTGGACGGGTGAGTCTCGCCCGCTCGCGTCGGCCGCACGTCGGTTTCGCGGAAGAAGCCGCCCTCACCATCCGCGTCGCGCTCGTCGAGCACCACCGGCAACACGTCGGCCACCGGGGTCCCGGCGTAGCCACCCTCGGCATACGAGCGCTGGCCCCCGAGCATCAGCAGCCCGCCGCCACGTTCGCTGACGAAGTCCGCGATCATCCGCAGCTGGTCGGGCGTGAAGTAGCTCGCCTCGATGCTCCCCAGGATGAGGGCCCGATAGCCGAACAGCTCCTCGCGCGTGCGGGGGAACTCGAGGAGGTCGTCGGCGTCATCGACATTCAGCCGCATGACCTTGCCCTCGGCGGTCCGCTGCAACACCTTGAGCTGCAGGTTCTCGTCGTCTTCCACCGCTCGGCGGAGGAACTTCACCTCCCAGCGAGGCTCACCCTCGAAGTAGAGGATTTTCTCGCGCGTGTCTTCGACGACGATCAGGGCGTGGCGCACGTTGTTCTGCGTCACCATCTCGTCCGGTTCCGGTGCGATCCGGAAGCTAAAAAGCCTCGGACCGGCATCCGCGGCCGTAAACCGCACCCGCACCGTGGTCGGCTCGCCGTCGTCCGGCAGGGTCACCTCCTGGTCGGCGACAATCCGCCCCTCGTCCTCCACCTGCAGGCTGACGGTCTGCCCCCGATACCCGGTCTGCGCCACCACGACGTCGACCACGAGTGCGGCCCCCTTCAGCACCGACCGCGGCGTCTCGACCCGGCTCAACTGGATGTCGCGGGCGTACTCCTCGCGCCCGAGCCCGACGGTGAACACCGGCACGCCGGCCGCCTGCAACGGCAACAAGGCGTCCCCCAGCGGGTCGTCGGCGTTGTCGGCCCCGTCGCTGACCACCACGAGCCCAGACAGCGGGACACCCGCGAGCTCCTCGTGGGCCCGGGTGAGCGCCTGTCCCAGGTGGGTCTGGGTGCCGTCGTAGGCGAGGTCGCCCACCGCCTCGATCCGGTCGGTGGAGGACGAGAAACTGAAGAGCCGCAGCGCGAACCGGTCGGCGAGCGCGGCCAGTACTGAGCTCTCGGCACTGCCGAACTGCTGGGTCACGAAGTCGGCGCGGGTCTGGCCCTCGCGGTCCGCGATCTGCATGCTGCGCGAATCGTCGACCAGGACGGCCAAGAAGTTCTGCTGCGGCACGATCCGGGACAGCACCAGCACCGGACGGAACAGGCACAGCAGCAGGAGGGCCAGAATCGTGAAGCGGATGCCGGTCAGCACCGCGCGGTCCAGGGGGCGGCTGTTGGCGCGGACCCGCTGGTAGGTGCGCAGGGTGACGACCCCTGCCGCCACCACTGCCAAGGCCGCCAGATACGTCACGGCCGTCGGCCGGAACGTGAGATCGCCTTCCTCGAAGACGAGCGGCCGGTACTTGAAGAGAAACTCGAACAGCGATTCAAACATGCTCTAGTGACTCATCGCGTAGACGATGATGTTGACGGTGATCTCGATCGCGTAGGTCGAGTATTTCAACGGGTAGTAGGGGTGCTCGGCCCACTCCCAGGCGTCACCGATGTCCGTGTTCCAGTTGATGATGACCATCAACCGGCCGGCCTCGTCGAAAATGCCGCGCACATGCGGCACGACGCCGTCCTGTTCCCAGGTCCGTCGCCCCCGTTGCGCGTTCCCGAGGTTCGGGACCTGGACGATTTCCTCGATGTTATAGACGGTGTTGAAGACCGGATGGTCGAGAGGTATCTCGACGATCTGATACTCGGGTAACACCCGCTTGATCTCGCTCTCGAAGTTTGCCCATTCCCAGGTGCCCCAGAAATCGTCGACCATCAGGAACCCGCCGGCCAGCAGATAGTCGCGGAGCCCTTTCACCTCCGGCTCGGTCAGGTACATGTACCCGACCTCGAGCGTATAGAGAAACGGGAACTTGCGCAGGCCGGGATCGTCGAGCCGGACCGCGTTTTCCCGCTCGTAGGCGTCGAGGTCGACCAGCCGGTCGATGATGGTCAGGAACTGCCGGTCGGCTTTCGGGAAGTCGGTGGCCCAGGAGCCCCCGCGGTAGCCGCGACCGCCGCCGTAGATGGCCCTGGTAAAGAAGAACTCGCGGGCGTCTGCACTCGGGTTCCTGAGGGTTGGCCTGAAATCCTCCCGGCGAATGATCCGCTGGCCGGGCAACTCCTCGGTGGTCCCCGGCATCGCCGCCCGCTCGGCCGCCCACAGTGCTCCCCATCCGACGCCGATGAGCGTCGCCGCGATCACACCCGCGCGCATGAAAAACCGTGGCCGCAAGCAACTGCTCCAGGGGAAATGGCCGGTCAGGGGTCAGCTGGGCGCGCTCGTGGAAGCACGGCAACCCATCGCAGCCCGTGGTGAAAGTCCAGCGGCATTCGACCGGCGCTGCATCCCGCCTGACTACGTTACTCCTCGGTCGACTACTGCCGGGATGCTCCCTCGTCGCGCCCTTGCCGGGCGCATCGCCAGTCTCGGTGCCACGCTGGACTTTCACCACCAACTGCCAATGCTGAGGGCAGCATAGCACAAGCCGGAACGCGTGCAACCACCTGACACACTCCCGTCATCTGGGCGTCCCGGTGGTCTGGCCGTCATCTTCCTGACAGCGCGAACCGGCCCGTATCGCCGCAATCAGACGCCACAGGTCGTCGTCTGGAAACTGGCCGCCGAAGCTCTGCATCCGGGTATTCGGCACCCCGTCACGGATGACCCGGAACAGCTCCGCATCGGTGTCGCCATGCCACCACTCGCAGTCGAACAGGTCGGGCGCATCGGTGCTCTCGCCCTCCTCGACCGAGTGGCAATAGCCGGCGCACACCGACTCGAGCAGCCCGCGTCCTTCCTCGACCGCCGCGGCGTCCTCCGTGAACGGGTTCCGGACCGGCTGGCTGGCCCGCGAGAGGCTGCTCGCGGCAACCACGAGCAAGAGGACAAATAGACCGCCACTCGCAAGCCTCACGAGCCCTCCAACGCGAAGACCAGCAGGGAGCTTCCCAGCGGCACCGACGGCGGGTTGCCGCTCGCCCCCTGGACCACCCCGCCGCCCCCCGAGCCGACCGCCAGATACACCGTGCCGTCGAGCTCGTATGCGATCGGGTGGCTGCGGATGCCGGACCCGGTCTGGACGCGCCACACCTCGTCGCCGGTCCGGGCATCGAAGCCGAGAATCTCACCGGTCGCATTGCCGGTGATGACCAAGCCGCCTGCCGTGCTCAGCACTCCGGCCATCATCGGGTAGGGGTCGCGATACTGCCAGCGGATGTCCCCGGTTGCGAGGTCGACGGCACTGAGGTGTCCGTACGCGTCGCCATTGTTCCGGTCCACGTTGACCGGTGACCCGCCGAAGAACGGGATCCCGGGGCGGAAGACGGCGGGCCGCTTGCGAAACATCATGCAGCTCTCGATGACCGGCACGAACGCGAGCCCCAGGTCCGGGTTGACCGCACCGGCGTAGGCAGCATTGTTGCCACCGGCCAGACCGGGACAAACCCGCACCTCGGGGTCTTCGGCCGGCATCATCGCCGGGTCGACCGTCGACCGGCCATCGGTGCCGACCGTTCCCCAGTTCACCTGGTCTGCGTATTTCGTGGCCCGCAGGAACCGGCCGTCACGCCGGTCCAGCAGATACAGATAGCCGTTGCGGTTCGCCTGCGCCAGCGCCGGCACTTGCTGGCCATCGATCTCGACGTTCACGAGCCAGATCTCCGAGTTGCCGTCGTAGTCCCAGACATCGTGCTGCGTGAACTGGAAATGCCATTTGCGCGCGCCGGTGGACGGGTCGACCGCGATGACCGAATCGCTGTAGAGGTTGTCGCCAAGGCGGTCGTCGCCGTTCCAGTCCGGGCTCGGGTTGCCGGTGGTCCAGAACAGGGTGTCGGTGTCGGGGTCGTAGCTCCCGGTCGACCACGTGGCCGCGCCGCCGTTGAGATACGACTCGGCGGCCCAGGTCTCGACGCCCGGCTCCCCAGCCGCCGGCACGGTGTAGTGCCGCCAGCGCCGCTCGCCGGTCCCCACGTCGTAGCCATCGAAGTACCCACGCACCCCGTACTCGCCGCCCCCGATGCCGATCACCGCGATGTCGCCAACCACCAGCGGCGCCGAGGTGGCGCTGAAGCCCAGCGTATGGTCGTCGATTGTGGTCTCCCAGACGATCTCGCCGGTCTTGCGGTGCAGCGCGACCAGCTTCGCGTCGAGCGTCGCCATCAGAACCACGTCGCCGGCGATCGCCACGCCCCGGTTGGCCGGGCCGCAGCAGATGCGCAGGTCGTCCGGGTTGGGATGGTCATAGCGCCAGTACAGCTCGCCGGTCTTGGCGTCGAGCGCCATCAGCCGGTTGCGTGCCGAGGTCAGGTACAGGATGCCGTCGTAGACGACCGGCGACGCCTCGAGCTGCCCGGGGATGCCGGTCTGCGCCATCCAGGCCAGCTTCAGGTCGCCGACCGAGTCCGGCGTGAGACGCTCGATCGGGCTGTGGCGCCAGCTGGCGTAGTTGCCGCCGTAGTGCAGCCACTCGGCGGGGTTGGCCGGCGCGTCCCGCAAGGCCTGATCGTCGACCGGACCCTCGCCGCGCCCGATGTCGGCGTCGGTGGTCCAGTGGTTGCGGTTGCGCCGCTGCGCCTGAGCCTGATCTGACCCGGCGCTCACCACCAGCAGGACGATGACCGCCATCGCCGACGCCGGTGTCAGGAATCGTCCAATAGTTCTCGTTGTCATTGAGAGGATCTTAGCGCACCGAGGGTTGCCTGAGGCCCGCGACCCACGTCGCTGGCTTCTGGCTACAGGATCCGGGCCTCAGGCGCTCTGAACGGCCGCGCGCGGCGGGCCGACCGCCTCGTCAGGGT
The DNA here is from genome assembly GCA_015659035.1 of Acidobacteriota bacterium. Taxonomy (GTDB): domain Bacteria; phylum Acidobacteriota; class Vicinamibacteria; order Vicinamibacterales; family UBA8438; genus NP936. Next base: position 361 of record DQNS01000147.1, on the reverse strand, counting down.
GCTGAGGACACCAGCCGCCCGTCGCGGACCCAGACTTCGTCGCCGACCGTCACGGTCGTGTCGGTGAAGAAATTCCAGCGGACGTAGCCGCCGCCCACGGTGCCCCCCAGCTCCGAGTTGTCGCCCAGGGAGAGACGCACCACACCGGCGCCGTAGCCGTAGTAGGGAATCCAGGGGCTCCGCTCGGGGACCGCGAGCAACGGGTTGAACCCGAGCGCGAACTCGCGGAATGCGCGGGCCTCCTCGGGCACGCCCGCCAGCTCCGCCTCGGCAGCCGCCTGACCTGTCCTGGCGGTGACGCCGACCACCTTACCGCGCTCGATGCGGATGGTCAGGCCATCGACGGGACGACCATCCCACT
>DQNS01000051.1 GCA_015659035.1 Acidobacteriota bacterium | reverse complement strand
GCTCGGGTGGTCGCCTCCAGCCCCGTCCACGGCACCGTCTCCGGCGTCTCTAGGTCGGTGTGGAAGTAGTGAAAGAACTCGCTGGTCGCCACGCCCGGAGTAAAGCGATACAGCCGGCCCAGGTCGCCGGCCGGTGGACGGTCGTTCGGCTCCAGCAGGATGCTGACACCGAACTCCTTGAAGGCGCGGACCGCGATCGCCTGCAGGTTGGGTCGCGACGGCCCGCCGGCGTACCACTGCTGGGGCATGTAGGTGTTGGCCCAGCTGATCTCGTCGCGCCGCAGGTAGCGGGCGCGGACCTGCGTCTGGACCGTCGACGGGTGCTCGGCGTTGATCACCAGCGCCGTCCGGTCGAACAGCTCGTCCCGGTGGTCGACGAGCCAGCGACCGCCGACCGTGGAGCCCTCCCCGGTGTTGTGATGCCCGTCCAGCCCCAGGAACACCAGCGTGCGGGGACGGTCGGCCTGGGGCAAGGCAGCGTAGTACTCGGCCAGGCCGAGCATCGACGCCACGCCGGACGCGTTGTCGCCGGCGGCATCGAACCAGCCGTCCCGGTGGGCCATCACGTAGATGGTCTCGTCGGTGGCGCCGGGCAGCGTGCCCCAGACGAGGGCCGTCTGCAGGGCGGGCGTCATTTCCACGTCGAGGCGGATGCGCACCCGCGGCGCCGGACCGGTGCCGGCCGCGGTCACGAGCTCGCGGACCAGGTCTCCGTCGTTGCCACCGATGGTGAAAGCGGGCAGGTCGGTCCCGGACGGGTAGGCCTGATACTTCATGTTGCCGGGCAGCATGTGCGCGTCGAACACCGCCGCGGCGCCGCGGTCGGCGGCCCGTGGGATAGCGCCGGTGGCCGGGGTGCCAAGCATGCTGTAGGCGAACACCGCCTTGCCGCGGACATTGCGGCCGGCGAAGTCCGCCTCAGTACCGAGCCCCACGTAGACCGCCTCCAGCTCCAGGCCGTCAGCCGAGGTGCCTGCAGAGCGATAGAACGGCTGGGCCGATTCCAGACGCCGGGTCTCGCCAGCCGCCGTGACCTCGACCTCCCACGACTGCGGCATCCACTGCGGCAGCAGGTCGAGCGGCTGGATCCGCGCGTCGGCGAGCCCGATCTCGTCGAACTTCGCCTTCAGCCAGTCGGCGCTCGCGGCGTCAGACCAGGTCCCGATGATGCGTCCCCAGAACTGGGGATTGACCTCGTCGCGATGGCGCCGGGCGATCTCGGTCTGCTCGACGACCCAGCGATGCAGGCGCCGCCCGTCGATGGCCCCGTACCGCTCGGCCCCAGGTGGAAGCGGCCACCGCAGCAGCGGATCTTCGGAGGCCTGTGGGACCGCTTCCGCCGGCAGGTCATCGGCGGCGCCCGTGCAGGCCACGCCCGCCAAGACCAGCGTCGCGAGCAGCGCAGGCGTTGCCCGGCGCCAGCGGAGCCGACGCTCACCGTAGGAGTTGCCCCTCATGACTCCCCCCTCTCGCTCTGCCGGCGCGCCGAGTGGCACCGGGGTCCGGGCGGCCGCGGACCGGATCGTAGCGGCCGTTCGCGGCTAACCCGCACGGTACCTCGATCTCGACCTGGTCTCAATACCAGAATTCCAGTAGGTCGCCGCGCCGGCGGGAAGCGCGCGGATCGAGGCGGTGATATCGTTCCAGTACCACCCGCGTTGCAGGAGGAGCGGACCATTCCCTCCCTGTCACACCTGACCTGGAGCCAAGACCATGCGTGATGCGTTCGCTCGCTCCGTGTGCCCCCGCCTGCTCGCCACTCTGCTGGTGTGCATCGCCTGGGTCGGACCGGGGGCTGATCCGGCGCCGGGCCAGCCACCCGGCGAGACGACGGTGCTCCGGGCGGCGCGCATCCTTGACGGGCGCGGCGGGGTGCTCGAGGATCGCGATCTGGTCGTGCGCGACGGGCGAATCGCGGAGATCGTGCCGCGCGGCGCCGGCCGGGGCGACCGCGTCCACGACCTGACCGCTCTGACGGTGCTCCCCGGCTACATCGACACCCACGTGCACATCGGGAACCACTTCGACGACGACGGGAAGGTGCACCGGCCCGAGACGGACCCCAGCGTTGCCCACATGACGCTGCACGGCGCCGAGAACGCGTACCGGACTCTGCTGAACGGGATCACTACGATGCAGAGCCTGGGCTCGCCGCTGGATGTGGAGCTCAAGGCCTGGATCGAGCGCGGCGTGATCCCAGGTCCGCGGCTGCTGTCGTCTCTCGGCGCGGTGCGCGAGGGCACCGGCACCCCGGACCAGATCCGGGCGTATGTGCGCGACCGGGCCGCGGCCGGCGCCGACGTCATCAAGGTCTTCGCCTCCACGAGCATCCGGTTCGGCGGCGTCACGAACATGTCCGGCGAGCAACTCGAGGCCGCGTGCGGGGAGGCGCGAGCCCAGGGGCTGCGGTCGGTCGTCCACCTGCATCGGTCCGACGCGCTGCGGCTCGTCGCCGATGCCGGGTGCTCCCAGGTCGAGCACGGCTGGATGCTCGAACCGGACGATGTCGAGGTGTTTGTCGAGAGCGGCATGTATCTCGGCGACCAGATCGACCTGCTCTTCCGCAACTATGCCGAGCGGGGTGACCGCTACGCCGGGGTGGGTGGGTACACGATGGAGGGGTTCGCCAATCTCCAGGCCGCCCGGCCGGGCGCCCTCGAGCTGTTCCATTGGGCGGCGGCCACGCCGGGCGTACGGATCGTCTTCAGCACCGACGCCAACGCCGGCAGCCATGGCTCGAACACCGACGAACTGGTGGCCTACGTCGAGCAGGGCGGGCAGGACCCGATGGACGCGGTGGTGTCGGCCACGTCGCTCGCCGCCGAGTCGCTGCGTATGGAGGACCGGATCGGCGCGATCGCGACCGGGTTCGAGGCGGACATCATCGCGCTCGACGGCGACCCGCTCACCGACCCGGCTGCGCTGGGCCGGGTCGTCTTCGTGATGCGCGGCGGACGGGTGTACAAGAACGACGCGCCCCAGGCGTCCGCTCGCTAGCTGTTGCCGGGACCGGGAGGAGCACGTCGCCGAAACCTGTCCGGACGCGGTCTCAGTACTCGCTGAACATGCGCCGGATCTCGTCGAGGTCGCATGTCCGGGTCAACGCCAGCATCAGCAGGACCCGAGCCTTCTGCGGGTTGAGCGTGTCGGCCGGGATCATGCCCCGCTCGTCGTAGGCGCCCAGCGGCACGACCCGCCCGCTGCCGGTCCGGTTCGATCGGACGATGTCCACCCGGGGCAGCGCGCCTTCGGCCAGGCCACAATACCGGGAATCCCAGTAGCTCCGCGTGGGGCGAAGCAACCTTGCAGAGGATATGCTGTTGGGCATCAGACCGCTAACCGAACCTCAGGAGGTACCGAATGCTCTGGCGACACAGACCCACACTCGTCGGCGCGCTGGTTCTCGCGGCCGCGACCGCTCAGGCCCAGCCGGACCCGGAGACGATCATCCGGGGCGGGGATGTGTTCGTGGAGGGCGGCGTGCGAGCCGCCGACGTGCGTATCGTCGGCGCGGTCATCACCGAGGTCGGTTCGGCTCTGGAGCCACGCGATGCCACCACGCGGATCGTCGACGCCGACGGACTGCTCGTGCTACCCGGAGGCATCGACCCACACGTGCACCTCGGTGCGGCCCGGGCCGACGACTACGACTCGGGGTCGCGTGCGGCGCTGGCGGGCGGCATCACGACGATCTCGAACTTCGGCGGTGTCCGTGAGGGTGAGACGCCAGCCCAGGCGCTCCAGCGTGCCCGGCCGGACATCGAGGCCCAGTCGATCGCAGACGTCATCTTCCACCCCATCGTGTCCGACCCCGCCAGCGCGAGCGCCGACACGCTGGAGGCGCTCGCCGCCGCCGGGCAGACCACCATCAAGGTGTTCATGGTGCGCCCGTCGTTCGACCAGGCGGTGCCCGGCTTCATGGCGACGCTCCGGGCCGCCCGCGACACCGGGGTGCTGATGATGCTCCACTGCGAGGACGCGGCGATCGTGCAGAGCACCGCCGAGCAGTTCATCGCGGACGGTCGCGGCTCGCTGGCGCACTTCGCCGACGCGCGTCCGGTCGCGGCCGAGGTCGCGGCCACCCAGCGCGCGGTGGCGATGGCCGAGGCCACGGGCGCGCCGATCTACATCGTGCATCTCTCGTCCGAACGGGCGCTCAGAGTAACCGAGGAGGCACAGGCCCGCGGGGTGCCTGTCTATGTGGAGACGCGTCCGATCTACCTGCACCTGACGCGCGAACGCTTCGACGGCGACACCCCCGGACTTTATATCGGACAACCGCCGCTGCGGACCCGGGACGATCTGGACGCCCTGTGGGACGGCATCGCGCGCGGCACGATCCACGTCGTGGCCACGGACCACGTGGCCTACACGCGGGAAGAGAAGCTCGACCCCAGTCAGAACGTGGCCCGGCACCGGGCCGGCATGAGCAATCTCCAGGTGATGCTCCCGATGCTCTTCTCGGACGGCGTACGCTCGGGTCGGATCTCCCTGGACCGGTTCGTCGAGGTCACCTCCACGAACCCAGCCAAGCTCTTCGGGCTCTATCCCCGTAAGGGCGTCGTCGCGGTCGGCTCCGATGCCGACCTGGTGCTGTGGGATCCCGACGAGACCCGCACCATCCGGGACGAGGACATGTTCTCGGGCAGCGGCTATTCGGTGCACGCGGGCCGGGTCGTCACCGGGTGGCCCACGCTGACGATGCGTCGTGGGGAGATCGTCTATCGGGACGGCGAGATTCGAGGTGAGGCGGGCAGCGGCCAGCTAGCGCCCCGTTCGCGCTGGCAGGACCCCGGACTGTGACCGGCCCTACGGTACGGCACGATCGGTCACGATCGCCGCACCCGAGCCAGGGAGTCGAAGCCCGCCGTCGGCGTTCTTTGGAGGCGGGCCGCTCATTGCCGGCGAGCTCGTCACGGGTTCAGAGCCTGACTGGAGTTTCCTGGGTGATGTCGGGACCATCGAACTGCAGCTCCTCGACCCTCCGCCGCTCTGATCCGGCGGAACCACTGAACAGGCGTGCCGGTTCCTGATGCAGCACACCGCCCGCCACCAAGTAAACTGAACCGGCACATTCTACGCCAGCACCGCACCGTGTTGTCGCCAACGGTGGCCTACGGCGGTTCGCGCCTCTCCTCGTGCGAGGTGTCGCGGGGAGGAAGCACGGCGGTGACTGGGGGTACGGTAGTGTCAGGGTCTTGGTGGAGGTGGCGCATGGTGGCCAGACAACGCGGTGTCGGTCTTGGGTTCGCAGTCGCGGGCGTGCTGGGGCAGCTCGTGGTGACCGCCGTCGCGGTGGCGCAACCGTTCGACGGCACCAAGGAGTACGCATCATGTTGAAGGGAACTCGCGTCGGCGTTGGCGGGTCGCGTTGGCTGGGAGCGGATTTCGTAGCGGCGGCAGTCCGGTTAGCGGTCGCCGTACCGATCGTGATGGGTGCTTTGACCGGCGCACCGGGTGTCGTCGTCGCGGCGGCGCAGCCCCCGTCGGCGGACGGGGTCTTCACCACGAACCAGGCGGCCAGCGGCTGGTCGGTCTACGGCGTGCAGTGCGCAGAGTGTCACGGACCGGCCCTGGAGGGGATGGAAGCGCCGCCCCTCTCGGGCGTGGATTTCCTGAACAGTTGGGCGGGACAGACGACCGATGAGCTGTTGGCCTACCTGCGCGACGAGATGCCTCCAGGGCAGGCCGGCTCGCTCAGCGATCAGTCCTACGTGGATCTGGTGGCTTACCTGCTGGAGTCGAACGGCGCCGTACCTGGTGAGCGCACCTTGACCGC
>DQNS01000052.1 GCA_015659035.1 Acidobacteriota bacterium | reverse complement strand
TGTCCCCGTTCCGACGGGGCGTGGACGAACTCGTCACCGCCGATCGCCAGCGCCACGTGCGATGCGCCGGGTGCAACCGTCGTGAAGAAGAGCAGGTCGCCGGCTTCGATCGCGTCCGGGTCGATGTCGCTCCCGACCCGATACTGGTCGGCCGCCAGTCGGGGTAGTGCGACACCGTGTTGTTGGAAGACGTAGGACGTGAAGCCGCTGCAGTCGAAGCCGGACGGTGTCGTACCGCCCTCAACGAACGGCACACCGCGGAGTCCTAGCGCGGTGGAGGTGATGGCGTACGGATCGGGTGGCCGTGGCGCGCTCAACACGGTGGCCAGGCCGGAAGAGCCGCGGTTGGGCCGGGGGAACGGCGCGGGCACCGCACCGCTGCGTGATGCGCAGCCACCGGCCAGCGAGAGGATCAGCAGACACCAGATGTTCCGGCTCATCGCCACTCTTATCGGCTCGCCGCCGCCGCTACGGTAGCGCATCACGATCTCGCGACGTGTGTCATAAGCTCTGCTTTGACAGTGTGTTACGAGGTGTTCGCGGCTTGACACCGCTGATGGCGCTCGGGCACAATGCCAGCGAATCGTGCCGTGACCGCTGCGCGAGTCGGCACCCGACGGCGAACCGATGGACCACGCACTGCTGCTCAACGCGACCTATGAGCCGCTCAAGGTCGTCGATTGGCGAAAAGCGATCACCCTGTGGTGTCAGGGCAAGGTCGAGGTGATCTCGGTCTACGATCGTGAGGTCCACTCGGTCTCACTCACGCTGAAGCTGCCGTCCGTGGTCCGGCTGCGTCGCTATGTCGCCATCAGACGCCACGTCAACCTGGTCCCGTTTTCACGCGCCAACATCTACGCCCGCGACGACCACACGTGTCAGTACTGCGGTCGGACGTTGCCGGTCGACACGCTCACGCTCGACCACGTGGTCCCGGTGCGATACGGCGGTCGGAAGGACTGGGAGAACATCGCCACCTCGTGTGTCCGCTGCAATCGGCGCAAGGGTGGGCGCACACCGGGCGAGGCGGGCATGACGCTGATTCGAGCGCCGCGTCGGCCGGTTCGGCCGGCGCCGGTGCGGATCGCCGTCGGTCTGCGCGAGGCGCCCGAGAGCTGGCTGGACTATCTCTACTGGACCTCGAGCGCGATGGGCCGTGAGCCTCGAACACTGTACTAGACATCTTCTCAGGGGTCATCGTGAAGCTTGAAACACATTCTTATCGCCTCGGGAAGATGGCGAGTCCCCGCGCGTAGCGGGGCTGTAAGCAAGGCTTCTGCTAGCGAGGCTGCGCCTCGTTTCTCGGGCTTTGGTTGTAAGAAAGGCTTCTGCCAGCGAGGCTGCGCTTCGTTTCTCTCGTCGGTTTGAGGCGCAGCTAGCACCAGTCGTGCGTTCATGCCCCAGCCCCTCAACCATCCCCGCATCGCATCCGTGCGCCCGCTGGCGGCGGTCGCCGGCGGGCGCGTGACGATTCGTGGGAGCGGGGTCGGTGGCGACGGCGAGACCTGGCCGGAGGTCCGAATCGGTGACGTGGCGGCCCAGGTCGTCTTTGCGGACCGCGGCACGGTCGCAGTTCTCGTGCCGGCGCATCTCGGGGGCGCGTCCACCCCGGTTCGGCTTGCCACCGCCCCGGGTGAGACCGCGTTCCTCAACGTGGGGGCACCGGTGGCCACCGGGGTGCACCAGGTGGATAGCCCGGTGTTCAGCGGTGACGGCACGCTGTATCTCACCTACAGTGGCACGCGTGGCGATCGGTCACCGGTGTCGGTCTTTCGTGTTAGCCGTGACGGGTTCCGCGAGCCGTTCGTCACCGGGATTACGAACCCGACGTCGATGGCGTTCGACCCGACCGGTCGCTTGCATGTCTCGAGTCGGTTTGACGGCACGGTGTTCGCGGTCGACCCCGACGGACGCGCACGGCAGGTGGTCACCGATCTCGGCGTGGCGTGCGGGCTGGCGTTCGATCCGGACGGCACCCTGTATGTCGGCGACCGGTCGGGGACCGTGTTCCAGGTGACGTCTTCGGGGCAGGTCTCGGCGTTCGCGACGCTTCCGCCGAGTGTCGCGGCGTTCCACCTCGCGATGGCGCCAACGGGCGAGTTGTATGTCACGGCACCGACGCTGTCCACCTGCGACGCCGTGTATTGCATCGATCGCGTCGGGGTGGTGACCACGCTGACCCGCCGTTTCGGGCGACCGCAGGGACTGGCGTTCGATGCCCAGGGCGTTCTCTATGTGGTCGAGGCGCTGGCTGGCGCAAGCGGGCTGTATCGGGTGCGGGCGGACGGTGACACAGAACACGTCGTGGCGGCACCGTCGCTGGTCGGTGTCGCGTTCGCCCCCTCGGGTGGCGTGGTCGTGGTGTCCGACGATACGGCCTACCGGTTCGACGACCTGTCATGGGCTAGCAGTCCGTCGTGAAAGCCCAGCGTCGCACCGAGACCCGTCGTGACCGATGCCGCGCTCGGACAGTGCAAGACTCGACGAGGAAGATTATCGTGAGCATGCAACCGAGAAGCAACGCAGCCAGCCGGGATGCAGCGCCGGTCGAATGCAGCTGGACTTTCACGACGGGCTGTTCGCACCCCCTCGCCGGCGTACCCTGTGCGCGTGATATCATCGTACGTTTGACGGGTGGTCCGATGGGCGGGCCACCCGCTCGATGGGCACGCCGGCCGTCGCGCCGGTCTCCCACGGACCCAGCGGTCCGTGGTGAAAGTCCAGCGTCGCACAGAGACCTGTCGTAATCGATGCCGCGCCCGGCCAGTGCAAAGCACGACGAGGGAAAACACCGGCAGAATTTGACCGAGGAGCAACGTAGGCAACCGAATGCAGCGCCGGTCGAATGCGGCTGGACTTTCACCACGGGCTGCTAGCGAAGCTGCGCCTCAAACCGACGAGTGCAAGCGGTGCGCAGCCTCGCTAGCAGAAGCTTTTCTCACAGCCCCGCTACGCGGGGGCTAGGCATCTCCAGATGTTGAGGAAACTTGCTTCAAACGTGACGATGTTGCCCATAGGAGATGTCTAGCCTGCTGGTCACGGTGCCATGGCTCACGACCGCATCGAGGTGCGCGGCGCCCGCGTCCACAATCTGAAGAGTATTGACGTCAGCCTGCCGCGTGACCGTCTGATCGTCGTGACCGGTCTCTCCGGGTCTGGCAAGTCGTCGCTCGCCTTCGATACCATCTATGCGGAAGGGCAGCGGCGCTACGTCGAGTCGTTGTCGGCCTACGCGCGGCAGTTCCTCGAGCAGGTCGAGAAGCCCGATGTCGATCTGATCGAGGGCCTGTCGCCGGCCATCTCGATCGAGCAGAAGACCACCGGCTCCAACCCGCGCTCCACCGTCGGGACCGTCACCGAGATCCACGACTATCTCCGTCTGCTCTTCGCCAATGTCGGCGTCCCGCACTGTCCGCAGTGTGGCCATCCGATCACCCGCCAGTCGGTCGACCGGATCTTCGACATCGTGTTGCATGGTCCCACCGACGAGCGGATCAACGTGCTGGCGCCGATCGTGCGCGGGCGCAAGGGTGAGTTCAAGAAGGAGCTGGCGGCCCTGCGGGCGCGGGGCTTCACGAAGGTCCGTGTGGACGGACAGATCCGATCGCTCGACGAGGACCTGAAACTGGAGCGGCGCCGGAACCACGATGTCGAGGTACTCGTCGACCGGCTGGTCATCCGCTCCGGCGTCGAGCGGCGGCTGCGGAACGGGATTGATCTCGCCCTGGATCTTGCCGACGATGTCGTGATCATCAACACGCTCGGGGGTGGCGACCGGTTGTTCTCCCGGAAGCTCGCGTGCGCCCGCTGCGGTATCAGCATGCCGGAGCTCACGCCGCGTGTGTTCTCGTTCAACTCTCCGCAAGGGGCCTGTCGTGTCTGCGAGGGGCTGGGCGCCATCGACGACTTTGACCCGGTCCGGATCGTGCCGGACGGCACGAAGACGCTCAACGAGGGCGCGATCTCTCCTTGGGCCGCCGGAGATGCGACGCTGGTCCGCGAAGCGCTGGATGGTCTCGGCCGGCACTTCGGGGTTGATCTCGACACGCCGTTCGACCGCCTGTCACCGAAGCTGCGGAAGATCCTGCTGCACGGTCCGCCGCCGCCCAAGACGCGCCCGGTCGGGCAGCCAAAGCGCACGACACGCGGGACCCGGGGAACCGAGCCGTTCGGTCGCGACTTCGAGGGCATCCTGCCGAATCTGCGCCGCCGCTACAACGCCGGAAGCTGGTCGCAGCAAGAGCTGCTCGAGGGGTTGCGGTCGCTGCAGACCTGTCCCGCCTGCCTGGGGGAGCGCTTGCGTCCGGAGAGCCGCGCCGTGCGGGTGAAGGGACGCACAATCGCCGAGTTCGTGAATCTTCCGATCGCGGAGGCGGTCGAGGTCTTTGGGGCGGTCGAGCTCTCCGAGCGAGAAACGCTGGTGGCCGGGCGGGTGCTGCGCGAGATCCGCGACCGGCTGGGGTTTCTCAACGACGTTGGTGTCGGTTATCTCACCCTGGCGCGGAGCGCCGCGACGTTGTCGGGCGGTGAAGGACAGCGCATACGACTGGCGACGCAGATCGGCGCCAACCTGACCGGGGTCCTGTATGTGCTCGACGAACCGTCGATCGGGCTGCACCAACGTGACAACCGGTTGTTGCTCTCGACGCTGGCCCGGCTACGGGATCTCGGCAACACGGTGGTCGTCGTAGAGCACGACGAGGAGACGATCCGGGCGTCAGACTACGTGATCGACCTGGGCCCCGGCGCCGCCGAGCATGGTGGCGAAGTGATCTTCCAGGGCACCCCTGCGGAGCTGCTGGCCGACGGACACCGCTCGCTGACCGGCCGCTATCTGCGGGGGGAGCGCGTGATCCCCACCCCGTCGACCCGCCGCCGGTCCCTGAAGGGCGAGCTGGTCATCCGCGGCGCGCGCGCGAACAATCTCAAGGACATCGACGTCGCTATTCCACTCGGCGTGCTGACTGCCATTACCGGGGTCAGCGGTTCGGGGAAATCGACCCTCGTCAACGACATTCTGTATCGGGCGTTGGCACGGGATTTCTATCGGGCGGCGGAGCCCCCCGGGGCCCATCGTCGCATCGACGGTGCCGATCTCGTGGACAAGGTGATCCAGATCGACCAGTCGGCGATTGGGCGCACACCGCGCTCGAACCCCGCGACCTACACGGGACTGTTCACCTTTATCCGCGAGCTGTTCGCAATGCTGCCCGCCGCGCGGGCCCGTGGGTATCGACCGGGCCGGTTCTCGTTCAACGTCAAAGGCGGCCGGTGCGAAGCATGCCAGGGTGGCGGGGTCATTGCGATCGAGATGCATTTCCTGCCCGACGTGTACGTGACCTGTGAGCAGTGCCGGGGTCGGCGCTACAACCGGGAGACGCTCGAGATCCGGTATCGCGGCGCCTCCATCGCCGATGTACTCGAGTTGACCGTCGACCAGGCGATGTCGTTGCTCGAGAATTTGCCGCAGATCGCGACCAAGCTTCGTACGTTGCAAGCGGTCGGGTTGGGGTATGTCATGCTCGGGCAGCCGGCGACCACGCTGTCCGGTGGCGAGGCCCAGCGTGTGAAGCTGTCCAAGGAGCTGTCTCGCCGGAGCACGGGCCGCACGGTCTACATACTGGACGAGCCGACGACCGGTCTGCACTTCGAGGACACGAGGAAACTGCTCGACGTGCTGCAACAGTTGGTTGATCAGGGCAACACCGTCGTTGTGATCGAGCACCACCTCGATGTGATCAAGACCGCCGACCACGTCGTCGATCTCGGCCCCGAAGGTGGCGATGGCGGCGGTCGGGTCATGGCGGCCGGCACTCCCGAAGAGGTCGCCGTCGTGACTGGTTCGGCGACCGGACAGTGTCTGTCCCGGTTGCTGGCGGCGACCGAGGCAACCGAAAGGTTGTCCAAGTAGCTGACAATATGTGCGTTATGTGGTACAACAGCCACATTTGTGGCAGGTTTGTGTGTGGCTGTTTAGCCACACCCATCTGGAGTGCGGTGTTCGTCCAATTTAAAAATCATATAAATCATTGAATAATAGACGTTTACGAACAGTGGTGGTTGGACTGAGAATCGGTACCGGTCTTGCTTGGCCTTCCACCGTTGCTTGTTTGCCCGGGTATGCCAATCTGTGACTGACGCTCAGCACACCATTCGACGGTCAGTGTCCTGCTCCGGAATCGGTTTGCATTCCGGTCAGAAAGTCACCCTGTCACTAAAGCCGGCGCGCGCAGGCACCGGCATCCGGTTTCGCCGGGCCGACCTGGGCGGCGTCGAGATTCCAGCCACGGTCGACAACGTCGATCGACTCCACTACGCCACCGGTCTGGCGCGGGACGCCGGAACCGTCGAGACGGTGGAGCATTTACTGGCGGCGCTCGTCAGCTTGGGTGTGGACAACGTCATCGTTGTGCTCAACCAGGCGGAAGTGCCCATCATGGATGGCAGTGCGGCGTCATTCGTCTATCTGCTGCACGAGGCCGGGCTGAGGCGGCTGGCCAGACCACGGCAATATCTCAAGGTGCTGCGGCCGGTGGCGCTGTCACGCGGTGACAAGCGGATCGCGTTGTATGCGTCCGATCACTTCAGGGTCACGTACAGCATTAGCTTCGATCATCCGCTGCTGCGCCACATGACCCACACGCTTCGGGTGACGCAGGAGTCGTTCGTCGACGAGATCGCGCCCGCCCGCACCTTCGGATTCCTCAAGGAAATCGAGATGCTGCGTCAGAAAGGGCTGGCGTTGGGTGGGTCGCTCGACAACGCCGTCGTGCTCGGCGAGACCGGTGTTCTCAACAACTCGCTGCGGTTCGAGGACGAGTTCGTCCGCCACAAGATCCTCGACGCGATTGGCGACCTCGCGCTGGTGGGGTACCCCGTCATCGGGCATCTCGTGGCGCACCGTGGCGGCCACGAGCTGCACGCCGCGTTTGCCGAGAAGCTCCTCCAGGAGTCGGACGCGTGGCGGGTCGTCGAGTCGCCGGCCGGTGAGGGTGCGGCGGCAGATGCGTCGGTTTCGGTCAAGGCCCCCACTCCCGTCACCAACTGATCCGCCTTCGCCGAGGCTTCGGCGGACAGGTCCGCACGCTTCGAACCAGTCGATACGCTCGGCGACCAGATCGAGCTTCAGCTGATACCGGCCTCGTGCGTTCGGTAGAGGCACCTCGATCGGTACCTCGCGCATCTCGCTCGGCCCGATCGTCGAAGGCGGCCACGCCCGGGCGTGGTCGCGATCGGTGCCCCAGCCGTCAGCGGCGCAGAGCTGCGCGCCGAGACGCACGAGGCGGCGGCCGTAGGACGCTGGGCCGGGACCGGGTCGACAGATTGTGCACACGCGTGCGCAACCGGATCGCCCGCCCCGGGGGCCCATCAACGGGAGCCCAGGCACCAGGCGCCGGATGTCGATGCGGGCCGGCGCACCCGCACACGACCCGCCCGTCACACGTCAGGGCCAGGGTGGTCCACGGCCAGGAACAGCCGAACCGGGTCGCCAGATAGCTCAGCGACAGGGGGTCACGGTCGCTGTGCCAGCTTCCGCATGTAGGCGCCGAGCCGCTCGTTCTCGTAGGTCACGGTGTTCAGGAAGAGGCTCTCGATCAGATAGGTGCGGCGTTCTTCCTCGGTCATCTGGTCGAGCAGATGGTTCACCTCTCGAATCGTATCTTCGAACGTGCGGTCAAGTGCGTACCGTGTGTTCAATTCCTTGTAGAGCGCCTCCAGGACGGCGAGGAGATCTCCATCGAGTGGAATCGCGGCGCCGCTCGTCGTCGTGATGCTGCGCATGTCACACCCCAAAGGTCTCGAGCGCGCTCCGCTCGTCCGCGTGGACCTCGATGAACTGCTGTGCGCCAGTCATTGTCAGCATGGTCTCGACCCGCTTCTGGACGCCCGACAGCTTCAGCGTGCCGCCAGCGGCGGCCGATTGCCGATACAGGTCCATCAGACACCCGATCGAGGCGCTGTCGACGTAGACGACCGGAGACAGATCAATGAGGATCTTGCGCTCACCGCCCTTGACCAGTGCCGTCACGGCGTCGGCGAACTCCGAGAGCAGCGGATACATCAGCCTCGTCTCGCCGACGCGGACGATGGCGATTCCGTCGGTGTGCTCGGTAGTCAGATTCATGCGATTACCCCCTGGTGGCCCGAGCAGGGCCTATCAACACCGTTCGCCTGGCGGGGTATCCCGCCTGGTCTACGTTGCTTCTCGGTCGAATACTGCCTGTATGCTCCCTCGTCGCGCCTCGCCAGTCGAGCGCGGCATGATTACGACGCCGGCAACCGCCATTGATAGGCCCTGTTCGGACCACTAGGACGCGTCATCGGCCTCGTGTGCGCCGGCGCCCGTGTCCGCGTCGGACATCACGCGCCGGATCTGATGCGCAAGCCCCTTCCGTCCACGGTTGATCCGGGACTTGACGGTGCCTTCGGGCAACGCCAGCCGGTCGGCGATTTCCTGATACGACAGCTCCTGGATGTCTCGCAGCAGCACGGCGGCGCGCAGCGTGTCGGGCAGCCGCGCCAGCGCGCGATGCAGCATGGCCCGGCGGTCGCCGCGCACCAGTGTGGCCAGCGCGTCCGGTTCGGTGCTGACCGGTGACACGTCGGCCGCATCGACGCTCCGGTCCACCATCTCGCGCTCCTTGCGTACGCTGCGATAGTGGTCGATACAGAGGTTGCGGCTGACACTGATCAGCCAGGTTTGAAAGTTGGCGCGCTGGTCAAAGGTGCCGAGCGCTTTGAAGATCTTCAGGAAGACGTCTTGCGTCAGGTCCTCTGCCAGGTCGTGCCGCCCGACGAACTTGTAGGCGACGTTGAAGACCTTCCGCCGGTAGCGCGCGACGATGAGGTTCCACGCGTGTTGATCCCCTTTGAGACAGCCCTCGATCAGCTGCTCGGTCGCTTCCGGTGGCTGGGACGCAGAGCTGGCGAGCATGGGTCGCGGACTGCTAGGGGGGGGGAAACCCGCGCATGATAGCAACCACTCCTGAAGGGTGTCAACGCAACCGTGGGGGTCCCGCAAGGCCTGCGCGCGGGCTTCTCCCTCGGCGCCCGAATCGCACGCCGTTGTACGGCACTGAAGCAGAAGCTGGCGAAGCTCCCCGGCTCCTCCTGCCTTCGGTCCGCTCATCCTGAGCAGAGCACAGGGTGTTGTTGTCGAAGGACTGACGCTCTTCAGGCCAGTGTGCCGTACAATGCCGGGTTCATGTGTGGTTTCGGGCTGACCGGCTCGGCGTGGACGTGTGACGGTGTACCGCTGTCGGCGATTGCGGCGGCGGTTGGGACGCCGGCGTATGTCTACAGCGCGGCGACCATACGCGACCGGCTCGGCGCGTTCAGCGCCGGCTTCGCGTCGTACCCGCACGCAATCCACTACGCGCTGAAGGCCAACTCGAACCTCGCCGTCGTGCGGGTCGTCAGGGCGGCAGGCGGGCTGGTGGACGCCAACTCGGGCGGCGAGATCGACGTGGCGTTACGGGCCGGCTACGCTCCCGGCGATATCGTCCTCACCGGCGTGGGGAAGACCCCCGCCGAGATCGACCGGGCGGTTGCCCTGGGGGTCAAGGCGATCAACGCGGAATCGTCCGGCGAGCTGGACCGGATCGCCGCCGTGGCCCGTGCGCGGCAGACCATCGCGCGGGTGGCGCTCCGGGTCAATCCGGACGTTGCGGCCGACAGCCATCCGCACATTTCTACCGGGCTGAGTACCCACAAGTTTGGCGTGCCCATCGGCGCGGCGCGGGCGATCGCCCGCCAGGCCGGCGCGCGAGGGGAGCTGGCGTTCGTCGGACTCCATGTGCACGTCGCCTCGCAGATGCTCGGGTTGGAGCCACTGCGGCAGGCGGCGGCAGCGGTGGTCGGGTTGGCCCGGGAGCTGCGGGACGACCACGTGACGGTGGAGCATGTCGACCTCGGGGGCGGGTTGGGCATCGCCTACGATGGGGAACCGGTGCCGTCGGCCGACCAGTATGCGGCCGCGCTGATCGAGGTTGTGCGTCCATCAGGGTTGACGCTCGTCGTCGAACCGGGTCGCGCGATTGTCGGCGCCGCGGGGGCGCTGCTGACGTCGGTGGTCGACGTCAAGCCACAGTCGGGCGGCAAGTGGTTCGTGGTGCTCGATGCCGGGATGAGCGAGCTGATGCGCCCGGCCTTGTATGGGGCGTATCACCGGATCGTGCTCGTCGAGCCGCGCGCCACCGACCCGGTGTCGTGTGACGTGGTGGGGCCGATCTGCGAATCGTCGGACGTGTTCGGCGTCGATCGGCGGCTGCCGCTACCAGCGGTCGGCGCGGTCGTGGCGGTGCTCGACGCGGGCGCCTACGGGTCCGCGATGGCGTCCAACTACAATCGTCACGCGCTGCCGGTGGAGGTTATGGTCGACGCGGGCGCCTGGCGTGTCGTCCGACGGCGCCAGACGATCGACGACCAACTCGTGTGCGAGGAGTGAGGGCGGATGCTCGGAGGAGCCAGGAGTCAGGAGACAGGAGTCAGGAGGCGCCGGAGGACTTCGCCATCTGATTCTCTTGCCACCGGGAAAGGGCGATGCCGATGCTGATTGCGATAGAGGGGCTCGACCAGAGCGGCAAGGCGACGCAGGCACAGCTGTTGCGAGACCAGCTCCGGCAGGGCGGCACCCGCGCCCGGCTGGTCTCGTTTCCCGACTACGGCACGTCGATTGGCGAGGAAATCGCCCGCGCGCTGCAGGGAGAGCGGGAGTACGGTCCGGAAGTGATGCAGCTCCTCTATATCGCGAACAGGTATGAGCGGAAGGCGGATCTGGAACGCTGGCTGGATGGCGGTCTGGTGGTCGTCTGCGACCGCTATGTTGCCTCCAGCGTCGCGTACGGCGAGGCCCAGGGTCTGGACGTCGATTGGCTCACCCAGACCCAGCGGTTTCTGCCGGTGTCTGACCTGACGATCTTGCTCGACATCGCGCCCGAGCTGGCGGTCGCGCGCAAGGCGAAGGGGCGCGATCGGTACGAACGCGACCTCTCGCTGCTCGGTCGCGTCCGGGACAGCTATGTGCATCAGGCGGAGCAGGCGGGTTGGGTCCGTGTCGACGGCGATCGGGGCAAGGCAGACATCGCCGCCGAGATCAGTGCGATTCTCGGTGAACGACTCTCGCCAGCGTGAGCGCCCGCACTTCGCCAACGCCGCACCCACGTAGCACGCGGGCACACGCTTCGAGCGTGGCCCCGGTTGTCGCGACGTCGTCGACCAGCACGACACAGGCGCCCTGCAGCGCGCCGCCCCTGGCCCCCCGCCCTCTCCATCTTTGTTGCGTCCGGGCCGGCGCAAACACCCCCCGGACGTTCCCATGGCGCTGTGCCGCGGGTAGGCCCGTTTGGGGGGGGCGTCGCGACGGTGCGGCGGAGTGCGTGGACCACTGGCGGTCCCAGATGCGCGGCCAGCTCGGCCGCCTGGTTGAAGCCGCGCGCCCGCCGCCGGCGAGGATGGAGCGGCACCGGCACGACACAGTCCGCGTCAGCCAGCAGGTCGGTTCCGTGTTGCCGCATCAAGGTACCCAGCGGCGCCGCCAGCGTGTGGCGCCGGTCGTACTTGAAGAGGTGCACGAGTCGACGGAGGGTGCTTTCGTAGGGTCCGACTGCCCGGCCGCGGTCGAGCGCCGACGGGCTGCGGCGGCAGCGGGGGCAGCGCACGCATTGCTGGGAAATCACCCGCCAGGACGGTAGCGGATCGCCGCATCGATCGCACACGGGGGGTGTCAGCCGTGGCACGGCGTCCCAGCATGCCGGACAGACGAGACCGCGCGTCGGTCGGTCGAGCAGCGTCTGACAGAGGGGGCAGGCAGGCGCGAGTAGGACCGTCAGCAGCGAGTCGAGCGCTGACCTGGACGACTCGGCCAGGCGGGACGCAGGCCCGTTCGAGCACTTCTGAAGAAAGGCGGCGAGGCTCTCCCGCCTTCGCCAACCGCCTCCGCCAAGGCTACGGCGGTCAGGAGGCTTCGGCGGACAGGCCGGCTTCTCCTGTCTCCTGTCTCCTGTCTGCTGACTCCTCGAGGGTTCTCTACACATCCACCCGGACCGCGTTGCCCCAGAGCCGCTCGAGCGCATAGAAGTCCCGGGTCTCTGGCGTGAACACATGGACGACGAAGTCGAAACAGTCGATCAGTACCCAGTTGGCCGTGACATACCCCTCGACATGATCTGGTCGATGTCCGATCGCCTTGAGTCGTGCCTCGATCCCGTCGGCGATCGCCTTCACCTGTCGGGTGCTTCGACCCGAGCAGATGACGAAGTAGTCCGTGAACGCATCGGACGGGCGCAGATCGAGCACGATGAGGTTGCCCGCCTTCTTCTGATGCGCCGCATCGACTGCTTGGCCGATTGGTCCGGGGAGCGGCGTCGGGGAACGCGGAACCGGCTGGTTGTCAGTCATGCAAGTTAGGGCCCGGTCAAGAATAACTTCACATTTTTGGCCGCCGATCCATCCCGTCTGGCGGCGTTCCTCGTCGGTCGAATACTGCCTGTAGGCTCCCTCCTCGCGTCTTGCCAGCCGGGCGCCTCGACGCCCAAAAATGCGAACTTATTCTTGACCGGACCACTAGTCGCCACACTGGGGAGTGTAGAGCCGATGGTGTGTGATGTAGGCTGCGACGTTCGCGGGTACCAGCCCGTCCAGCGGTTCTCCACGCGCCACCCGTGCACGGATGTCGGTCGAGGAGACATCTGGCGTCACGGCGTCGATCAGAAACACCGCCGGTGCCGTGTCGGCGTCGACGCTCAGGCGCTCGGCGCCACGGGTGAGGGGCCGCATCCGTGTCCGCAGGTCCTGGAGCGTCTCGACGAGGTCGGCAGCCGGATGCCCCGGTCGCGAGACGACGACGAAGTGGGCGGCGTCCAGCACGGCCGGGTAGTGGTGCCAGGTCGCTATTTCCGCAAATGCATCGGCGCCGACGATGAAGAATAACTGCGTACGCCGGTGTCCCTGGTCACGCAGGCGCTCGAGGGTCACCGAGGTGTAGGACGGGGCGTCCGATTCCAGTTCCAGGTCGCAGGGGGACAGATGGGCGTCGCTGCTCGCCGCCAGCGTCACCAACGCGAGCCGGTCGCGGTCGGTGGCGTGTGCCGGCGCTCCCCGGTGTGGCGAGACCCGCGACGGCAGCAGCAGCACGCGGTCGAGCGCCAGCGCCCGCAGTGCCACTGCTGCGGTCCCGAGGTGGCCCAGGTGGATCGGGTCGAATCGCCCACCCAGAATGCCGGTGCGACCCTCAGTGGTCCGTTTCATAAGTACGGCGACGCACCGGCCGAGATCGACGTCGCGCATGACCCACTAGTGGCGCGGGGGAAGGAGCATACCGGCAGTATTCGACCCCACTGAGCGAGAAACCCGGCGCCGGGCCTTGGCGGGATGCATCGGCGGCCGAATGCCGGCGTACTCATGAAGCGGGCCACGAAGCGCTCATACCGGTGTCGTCGCGTCGAGTGCATCCGCATCGGGTGCCTGAGGGGCACTGAAGGCGGTCCAGATCGCCTCGAGCAGGACGTTGATCCCCAGCCCAGTGACCGCCGACACCGGATATACGCCGAGCCCCTGTTGTGCGACGTGCTGGCGCAGTCGCTCGAGCCGCGCCGGTTCATCGAGCGCGTCGATCTTGTTGGCCGCCACGATCTGGAGCTTGTCCGACAGCGGGCCGCCGACCGCGTCACGGGTACTCTCGTCCCGAAACAGCGTCAACTCGCGCTGGATGACGTCAAAATCCTCGGCGGGATCGCGCCCGCTGAACGACGACACGTCGACCAGGTGCACCAGCACGCGGGTCCGTTCCAGGTGCCCGAGAAACCGGTCGCCGAGCCCGTGGCCCTCGTGTGCGCCTTCGATCAGCCCGGGAACGTCGGCGACGACGAAGCTCCGTTCGTCACTCAGGCTGACCACCCCGAGATTGGGAGTCAGGGTGGTAAAAGGGTAGTTTGCGATCTTGGGTCGTGCCGCCGAGACGCGCGCGATCAGGGTCGATTTTCCGGCGTTGGGGAAGCCGACGAGCCCCACGTCGGCCAGCAGCTTGAGCCGGAGCCGCAGATCCCTGACTTCGCCAGGACGCCCCGGTTGGGTGCGCCGCGGCGCCTGGTTGGTCGGGCTGGCGAAGTGCTGGTTGCCGCGCCCGCCGATCCCACCCCTGGCGACCACCACGCGCTGTCCCTCGTCCCTCAGATCGGCGATCTGGACGAGCGCACCCTCCGTCTTCTCGTAGGCCACGGTCCCGAGCGGCACGCGGAGCGCCACGTCGTCGCCGTCCCGTCCGCTGCGGTGGGATCCTTGACCATGGGCGCCTCGGGTCGCCGTGAACGTGGGGTGGAACCGGTAGGTGACCAGGGTGTTCAGATGCGGGCTCGCCGTCAGATACACCGAGCCCCCGCGGCCGCCGTCGCCGCCGTCAGGGCCGCCGCGCGGTATCGACTTCTCGCGGCGAAAGCTCAAACAGCCACGACCGCCGTCACCGGCGGCCACGTGGATGTCGACTTCGTCGACGAACATGCTGTGAAAACTGAGGGAGTGGGAAGCACTACGCGTCGAGTGGCAATACGCTGATGACCCGGCCCCGCGCGCCGTGGTTCTCGAACCGTACTCGGCCGCCGATCTTGGCGAAAAGCGTGTCGTCTCTTCCGAGACCGACGTTCAGACCGGGACGAAACCGCTGTCCACGCTGCCGGACCAGGATCGACCCGCCGGTGACGACGTTGCCGTCGTGGCGTTTCACGCCCAGCCGCTGCGAGTGGCTGTCGCGTCCGTTCCGCGAGCTGCCTTGTCCCTTTTTGTGTGCCATGACCGCCTCAGTTTGCGTCTCCGTTTGCCGTGATCTCGGTGATCCGGACACGCGTCAGATCGGTGCGATGACCACGTGTGCGTCGCATGCCCTTCCGCCGCTTGCGCCGGAAGACGCGGATCTTGGGGCCGCGGAAGTGGGTGTCTACGACGCCGACGACACGGGCGCCGGGCACGACCGGGCTCCCTGCGACCAGCGAGCCGTCGTCCCGGCTCACGAACAAGACCTGGTCGAACGTCACCTCTGCTCCGGTCTGGGCACCGAGCCGGTCGAGATCGATGTGCTGCCCCGGTTCCACCCTGACCTGGTGCCCCGCAGCTTGAATGATGGCGAACACGCGTTAGTTCCTTCGCAATGGGCAGGCGAGTCACCGCCCGCAGAACCTTACAAGGGTACTCTCGCGGGTGGCCGTCTGTAAAGGTAAGGACGGGAATAGGTTCTCTTCTGCCAGCTTGTGCAGGCTACTTCAGCAGCGTCCTGGTCCCACGGATGCTCTGGTTGCTGAAAGCGCCCAGGACGGACGGCAGTAGACGGTCCATCAGCTCGAAATAGGACGACAACGCCGGGGTGTTCCGGGATGCGTCATACAGGATTTCCTCCCGGTGCCGCTCGGTGTAGAGGGTCGCGCCGGTTTCGCCGTCGATGAAGATGAACTTCGGGCTCAGGACGAACCCCCGGCGGTCCTGATACGTGCGCGCCGGCACGGTGCGGCGGCGTCCGAACGAGTCGTACACCTCGCGTGTACGGGTCACCATACCGGACCGGGCGTACGGGGAAAAGTAGATGGTGCCGGTCACGATCAGTGGGTTCTGATGCTCCTCGCCGAGATCCCGCCAGTATCCGACGTTCGCGAAGATCGTCTCGTAGGCTTCCAGGTCTTCCTCGCTCATCAAGTCGTCTTCGCCGATCGGGTTCTCCTGTTCGTCCGCTTCTTCGTCCGCCCCAGCTGCCGCGAATCCGTCCGGGATCGTGGCGGCGTTCCGTTCGATCGGGCCCCTCTGCTGGCTCGCGATGTCGAGCAGCGGTAGCACGTCGACGTCGATTACCTCGAGCTCGGAGTTGCGACGCAGCTGACTCCGCAGCAGACGCGCCGTTTCGATGTTCGCGTCGACATCTTCGGAGCCGCCCGAGACAAACCCGGCGATCAGCACACGCTGGAACTTGGAGATGTCCAGCTTGGGCGTCAGCGGCGTCTCGATCGGGATCTCGTAGAACGTGGCGCAGCCGGTGAGCAGCGCCACACAGGCAAAGCTAGCGAGTGTTTTGATTGACACGGTCATTCACTTCCAGGAAGAGATCGTAGTTCTGTTCGATCATGAAGTTGTCCGGGTCGAGGTCGAGCGCCGTTTCGTACGCCTCGCGCGCCTCGTCGAACCGTCCCTCGTACTCGAACGCGATGCCGAGATTGTTCCACGCGGGTGCGTAGGTCGGGTCGAGATCGATGGCGCGCTGCCACCGGTACAGTGCCTCCCGCCACAGACCGCGCCGCGCCACCTCGATGCCGAACGCGACCTGCGCCTTCGCGTCGTCCCTGGCTTGGGCGCGGGGTGTCGCGAAGGCGAGCACGAGGAGAAGCGCCAGCGCGAACACTGTTCGTCGAAACATCGATCCTCTGCCACTATAGCCAGTTGCCCGACCGAGAGGCAAGTGCTCTGCCAGCGGCGGAACCGACCGTTCGGCGTCGGTTGGACGGGCGTGATCATCTGGTTATTGGACCCCCGACGACGCGCTTTTCTTGCAGACATCTCCAGAGGGTGAGATCGTGACATGTGACGCAAGGTTTCGCGACACCGGAGAAAAGCTTCTGCTAGACTCCGAACAACGTTTTATCGTGAATCGAGTCAAGTCTTGGCCGTGTTTTTTCGCTCTCATCACGACAGCCTCCGTTCAAGGAGTCTAGCCCCCGCGTAGCGGGGCTGTGAGCAAAGCTCGGCTAGCGAGGCGGAGCCAATCGGGTCGGGACGGTCTGAAGCGGAGCCTTGCTAGCGGTATCCTACTTTATCGCGCGGTCTGCCAACGGCACCACCGACGGGGCCCCCGACTTGCCGTCAGATACTGATGGCAGGCCTCCGCGGTGGCGAACTGGATCTGACACTCACGCAGGTTCGCCGGAAAGGACGGACGCGCCACGCCCGTACGCGACATCTAGTAGGTTGTTGAAACAACCGTATAGGCAGGCGCGGCATAATCGAAAGAGGTCGGGCACACCGGTTGCGGCGTTGGCCGCGGTCGGGTGTTGTCGCCGGGCGCACTCGTGTCCGGTTCACCCGGGTCGTGTCCGGCGCC
>DQNS01000101.1 GCA_015659035.1 Acidobacteriota bacterium | reverse complement strand
CCGCTCCTGGACGGGATGGTACCGGCGATGACCGCGCTCGCTCAGACGGCGGCCAGACCGATCACGCGCTTTGGCGTGGTCTACGTGCCGAACGGCGTCGTGATCGATGAATGGACGCCGGCCACCGACGGCGCCGGGTTCGAGTTCTCGCCGATCCTGAAGCCGCTGGAGTCGTTTCGGGATCGCCTGCTCGTGCTGACCGGCCTGACCCAGAACGTGAACGGCCTGACCGCCCAGAGCGGCGCGGTCCATGGCCGCTGCGCCACGAAATTCCTGACCGGCGCAATCCCGAGACCGTTCGGTCAGGAAGGGAGTGATTTCCTCGCCGGTGTCTCGCTCGACCAGCTCATCGCCCGGGAGCTCGGCCGGGACACGCAGCTCGGGTCGCTGGAGCTGTCACTGGAGTCGGGCGACAAGGGCGCGGGCACGTGCGACGGCGGCTACAGCTGCACCTATAGTCACACGATCACATGGCGCAGGCCGCAGACGCCGCTGCCGATGGAGCACAACCCGCGGGTGGTGTTCGAGCGGATGTTCGGCGATAGCGGGAGCACCGACCCGGCCGCGCGACGTGCCCGGATGCGGCGGGACCGCAGCCTCCTCGACTCGGTGACAGACAAGGTTGCGGATCTCAGCCGCGGACTGGGCCCGAGCGATGCCAGCAAGCTCGGCGAGTATCTGGAGTCGGTGCGCGACATCGAGCGCCGGATCCAGCGGGCCGAGGAGCAAGTCTCGCGCGAGCTGCCGGCGTTCGACCAGCCCGCCGGTGTGCCGGCGACCTTCGCCGAGCACGCGCGGTTGATGTTCGATCTGCAGGTGCTCGCGTATCAGAGCGACCTGACGCGTGTCATCACCTTCATGGTGGGCCGCGAGTTCAGCAGCCGGACATATCCGGAGATCGACGCTCCCGGCGGGCACCACCCGTTGTCGCACGAAGGCAGCGACGCGAGCCAGGCGCAGCTGATCCGGATCAACATTCATCACGCCGAGCAGTTCGCCTACTACCTCGAGCGGCTGCGGGCGACCCCCGATGGCGACGGATCGTTGCTCGACCATGTGCTCCTCTATTACGGGGCGGGCATGTCCTCGGGTGACCATCAACCGTGGAACCTGCCGATGGTGCTGGCGGGCGGCGGTGCGGGCCAGCTCACCGGGGGCCGTCACATCCGGTATGCAGGTGACACGGGCGGTGCCAGCGCCTACTCGTCCGCCGAGGGGGGCACGCCGCTGGCCAACCTGCATCTGACCGTGCTGGAGAAGCTGGGGATGCGCATGGATGCCATCCACGACAGTACGGGAAGGCTGGATCTCTAGTTCCCAGGAGACGGGAGGCAGGGGCAGGAGAAGCAGGTGGGCTTCGCCGGGTAGTGTTTCAGGGCAAGGTCACTGGGACGTTGCTGAAGAGCGCGCTTCGGTTTCTCCCTCTCCCCCTGGGAGAGGGTCGGGGTGAGGGTTCAGGGTACGGTGCATGATAGACCGCAACACGCATGTGACACATCGACGGGTGGCGGTGGCCGCCGTGGTCGTATGTCTTGCCGTGTCCGCGGTCGCTCTCCCCCAAAGCCAATCGGCGATTCTGCCCTTGATCGAGGCGGTTCGGAACCAGGACCACGACGCCGTGCGCGCGCTGTTGAGGGAGCAGGTCGACGTGAACGCGCCGCAGCCCGACGGCGCGACCCCGCTCCACTGGGCGGTCCACTGGGAGAATCTGGAGATTGCCGATCTGCTGATCGGTGCCGGCGCGGACGCCAACGTGGCGAACGACCTCGGGGTGACGCCGCTCGTCATGGCGTGCCGCAGTGGGAACGCGGCCCTCGTCGGCAGGCTGCTGGTGGCCGGGGCCGATCCAAACGCCACCCTCGCGAGCGGGGAGACCGCGCTCATGGCCGCCGCGCGCGTGGGCAGCCTGGAGGCAGTGGACGCCTTGGCGGCTCGTGGCGCAGATGTGAACGCGACCGAGACGACACGCGGTCAGTCGGCGCTCATGTGGGCGGTGGCCAACGAGTATCCGGAGGTCACGCGGGCGCTCCTCGAGCATGGCGCGGACGTCCACGCCCGCTCCTCGACCAGAACGCGTGTCTTTAGTATGGGCGGTAGCCGTGGCGCCGGGTCGGCGTCTCGGGGGATCACCCTCGAGGAGGTCGAGCAGGGAGGCAGCACACCGCTGTTGTTCGCGGCGCGGTCGGGCGATCTCGAGTCTGCCAGGCTGCTGGTCGCCGCCGGCGCCGACGTGCACGACACCACGGCCGATGGGAACACCGCGTTAGTCATTGCGGCTCACAGCGGTCACGGATCGCTCGCGGCGTTCCTGCTGGACGAGGGGGCGGATGCGAACGCGGCTCCACTCGGCTATACCGCGCTCCATGCCGCGGTGGTCAGAGGTAATCTGCTAGACCGGGATGTCCTGAACCCCGATCCGGGCGCCGGCGTGAGCCTCGTGCGGGCGCTGATCGCGCATGGCGCGGACCTGAACACACGACTCCTCAAGGGGACCCCGGTCCGGCGCTGGAGTCACGACTTTGCCTTCATGGCTCGGTGGGTCGGCGCCACCCCGTTCTGGTTGGCCGCCAAGTTCCTCGAGGTCGACATGATGCGGGTCCTGGCCGATGCGGGCGCGGATCCGCGGCTGGCCAGCAGCAACGGGACGACACCGCTGATGGCGGCGGCGGGACTCGGCTACAGCCGGGGCGGAGGCAGCGCATTCATCAAGAACCGCCGCGACTTCTCGTCATACAACCCCGTCGCGTCGGCCGAGCTTGGTTCGCGGATTCCGGCGGTGGAGGAACAGCGTGCGCTCGAGACGGTCAGCTTGGCGCTCGAGCTGGGCGCCGACGTCAACGCCGCCAATGATGGCGGCGACACCGCCCTGCACGCCGCGGCGTCCCAGGGCATGAACACCGTCATCGAGCTGCTGATGGACCGCGGCGGCGATGTCAATGCGGAGAACCGCCGGGGACAGACGCCGGTGGCGTTGGCGGTGTACGCGGATGGGATTGGGGGCAACCGCTTCGTTCGCGAGAGCACAGCGGCACTGTTTCGCACGCTGGAAGACAGCGAGACCGCTCATCCGACCGAGTCGCACGGCCACGCGGAGGCCCGGGCGTTGGCGAGCCCGATGCCGACCACGCCCGAGTCAGTCGCGGCCGGCGCCGCGACCTACGCGAGACACTGCGCCATGTGTCACGGGGTGACTGGTCGGGGTGACGGCCAGCTGGCCGCCGCCACGGCAGCCTACGGGTCTCGTCCTTCGAACCTCACCGATACCACGTGGCAGCACGGTTCCAGCGACGGCGAGCTCTTTGTCACGATTCGCGACGGGATCGGGCCCGATTTCGCCATGGACGCCTTCCGCGCCCGACTCACCGAGCCCGATATCTGGAATCTGGTGAACTACCTGAGGACGTTGCAGTAGAACGGCCTTGCGCCCGGGGCCTAGAGGCTTTGGGCTTCAGGTGCTCACGGCTGCCATCGCTGTCACCCGGCGTACAAAATGAGAGCCGGGCCACTGGCCCGGCTCTCACCAGCCTACCGGCGGTTTTCGTTTTACACGTCTGAAAGATACCGGAGCGTGCCGGTGCTGTCGCCGAAGGTCTCCACCGGCAGCCCCAGCTTGTCGAGCACCGACATGTGCAGGTTCGAGAGCGGCGTCTCGCTGGCATACCGGAGATGACGACCGCCGTTGACGTGGCCCCCACCGCCGCCTGCCAGCACCGTCGGCAGGTCGAGGTGGAAATGGAGGTTGCCGTCGCTGATGCCCGATCCGTACAGAAACAGCGAATGGTCGAGCAGTGAACCGTCGCCGTCCGGGATCGACTGCAGCTTCTCCAGGAAATACGCGAACTGGGCAATGTGATGGGTGTTGACCTTGGCCAGCATCGCGAGGTTCTCGGGGTCGTTCTGATGGTGGGAGTACCCGTGGTGCCCGCCCGGCACGCCGATCTCAGGGAACGACCGCCCGCTGACTTCTTTGCCGAACATGAACGTGCTGACGCGCGTTAGATCGGTCTGATACGCCAGCGTCAACAAGTCGAACATGAGCCGGCAATGCTCTTCGAACGTCCCCGGGATGCCGACCGGCTGCTCGACAACCGGTATGTCGCGGTCGCTCTGCTCCTCGGCCTTCTGAATCCGACGCTCGACGTCCCGAACGGCGTCGAGATACTGCGCGAGCTTCAGTTGGTCGCCCGCGCCGAGCGCTCGATTGAGTCCGTTCGCCTCGTCGGTCACGAAGTCGAGGATGCTGCGGTCCTGTCGGATGCGGGCCAGCCGCGATTGCAGGTCCGTGCTGTCGGCGGCGCCGAACAGGCGCTCGAACACCGCGCGCGGGTTGTTTTCCATCGGCAGCGGCGTTGTCGGTGTGCGCCAGGCGATCGTGTTGACGTAGGCGCAGCTATAGCCCTGGTCGCACGCACCCAGCACCTCGACCGAATCGATCGCCAGCTCCAGCGACGCCAGCTGTGTCTCCTTGCCGAACTCCTGGGCCACGATCTGGTCCAGAGAGGTGCCGGCGCGGATGTCGGCGCCCTCGGTCTTCTTCACGTGCACACCGGTGAGCCAGGTGGCTGCCGCACGCGCGTGGTCGCCCACCCCTTCGCCGTCTCTGGGGATGGCGACGTTGTCGGCGAGCCCGGTCAGCACGTTCACCTGCCCAGCCACCGGGGCGAGCGGCTGCAGCACCGGCGAGAGCTCGAGCGCGGTGCCCGCGCCCGCCGGCGTCCAGGCGCGCATCTCGACCCCATTCGGCACATAGATGGCGCCGAAGCGTCGCACCGGATTCGCTGCCGTGTTGCGTGTTGCCGCGAAGGCCGGCACCATGCCGTCGAGCAACGGCAACGCCAGCGATGCGCTGAGACCCCGCAGCACCGTCCGTCGGGGGAGATACTTCTTGGTGATCATCATGGCTACAACCTCGTGGCTATGGCGCGTGCGTGTCTCCCGCGTCGGAGGATGTTCGCATCTGAAACGGTGTGCTCTCGACGATGCCGAGAATGAGCGACGACCAGCGGTAGTTGACCGCGGCCGCCTCCCGGACGATCTGTCTGGCGACCGGCGCGTCGTAATATTCTAGCCCCCGGCCGAGCGCATAGGTCAGCAGTTTCTCGGTGATTGTGGTGACAAACTCGGTGCCCCACGGCTCGCGCAGCAGCGCGTCCCGGAACGACGCCGGGCCATCGAATTCGGCGCCGTCCGGGAGCGCGCCGGATGCGTCGACCGGAATGTCCTCGGCACCGTCACTCGCGCGCCATCTCCCGACCGCGTCGAAGTTTTCGAGGGCAAACCCCAGCGGGTCGATCTTCGCGTGACACGATGCACAGACCGGGTTCGCCCGGTGCAACGCCAGTCGCTCGCGCATCGTCGCCGGCTTTTCACCGCCCTCGTGCTCGGGCAGCCCCGGCACATCCGCCGGTGGCGGCGGTGGTGGCGCGCCGAGCAGGTTCTCGAGCAGCCACTTCCCGCGCACGGTCGGAGACGTGCGGTGTGGAGGCGAGGTCACCGTCAGAATGCTCCCGTGCCCCAGCAGGCCTGCCCTCTGGTCGTCGGCGTATGTCACTCGTCGGAAGTGGCTGCCGTAGACGTTGGGGATGCTGTAGTGCCGTGCCAACCGCTCGTTGAGGAACGTGTAGTCCGCGCCGAGCAGGTCACGCACGCTGCGGTCCTCGCGCAGCTGGCTCTCAACGAACAGCTCGGTCTCACGCCGGAAGGCCTCACGCAGGTTGTCGTCGAAATCGGGAAACTGGGTCGCATCCGGTGCCACGATCCGCATGTTTCTGAGATACAGCCACTGACCGGTGAAGTTCTCGACGAGTGCGTGCGACCGTGGGTCTTCCAGCATCCGCCGGACCTGCGCGTCGAGCACCGCCGGCTCGCTTAGTTCGCCCCGGGCGGCCAAGTCGATGAGCTCGTCGTCGGGGATGCTGCTCCAGAGAAAAAACGACAGGCGGGAGGCGAGCTCCAGGTCGCTGATGCGATACGGCGTGCCCGGCGCCGCGTTCACCGGGTCGCTCTCGATGCGAAACAGGAACTTCGGTGAGACCAGGAGCGCTTCGACGGCCCATCGGATGCCGTCCTCGAAGCCCCCGCCCTCTCGCCGTCCGTGCTCATACGAGGCGAGCAATGGCAGGGTGTCGGCGTCGGTCACCGGCCGGCGATACGCTCGGCGCGCGAGCGACGCGACGATCTCCCGCGCACAGGACGCCTCGTCCTGCGTCGTTGCCGGGTGGCACACGAAGATCGCGCGGCGGCTCGGGGTGTCCTCCGGGACCTGCCCATCGTACGGCCCCACGATCTCGAGGCTCCCGACTGCGGGGGCATTGGGATAGAGCGTGAACGCAAAGCTCGAAATGGGCGGTGGCGGTGGACGCCCGTCGACCGGCAGCGACTGCTCCAGCGCCTCGATGAACGAGACCCCCACCAACCGGGTGCCTGCCTTTACCGGCACACGGAGCTCCAAGGACGGGCGTTCACTCAGCTCGAACAGCTGCACGCGCTCGCGATCCAGCCTGACCTCGAGTTGATGCGCCCCGCGGGCCCGTCCTCGTAAGGCAATCTTGATGATGTACTCGGCGTCGAGCGGGAAGTGATGACGCACCGCAAGACCGCCACGTGATCCGAACGGGAGGTCTTCGCTGACTCGGTCGTCCTGCGCCAGGAGTGGGGACGTCTTGTAGATGGCGGTGGTCGGCCGCAGTGTCGGATCACCGACCGCGCGGCGACTGATCTTCGCGGCCGCCAGGAGATACCGCTCCAGCAATCCGGGCGAGACTGACAGCGCATCGCCGATGTTGTCGAAGCCGTAGCTCGCCCCGTCAGCCGGGAGCAGCGCCCGGCCATCGACCTCGAGCGCCAGCAGATCGCGGATGGCGTTGGTGTATTCGGCGCGGTTGAGGCGATGGACGGCCGGTCGGCCAGGGTTGGGATTCGCCGCCGCGACGCGATCAAGCGCGGTCTCGAAATACGAGACGGTCGAGGCGTAGGTCGCGGCGTCGGGGCGCCGCCGCGGAGACGGCGGCATCATACCGGTCCGGAGCTTCCGTACGACCTTCTCCCACACCGCGGCATCGTTGCCCACCCGCTCGGTGTCGACCGTATCGAGTGCGAGGCCGCCCGTGCGGAGTCGTTCGTTATGACATGTGACGCAGTAGCGATCGAGCACCTCACGGGGGGAGAGAGTCGGCGCCGCGCCGGTTGTCTGCTGCGTGGAGAACGCAGCGGCGCCTGCGGGTCCGTCCTGCGCGCGCTGGGCATCCAGCACCGTCCCGACAGTCACCGCCAGGGTAGCCACCACGCACACGAGGACCACCGCCGGTTTCGCCTTTGCGGTCACCTCGCGCTGGCGTTCGGGTCGCTCAAAAGTGGTCATCTCGCGTCATTCGGGTCGGCGGGTTCGTTGGAGTCGGCGGGGTCGGCCTGGTCCCCAAAGCCGGTCAGTCCAAAGGTCAGCTGGATGCCGACGTCCGGGTCGGCGCCCAATCCGCGCAGCTGCTCCACCGCCTTGGTGTGTCGGACGTAGGTGGTGCAGCAGATGAGGTGTCCGTCGGCGACACGCAGCGCCGTCTGTCCCGCCACGTTCGTCGCGTCGATGTCCGCGCCCGCCTCCACCAGGAAGTCGATCACGCGGTTCGCATTGTGGTAGGCGGCCGCATGCAGCGCGGTCTCGCCATGCTCGTTGGCCGCGTTGATGTCAACGCCCAGTTCGAGCCCGACGCTCAGCGCCTCAACAGCCTTGTCCTCGGTCCACTCGTAGTAGGTGATGTCGGTCGACGCGCGCTTCCCGAGCCCCGCCGCCATCATCACCGCCGTGGTTCCGTCGTTCGTCGTCAGCAGCGGGTCGGCTCCAGACGCCGCTAGCAGACGCATGATGCGGGCGTCTGCGGACTTGGCAGCCACGATGAACGGCGTCGAGCCGATCTGGGTCAGCCGACCGGAGCCAGGAGACTGGAAGACGCCGATCTCGAAGGCGGTCGTCAACCGGTGCGGCCGCTCGACGCGCAGGTTCGGATCCGAGCCCCGGGCCAGCAGCGCCTCGGCAACGGCAAAGTGACCGGTGGCGCTCGCAAGATGCAGCGCTGAATACCCTGTTTCGGCCGAGTGCGGATCGGCGCCTTGATCGAGGAGGTACAGCGCGATCTCCTCGTGGCGCTTGGTCAGCGCCAGCATCACCGCGGTCACGCCGTCGGGCCCGGCTTCGTCGACGTTCGCGCCCGCGTCCAGCAATGCCCGCACCGCGTCGAGGTTGCCCGCCATGACCGCGTAGAGCAACGGCGTGAAGCCACCCTCGGGTCGTGGCGGATCCTGGTCGCCATCTCTCGGCACGGCCCCTGGGTTGACCGCCTCGAACCGGCTCAGAACTGTCGGTGCCGGTCGCACGGTGCCGCCGGGCCGCCCCGCTCGCGTCCGGACCGCCGTGCGGGCATGCACATCTGCACCGATCTCGGCCAGGACGCGTAGGACGTCGGCGTGACGCTCCGCCGCCGCCCACATCAGGGCCGTGTGCCCGCCCGTAGTCGTCGCGTTGACGTCAACGCCGTGCGCGACGAGCAGCCTTACCACCGCGACACTGCCCGTGCGTGCGGCCACCATCAACGCCGTTTCGCCGGTTGGACGCGCTACCGTTGGGTCCGCCCCTGCCTGGAGCAACGCTGCGACCAGGGGTGCGCTGCCGTTGGCACACGCAAGCATCAGCGGTGTCACCGCGAGGTCGTTGGAGGCGTTCACGTCCGCCCCCGCTCGAATCAGCAGGTCCGCCATGCCGAGATCGTCCCAGTGGACCGCCCAGGCGAGGGGGGTCGCGCCGTCAGCCTGCGGGGTGTCGACATCGACCGGCTCGCCGATCAGTGTCTGCACGGCCACGGAGTCCTTGCGCTGAGCGGCCTCGACCAGCCTTCGGTCAGGGTTGGTCGGTTGAGCCGCCGCCGCTGGGAGCGCTAACGCCAGTCCAAGAGCTGCTCCCAGCGCCGTAGCCGAGACAAGAGTCCTTGGTGTCATAGGCTTTCCACTGAAGACCGCCTCTGCAACAATTCCAGGCTGGATCTTACACTAATGACGTGGACAGCTCCAGTGTGTGCACGAGCCAGTGTGCTCTCATAGACAAGCTGCCCGAATCGGAGGACGCAGACTACTTCAGTGGCAGTCGGTTGTCCGGATCTGGCCTGAAGATCAAATACTCGATGTCGGTCTCGAGCTCACTCCACCAGTGGGGCGTGTGTCCGGGAATGATGACGACGTCACCCTTCGTGACCCGGCGAGAGACGCCACCGTCGATGCCGGGGCTCCGAGCGCTGGTGCCTTCGATCGCCGGGCCGGGCGGTCTCAGCGTGCCGCCGGTGACCAGCGTGGCGGCCCCCTCGACCATGTAGTAGATCTCGGTGGTGTTGACCTCGTGCGAGTTGGCGCCGGCGGGGAGGCCCTTCGGGCGGAACACCCCGTAGACCCCGACGCGGTAGTCACCGGTGACCTCGACCACCCGTATGGGGCGGTCGCTGACCCGGTCTCTTGGCAGCGCGTCGATGAACGTCTGGATGTCGGCCGACGTGACGTCGGTCGCCTGGGGCGCCTCCTGTGCGATGGCCGGCGTCGCCAGGAGCGCCACAAGCAGCGCAAGTATGAGTCTTAGCATGATGCCTCCTATAGGAGCCCGTGGTGATGGGTGATGAGTCATTGTCATTATGGACTGCGACGGACGGTCGAAGTCTAGCCCGCGCGGTCGTCTTGAACCGAGCGTGCGGGCGCGGCATACTTGGGGCGCGCCATACCGAGTTCTTACACATAGAGGAAGACACTCATGATGGGTCGATCCATAGTTGTCGCTCTCGCACTGATCTTGCTGTCGCTGTCGGTGGCTACGCCCGGCTTGGCACAGGTGACACCGTACACTCCGGTGAGTGACGCGATGCTCCAGAATCCGCCGCCGGCCGACTGGCTCCACTGGCGCCGGACGCTTGACGCGCAGGCGCATAGCCCGCTCGACCAGATTACGGCCGAGAATGTTGGCAGCCTCCGGCTGGTGTGGAGCTGGGCGTTGCGTACCGGGTCACAGCAGACGACGCCGCTGGTGCATGACGGTGTGCTCTACGTCGCCAATCCTGGCGAAATCGTGCAGGCTCTCGACGCCGCCACCGGCGACCTGATCTGGGAATACGAGCGCGGCGCTGATGCGCCGGGGAGCAGCTTCGGTGGGCCGCCTGGGGGGCGCATGCACCGGAATATCTCGATCTACCAGGACAAGATTTACCTGAACACCGCCGATGCGCACGTGGTCGCCATCGACGCGCGCACCGGTGAGGAGGTGTGGGAGACCGACATCGACCAGGGGGTCGGCTATCAGTTCTCGAGCGGGTCGATCGTCGCCGATGGCAAGGTGGTGTCCGGGTTGACCGGCTGCGGGCGATACCGGGAGGAAAGCTGTTACATCGTGGGGCTCGACGCGCAGACGGGTGAAGAGATCTGGCGCACCTCGACCGTCGCGTTGCCGGGGCAGCGGGGGGGCGACACCTGGGGCGACCTGCCGCCGATGTTCCGCGCCGGCAGCGACTCGTGGATTCCCGGCAGCTACGATCCGGTGACCCGTACGCTGTTCCACGGCACGTCGCAGGCGAAGCCGTGGGCACGGGCCGTCCGCGGCACCGATGGCGACGCGCTGTACACCAATTCGACACTGGCGCTCGACCCCGACACCGGGGAGATGAAGTGGTACTACCAGCACCTACCGGGCGAGACGCTCGACATGGACGAGGTGTTCGAGCGGGTGCTTGTCGACTATGACGGCCGGCGGTCAGTTTTCACCATGGGTAAGATCGGTGTGCTCTGGGAGCTGGCGATCGAAAGTGGCCGGTTCCGCAACGCCCATGACCTCGGGTATCAGACGGTGGCCGACATCGACCCGGCCACCGGACAGGTCACCTACCTCGAGGGCACGATCCCGGTGATCGGCGAAGAGGTCTACTGGTGCCCGAGCACGGCCGGGTTCAAGAGCTGGCGTGCCATGTCGTACTACCCGGAGCTGGAAACCTTCTTCATCCCGATCAACCTCAACTGCGAGACAGCGATCTTTGGACCGGTCGACAAGGTGGCGGGCGGCGGCGGCACCGGCCCGGTCCGTCGGACGAACCACCATCATCCGGACAGTGACGAGCAGCTCGGTGAGTTCCTGGCGATGAGCATGCGGACGGGCGAGGTCCGATGGCGGCGCCGGTTTCGCACGCCGATCAACAGTGCAGCGTTGACCACGGCCGGCGGTCTCGCGTTCGCGGGCAGCTGGGACCGCCAGATGTTCGCCTTTGACGCACGCACCGGCGACACGCTGTGGGAGACCAGGCTCCCGACTTCGATCCAAGGGTTCCCGATCACCTTCGCCGTCGATGGCAAGCAGTATCTGGCAGTGCCGACCGGTGTCGGAGGCGCCAGCTGGGGTGGCATGCTACCGGCAGACCTCACTCCCGAGGTGAAGCGCCCGGTGGGCGGGAACGGATTGTTCGTGTTCGCGTTGCCGGACTAGAGTTGGACCGTTTCCGGGTTGCCGGTTGGACGCACGTCCGGCGTGGGTGGTTCCTGGCTTTCTCCAAGTGAGGGGTGGCGTATGACGGTTCGCGCACTCGTTGGTCCGTGTCGGCTGGCGGTGGCCCACGTGGCTACCGCCATGGTCGTGAGCGTGCTGGTCTCCTCTGTGGCCTGGGGACAGTCTTCGCCTGAAGTCACTGACGTGTCGCCAGACTGGACACCGCCTCTCACCGCCTGGGGTGCGCCGGATCTGCAGGGTGTCTGGGACTATCGCACCATGACACCCCTCCAACGTCCTCGGGAGTTTGCGGACCAGTCGGTGTTCACCGACGAGCAGGCGGCGGCATACCAGGCGCGCACGCTGGAGCAGCAGGCCGACTACGACCGGTCACCGAGCGTCCATGCGAAGTGGTGGCTGGACTATGGCAAGGAGCT
>DQNS01000044.1 GCA_015659035.1 Acidobacteriota bacterium | reverse complement strand
GCCACATATGCGCCTGCACGTAGTCTTGTACGACACCGCGTCCGTCGGCGTACATGAACCCGAGGTTGGACTGCGCCTCGGCGACCCCCTGGTCAGCCGCTAGCCGATACAGGCGCACCGCTTTGACGTCGTCTTTCGGGACGCCGCGGCCTTCGGCGTAGATGAACCCGAGGATGTACTGCGCGGCGGCGTATCCCTGTTCAGCCGCCAGTCGGTACCAACGCACCGCTTCGGCGTCGTCCTCCGGCACGCCTGCGCCGGTGCTGTACTTGAACCCGACGTTGTACTGCGCCTCGGCGTGGCCCTGCTCAGCCCGCGCACGCTAAGAAATGCGCCACTCTATCCGGAACGACCACCAGTCGTCTGGTCTCGGGGCGTCCAGCGGCGGGGCCGGACTGGCGGGCGCGTCGAGTTGGTTGAGCTTCCGCACCCTCGCGCTCCACGCCTGGTCGAGCTCGGTCGGCTCCATCACGCGGGTCACCGTGACCGGGTAGACGGTGCCGTTCAGTCGTAGTCTCCCCCTGCCGTTCTCCACGGCAGCATTGGACCAGCGCTTGGCGCCGCACTGCGAGCAGCTCAGATAGAGCTGCCCGGTGGGCGTCGACATGCAGTTTAGGTTGATGGCGTGTGGCAAGACGCCGACGCGAATCTGAATTTGGCACAACGTCACCTGGTTCGCGAATGCCCAATCGGTCACCGGCCCATCGGCTGCCGCACCGAAGAGATACGCGCCCGGGGTGCGTTCGCACGGACAGGTAGAGGACCATCCGAGGAACGCCACTACGAGCACGGCCACCAGGCCAGCCGGGACGGTGAACATCGGTCGTCGAAACATCTTCGTCAGCGCTCCGCGCTCTGCGTCAGTCATGCTGCTCCCCCTCGGCCGGCGTGGGTTAATCCAAGAGGCGTAGCGCACCGACCTCGAGTCCAGGTCTGACCAACGACTCGGCCGCACCAGACCGGGCCCAGCCCGGAGCCGGCGTCTGCACGACGGGACGCAGGTCGGCGGCGCCAAAGGACCGCTCGACCTGGCCGTCGGGCGGCTCGCCGTACGGGGTGGAACGCTGCCTCGGTATGCGACCCGCACCGGCGATCAGCGCTTCCATGCTCTCTGGCGACAGCTCCTGGCCAAAACCCGCACCGGCGGCCCGGGTGATGCTCTCGTTCATCAGCGTCCCCCCGAGGTCGTTCA
Source organism: Acidobacteriota bacterium (assembly GCA_015659035.1). Classification (GTDB taxonomy): domain Bacteria; phylum Acidobacteriota; class Vicinamibacteria; order Vicinamibacterales; family UBA8438; genus NP936. The sequence continues at coordinate 2,485 of DQNS01000044.1, read as the reverse complement.
CCCCGGCTGCCAGGCAGGCGTGCACGCCGCGGGGCCCCATCTTCACCCACGAAGCTTGAATGTTGGGCACCAGCGGGTACAACACCAGTCGCGCCACGGCATGCATCAGCAATGACTCCCTGAACGTCGGCCCCCGGCGGGCCTTGCCCTTCAGGTAGATCGGCGCTTCCATGTGCACGAATGGCAGCGGAACGAACTCGGTGAAGCCACCGGTGCGCGCCTGCAGCTCCCGGATGCTCATCAGATGCCGGGCCCAGTGCTCCGGCCGGTCGATGTGCCCGTACATGATCGTGGCGGTCGTCTTGAAGCCGACACGATGCGCCGTCTCCATCACCTCGAGCCACTGACCGGATGAGAGCTTGTCGGGACACAGATCCTGCCTGACCTCGTCATGCAGTACTTCGGCGGCGGTCCCTGGCAAGGTGCCCAGCCCGGCCGTCTTTAGCTGCCCGAGAAACTCACCAAGCGGCAGGTGGAGGGTCGCAGCGCCCTGCCAGACTTCGAGCGGCGAAAACGCGTGCACGTGCATCTGGGGCACCGCCGCCTTGACGGTGCGGCAGATATCCAGGTAGGTGGCACCGGTGTACTCGGGGTGGATGCCGCCCTGCATGCACACCTCGGTGGCGCCGCGATCCCACGCCTCGACACTGCGACGCGCGATCTCGTCGAGGTCGAGGTCGTAGGGCGCACCCCGCAGATTCTCGCTGAGCTTGCCCTTGGAGAAGGCGCAGAACTGACACTTGAAGTAGCAGACGTTGGTGTAGTTGATATTGCGATTGACGACGTAGGTGACCTCGTCGCCGTTTACCTCGCGGCGCAGCGCGTTGGCAGCTCGCACGACGGCCACGAGGTCGTCGCCCCGCGCGGTGAACAGCTTCGCGATCTCAGGCTCGTCGAGCGCGTCGCCCTGACTCGCCCTGGCACAGAGCGCCTCGGTCCTCGACGTCGGGTGCAGGGCGCTGGTGTTCCCGAGGCGGTGCAACAGCGCCTGGGGCAGCACCGCATCCCGGTCGCCGGGCGACCAGGCGCTCGCGCGCGCGAACCCCTCCGCATCGGAGGCCTGGACGACGGCCGGTCTGAGCCTTTCGGCGACCCAGGTGTCGAGCTGTCTCATATAGGCCGGGTAGACCGTGAGCCGCTCGGTCAACACCTTCCCCTCGCCCTCGGTCTCTCGAGCCAGCCGCTCCAGATGCGGCCAGGGCGCCTCCGGATTGACATGGTCTGGCGTGACCGGCGAGACCCCGCCCCAGTCGTTGATACCGGCCTTGATCAGCGTGCCGAAGGCACCCGGCGTCAGGTTGGGCGGGGCCTGAATCGCCATGTCTGGACCAAAGAGGATCCTGGCACAGGCAATGGTCCACAGCAGGTCATCCAGGTCTGGCTCCTGCGCACCGGCCATCTGCGTATCCGGCTTGGCCCGGAAGTTCTGGATGATGATCTCCTGGAGGTGCCCATACCTATCGTGCAGGTCCCGGAGCGCCAGCAACGAGGTAAGGCGCTCTTCCCGGGTTTCTCCAATTCCGATCAGAATGCCGGACGTGTAGGGAATCTGAAGCTCCCCGGCCATTCTCATCGTATCCAGGCGCGCGGCCGGGTCCTTGTCGGGCGAGCCATGGTGAGCCTGGCCCGGCTCGAGCAGACGCCTGGATGCGCTCTCAAGCATCAGCCCCTGCGACGGGCACACCTCCCGCAGCGCCAGCAGCTCGGCACGTGTGACGACGCCGGGATTGGCGTGCGGCAGCAGACCCGTAGCGTCGAAGACGGCCCTGGCTGCGGCGAGCAGATACGAGATGGTGGTGGAGTGCCCCAGCTCGGCCAGCTCTGCGCGGGCCTGCGGGTATCTGCGCTCAGGCCGGTCACCGAGCGTGAACAACGCCTCCCGGCAGCCGGTCTCGGCGCCCCGTCGAGCGATGTCGACGACCTCGTCGGGTGTCAGATACGCCCGCTCGCCAGGCTTCGGCGGCTGGGCGAACGTGCAGTAGTGGCAGACATCCCGACACAGCTGGGTCAGCGGGATGAAGACTTTCCGGGAATAGCTGACGACGTTGCCAAACCCGGTATCTCGTAGGGCCGCGGCCCGGCGCATGAGCTCGGGCAGCTCGGGTGCCCGCACGAGATCCAATGCGGCGTCTCGTGGCGGTCGCACATCCGTCCTGATGTCCATTCGTGTGTCTCGGCCCCGTCACAGCCGCTTATATCACGTCGAGACGCGACGCGCAGCCCGCCGCACCAGCCCTATCCGTGCCGGCGGACAGCATGCCCACTCAAAAGCCCTTAAGAACGACATCGTTTGAGACGATGCAGTGACTTACGTTGTCCGCAGGTTCAGCACTCAGGGTCGGTAGAGGCTAGCTGAATACCTCCGTCTTGTTGCAGACGCTCAACTAAACGCCGAAATCGCCATAACGGTCCTCCCGCCTTCATGGCCGACGACGTCCTCAACGTCGGTGCGGCGGGGCCATCCTACCGCTGGCTGGCAGGGGGG
>DQNS01000121.1 GCA_015659035.1 Acidobacteriota bacterium | reverse complement strand
TTCGTCGGTATCGACAACCTGGGGGGTGTGCGCTACAACTCGTCCGCCATCGTCAACGCCTTCGGTGGTCGCTATTACGAGCCGTCGCCGGGCCGAGAGGTCTACGTCGGGTTCACGGTCGGCGGCGGCGTCCGGTAAGGTCCACCTGTCCTGGCGCGCGTCCCGCTGTAGGATGCCGTCCGGCGACGGCATACCGCACCCGGTGCCGGCATACCGGCGTCCGTTCCCCAGGGTGACGCCAGCCTTGACGAACCAGACCAGCGCGGCAACACTGTAGGGTCCGTCGACACGATGAGGGGGGGGGCGCCGGGGCCTCCGAGGCTCGTCGCACCTTGTTGTCCGACCGCTGAGCGCCACACGACAGAAGGGAGAACGAGACAGTTCATGGCCGTCCAACCTACGCGCACCGTCGACTTCGACCGGGCCAACGAAGTGGTCCAGCGGTTCCAGAAGGAGTCCACCAAGTGGCTCTATGGTCTCGACGATGCCGCTCGCATCCTCTCCTGGGCTTTCTTCACACTGCTGCCGTACACCGACAAGCTGAGCCAGAGCAAGCGGCTGCGTCAGCCCCACATCATGTTCCGGGGACCGACCGGCACCGGCAAGACGGATCTCGTCAGCGCCTGCGCGATGGCCATCGACGCCAAGTTCGAGCGGATCCAGGGCATGCCGACATACATGCCGGAGGATATCCTCGGCTACGAGACGATCGTCGAAGAGCTCGACGGTACCCGGAAGCTGCAGTTCAAGCCGGGCAAGCTGATGGCGCACATCGTGCTCATCGACGAGGACAACCGGTTGTCGGGCAAGACCAAGGCGGCGGTGCTCGAGGGCATGGAGGAGAGCTCGGCGACGCTGGCCTCGGACTACAGCAACCTGGCCGAGGGCAAGATACTGCCGTTGTTCCCGCTGTCGTGCGACTTCAACGACATCGAGGGGCCGCGGTTCTTCATGGTGATCTGCACCGAGAACATCTTCGGCGAGGAAGAGGGCACCTTCGCCAACCCGGTGGCGCAGCTCGACCGCACCACCCTCTCGGTCAACATGCTGGACCCGGAGGACGAAGAGGACGAGCTGAAGATCACCGCGGGTAATGTCGTCGGGCGCAAGGTCGAGAAGCTCACCGACCTGTACGAGGTGCTCGACATCGCGCGCTATATCTTCGACAACGTCCAGATGTCCGACTACGCCCAGCAATACAAGGTGCGGCTCATCCGCAACACACGGCCGCACCGCGTCATCGGGCGCGCTGCCCGCACCGTCAAGGAGTACATCCGGGTAGGGATCTCGCCACGCGTCCATTTCCACCTCGAAGCGGTGGCGCGGACCTTCGCGTTCTTCAACGGCGACACGATGATCACGCCGGACCACATCAAGGCGGTCGCCGGCCCGGTGCTGGCGCACCGGCTCGTGCTTCGCGAGGGCATGGAGTTCTCGGTCGACAAGGCAGACCTGCTCCAGCAGATCGTGCGGGACATGGAGGTTCCGCCGTGGAAGTAGAGGAGGTCTTTGCCCGGTTCCGCGACATCAAGCACGGCATCCGGGCGCGGAAACGGTCCACCAGCGTCCACTTCGGCGAGCACAAGAGCGGGTTCAAGGGGGCCGGCTACGACATCGTCGGGGTCGAGCGGTGGAGACCGGGGCAACCACTGAAGGACGTCGCGTGGGCCCTCAGTCTCCGGACCTACCCCGAGAAGATCTACAAGATCGAGCGGATGGAGCCCAAAGAGCTCCGGACGCTGGTTGTGTGCGACCTGTCCCACTCGACGCTGTTCCAGATTTCTCAGGAATCGAACAAAGCGCTGTTGATGCTGGATCTGCTCGGCAACATCGGGCTGACCCGTGCCAACCTGCGTGACCCGGTCGGGTTGCTCGGGTATTCAGACCGCATCGAGATGTATCTGCGGCCGAAGCTCGGCGTGTCGCAGGTCTTCTACATGGCGCAACAGATCTTCGAGAAACTGCAGCTCGAGCGCCAGTTCCCGACCCGGCGGCCCGCGCACCTGAAGGTGGCGCTCGACTTCATGCTCGCGCGTCTCAAGATGCGGCACTCGGTCATCGTCCTGACCGACCTCGTCGACCTGGTCAACGACCCTGACGCGACCGATTTCAAGCGGCTGCGCACCCTGGCGTCGAAGCACGATATGATGATGCTCGTTCTGGACGACCCGGACGAGTTCCGCGTCAAGAGCCGCCTGGGGTATATCCGGATCTCGGATATGGAAACCGGAAAACAGACCGTGATCTCGGCTCGGAAGGCGGGCGCGATCCGGCGTCGCATCGAGGAGTCGCGCGCCGCGCTGCAATACAGGCTGAAGCATGAGGCCGGCATCGACTCGGTCGTGCTGACCCCGGAGAACCACCTCGAGGCGTTGCCCAAGTTCCTGATCTCGCGTACCGCCCGCCAGTGATAGTAGACATGACACGCACACACGTGACCGTTCTTGCCGTTCTCCTGCTTCTCGCTCCCGTGCCTGCCACCGCGCAGCCGCCCGACATGGACGATGCTGCGATCGGTCCGGTGCGGGTCGAGACCCTGGAGCTGGAGCCGACCGTCGTCAAGACCGGGGATCTGATCCTCCAGCGCTACCGGGTCCGGTTTCCGGACCTGATCGACGAGGGGCAGGAGATCATCATGCTCGAGGACCGGATGGCGCCCGAGACGCTGCCGGTCCACCCGTTCGAGGGCGTCTCGCTGTCGATCGACAAGGCCCGTGTCGACGACGAGCACATCTGGGTCTTCACCTACGGGTTCCGGCTGGTCGACCCGAGCAAGATGACCTACATCTTGCCCAACTTCAGCTTCTATTACCTGGTCCGCGACCTGGGTCAGGACTTCGAGGACGCTGAAGTGCAGCAGGTGGACGGCGGTCAGGGGCTGGTCCGGTACGTCACGACGATCACCGACGAGCCGATTCTCGCTATCCGGGACACGATCGAGCTCGGCAGCTTTGCCGGTCGGGCGTGGATCTTGCGGACCCTGGCCTGGACGGTGGCGCCGCTGCCGATGGTCGTCTGGCTGGTCATGCTGCTCCGGTCGGCACGCACGCCGACCTCCATCTCGTTAGAGAAGGCCGAGGAGGCGGAGGAGCTGGCGCGGATCGAGGCGCAGATCCCGATTCCGCCCTCGATCTGGGAGGCCAGACGCAACGTGCGCCGTCAGCTGAAGACGCTGGAGGAGATGCC
>DQNS01000082.1 GCA_015659035.1 Acidobacteriota bacterium | reverse complement strand
CTACGCACTCGACCGCGAGACGGGCGAGCCGATCTGGCCGATCGAGGAACGACCCGTGCCCGCGTCGACGGTGCCTGGGGAGCAACTCTCCCGGACGCAGCCGTTCCCCACGACACCGCCGCCGTTCGACCTCCAGGGTCGCGACGAGAACATGCTGATCGACTACACGTCTGAGATCCACGAGCGCGCGCTCCAGGTGGCGCGGGACAACGACCTGTTCGCGCCCCTGTTCGCCCCGCCGACGGTGGTAGGTGACCCGACCGGCCCGGCCTGGTTCTGCCCGAGTGACGCCGGCGGCGCGAACATCTTCGGCAACGTGGCGGCGGACCCAACCAGCGGTCTGATGTTCATCCCGTCGACGAACCGATGCGGGCGGCACTCGGTGATGCCCGCCATCGAGTCGCCACTCGACAGTCCCGAGCAGACCGGCAGGGACTACTCCGAGTGGTCGAACGCCGCGGGTCCCGGCGCCCGCGGGTCGCGCGTCGAGCAGACGGTCGACGGGCTGCCGATCTGGAAGGGACCGGACGGGCGAATCGTCGCGTACGACCTGAGCCGCGGCGAGATCAAGTGGACCATCCCCCACGGCGACGCGGCACAGGACGACCAGGACGCCATCCGCAACCACCCGCTGCTACAGGGGGTGGAGATCGACGAGTCGGTCTACAACCGAGGGCGCTCGGGTCAGGCCACGCTGGTGGCCTCGCCGACGCTGCTGTTCGCCACCGGCGTGACCGCCGACAATACGTCGTCCCTCTTCGCAATCGACAAGGAGACGGGTGAGCGAGTCGGGCAGATCGAGCTGCCGAGCCTGCCACGCTACGGGATGTCGAGCTGGGAGCACGACGGGCACCAGGTCATCCTCGTCCAGCTCTCGGGCGGACTGGCGGCGTTCGGAATGCCGGCGGCGATCCCGGACGCGGGTGGGCACTAGCGAGATGAGAGTGCAACGCTGCCTCCGGCCTTGGGCCCCGACGGTGGTGCTCCTAGAGAGAGGCGCAGGACATCGAATCCGGGTTGTTCAGGAAGAGGAACATCGGACGAAACAACGGATCGGCCCAACTGACCAAGCCGAAATGGGATCCTCCGTGGATGGCAAGGAAGATCAGGGTGAGCGAGCCGCAGTTGACGCCCGCCGAGGTGGTGAGGCGCGTGGCCGAATGTCTGTATTGTTCGGATCGCGAAGTGCAGCGCCTGCTCTCCTCTCTGAAGCGATGAAGGCAAGCGAACTCCGCCGTGTCCTCGAGGCCGTCGTCACGGTGCGAGATCGGGCGTCGATTTAGCGACCGTTCTCAACCGCCTCCGCATCGGCAAGTCGAGCGCCGCGAAGCACGGTTTCCAGCGCATAGTTGCCCTCGTGGCAGGCGTACTCGAAGATCTCGTCTTGGCTCGGGTTCCAGGGGTACTCGCCCGTCCAAGCGCGCTCCCACGTCGATGGGTCCTCGACCGTAAATCGGTAGAGGATCGTCCCGTCTTCGGCCAGGGTGAAGCGCTCGGTGACCTTCAGATTCTCGCCCGAGCCGCGGAAACGAGTCTTGTCGGTGAAGTTGGTAGTCTCGACCACCAGCGTATCGCCCTCCCAATGACCAACCGAGCTGCCCATCCACTGCTTGACATGCGGCGGCAGGTGATCGCCACCAATGGGAATCATGCGAGTGTCGTGGACCATCTCGTTGTAGATCATCACCCAGTCTCGCGTCTGCACGATGACCTTGAGGTTGTTGTAGAAGTAGTTGGGCAGTGTCGGTGGCCCTGACGTGGAGCCGAAGCCGAGGATGCACCGCTCCGCGAGCGGCCGGCGGTCGGCCGCGTCGTACTGCCTGCTCGGACCTCCTGCGTCGCTCTCGCCAGCATCGGGCCTTGCCCGGCTCGCCAGCAGGGCCGCCATTCGCTGTTGCGCTTCCGGTTTCATCGGCGGCACTCGGCCATTGACAGGGTCCACGACGAGAGAGGTCCGTGACCGCCCGTCTATGGTCACGGGACGCTCGCCTGGACTGAGCCAGAAGAGGTTGTAGCCGCCCACGGTTCCCCCGCCCAATCGGAACAGGCCCTCGAGGTATGAGTTGGTCGGCGACCTATCCCCGCCAACGGGGGGCGCGGACCGATTGGGATCGAGGGGCTCGAGATCGCGCTCGTTTCGCTGCTCCTCGTATCGCACCATCGCTGCCACCTCCTCGTCTGTGAGGAACAGCCGGTCGCCGTATTCGGTGGGCCGGTCGACCGGCGTCATCGTCGCCACGTCATAGACGCCCGTCAGATCGGGGTGCCCATCCGGGGTCCTCGGGATAGCCGACGACGCCTCCTGCGTCTGGGCCGTCACCATCCCAGAGTCGAGCCAGACGCCCGGAGCCGCGAACACGAGAAGAACGACGAGAGCCAAGAACCGATTCGGCATATGCGGGACCTCCGCTGCTAGTTTAGACGGCATTGTCAAGTTGAGACCGCGCCTGGCAGAGTAGGCTGATCATCACCCAAGCCCCCAGCTACCACGGATACCGATTTCCGCCAGAGATCATCAGTCACGCGGTCTGGCTGTACCACCGGTTCTGCCTGAGCTTCCGGGACACCGAAGACCTTCTGGCCCAGCGGGGCATCACCGTGTCGTACGAGACGATTCGAACATGGTGTCAGACGTTCGGAGCTGAGTACGTGCGCACGCGGCGACGGCGGCGAGGCCGCATGGGTGACACGTGGCACCTGGACGAACTCTTCGTGAAGATCCAGGGGCAGCAGCAGTATCTCTGGCGTGCCGTCGACGAGGATCTTCGACGAAGCTGCCTGACCCAGCCTGTTCCCCGTCAGCCCGCCAGATGTGCGCCTCAGCGTCCGGAATCACGCTTGACCGCAGCCCCCCAAACGGGCATCCTCTCTACAATGTGGTCCAGGGTACCCGGCGGCCCTGAAGGCCCCAGCTACTGGTAGTCGGCTGCTGCTAGCGAGGCGCGGATGATCTCCCGGTCGTTGCGGTGCACGATGTGGCGGTTGGCGTAGGCGGGGTGTGACCAATTGACGAGCCGGTCGTAGAGGCGGGTCGCACCGAAACCGGCGCTGGCGGTTGGCTCGATCAGACTCGTGCGGCTCAGCTCCTCGTAGCCGCTCGGTGTGAACCGCGCGATGATCAGGTTCCCCTCGTCACTGTTCATGAAGTAACGGTCACCCTGTCGCACCATAAACGCGGTGCCCCAGCGCACGACGCCCGACTGGGCGCGCGCCTCGGCGTTCATTTCAATGTCTTCCCAAATCCGTGCGCCGCTCTTGGCGTCCAGGCCACGGATCTCGCCGTTGACCCCCAGTCCATAGAGGAAATCGCCGATGATGATCGGACTGCCGATCGTCGCGTGAAGACCCTCAGGCTGGTCTGGGTTGCGGCTCTGCCCCTGCCACAGCATCGTGGCGGTAGGCCGATCGGGGTTGAGCCGCATCATCGTTGAGCCGTTATAGAGTTGGGATACCAGTAGGTAGTCGCCGCCCTTGACAGGGGTCGCGATCGCCATGCCGGCACCGACGTCCACCGGCTGTTCCCAGTAGATGTTGCCAGTGTCCGGGTTGAGCGACACCAGCGCGGACGCATGCCAGACGATCAGTTGTCGCACGCCGCCCGCGTCGTAGATCACCGGCTGGCTGTAACCCATCTCGCCAGCCACCTTGACAGACCGCCACTGCTCGTCGCCGGTGTACTTGTCGAACGCTAGCACCATGCCGTCCGGCTCGGCGCCCACCACCGCAATCAATCGTTCGCCGTCGACAAGAGGTGCGCTGGTGATCCCCCAGGTCGGCACGCTGGTCCCATAGTCCCGCGCGTAGTCTTTTTGCCATCGGACCGCCCCGCTCTCGACATCCAGGCAAAGCAAGATGCCGGTGGCGCCCAGTACGTACACGCGGTCGTCGTCCACGGTCGGCGTCGCGCGCGGCCCGATGGCGTAGGAAGCCATCAGCATGCGGTAGCTGGTGCGCCATGTGTGGCTCCAGAGGACCTCTCCCGTGTTTTCGTCCAGCGCGAGGACCCGTTCGGTGCCGTCGATCGTGCGGGAATCCGGATCCTCTTGCCAGTCGGTGACGAAGACCCTGCCGCGGGACACCGCCGGGCCCGCGTAGCCGGAGTTAATCGGCACTCGCCAGGTCACCTGCAGCTCATCCGGTAAGTTCTCGACGATGCCGGTTTCACTCCAGATGGCCAGACGGTTTGCACCGCGCCACTGCGGCCAGTCGCTGGCGCTGAGACCGGCGCCCATCCCAACGAGGACAATTGCCAACACGAACGTTCTACGCATGCGTATTATTCCTACACCCTGAGCGTCGTGCACCCAGCGCACTCTATCACACGGAGCTTCATAGCACGCATGCAGCTCTGGTGGACACCGCGTCCCTCGTCGTGCGTGGATGGGAATGGTCCTTGATTATTTCCCAGGTGCAATGGGGCTTCTTTTCTTCTCAGCTTTCAATCTAATACCAAGCGGCACATGGTATGCGATTGGGAAAAGAAGCAAGAAAGCACCTCTTGTCTTTTGGTTTTCAGTTGCAAGTGGGGTTGCCTTCCTTCTTTGGGCACACGGTTCCGTCGATCTTCGTTCAAGTTCCACAGCGGCGCCCGATTTGCTGTTTATACCAATCCATGCCGTGGGGACAATTCTTGCTGGCTTGGTTTTAGGTCTTATCTTTCACGTCATTGTAAGAGTTGATCGCACGCGCGTCGGTCAGGGTCGGCGGTGAACGCCTCAGGCAGGACCTTGAGCGCCACATCCCGGTCGAGCGTGGTGTCGTGAGCCTGATAGACCTCGCCCATCCCGCCCTCGCCGATCTTGGCGGTGACCTCGTAGATGCCGAGCCGGGTGCCGTGGGTCAGGGACATGATGCAGAGTGCATCCTACCGCTGGCTGGCAGGGGGGTCAATGCGGCGCACGCGGGTGCTGCGGCGTCCCACTCGCGGGCGAGGCGTTGGGCTTCGGCGTACCGTGAGGCAGGTCAGGCCCCCTCTGGGGCCTGGCGCATCTCGTGGTAGGCGCGTATCCAGGCAAGCTGGGTTATGGGACCTGCGATGAGTAGGCCGACGCCAAAGGCGAGCAGGCCGGCGATCAGCACGACGAAGGTCGCGAGGACCAAGACGAAAAGCTCCATCTTGTGACCGCGGGTGAGTGCCCAGGCTCCCTTTATGGCGTCGACAGGAGCCAGATCGTCTTCCATGACGAGCAGAAAGGCAGGCCAGAGGGCGATCAGCAAGATGATGCCGGGAACAATGAGTAGGAGTATGCCCACGATGACTGCGAGGATGTAGAGAAGGAAGGTGACAAATAGGCTGGTAAATTTCGAGAAGCCAGCGAAGAGATCGTCGAAAGACACGGAGTCGTCGCCGCGAATGAGTCGCAGCATCGCCATGTCATAGCCGCCGCGGATGGGTCCGGCCAGCACGATTATGGGCAGTACCAACGAGGGGACCGCGTTGCTTCGTTCCGAGAAAATCCCATAGACAATCCACATTCCGATAGCGAGCCATGGGCGACGCTTGAAGGTTTCCCAGGCCTGTAAAATGAGGTGGGAAGGCGACAGGTTGACACGAGTCGATGGTGTCGCCACTGACCACGCCGGAGTGGAAATTTGCGGCGCGGGTGCGCCACACGCAAGACATGACGCCTCAGTCTCTTGCATCGGAAAGCCACAAGATGGACAGTTCATAGCTACCCTCGTTGTAGAAATCGTCAACCTACCCCAAGAAGTCGATTATTTGGAGGGGGAACCGCACGGTCAGCGGCCCCGAGAACGAAATGCGACAACGGCGAACTGGAGTCGATGGCGACCGGTCATAGACCTTCTCTACCGACCATGACGCTGTCGGTGCAGACGCCCGATCCTACCGCTGGCGGGCAGGGGAGGCAAGGCGGCGGGTTCCGCAGGCGCCCTGCGGGCCACGCCCTGGTACGCTAAGGGGGAGCCGGTAACACACCTGTATGGCGTGTCAAGGATCGGCGAGAAAACGCCTGATCGCGTTGTTCAAGAACGTCACATCTTCGGGGTTGATTCCGAGCCCGGCACTATGCCCCCAAACCGTTGGAATCTGGAGGAGTTCGACATCGGGTATGAATTGACTCTCATAAATCGCGTCCTCCGGTGGGAAGTACAGATCAGTTTCCGAAGGCATCATCAGGACGCGGGCTTCTATCGACCGCAGTGCAGCCTCCAGATCGCCTGAGAACTCCCCTGTGTCGCCAACATTGTGTGTCTGCCATGTGGTTGCCTGCGCGAGTAGATCGTTGGCGTCCTGAGACCAGACCTGTTCAGAATTTTCGATCCACGCCTCAACACTTTCAGCACCTGATAGGCGAAACAGTTCCCGACGCCACCACTCCTGCGAACTGCCCCACGCGGCCCAATGCCTAGCCAGCGCCTTGAGACCTATTTCCGGCGGAGTCTCGTAGTAACCGTTGTTCCACCCCGCATCCGCCGTGATCGCGGCTTTCGCCCCTTCCAGTCGCGCAATACCGAATGGGTATTCCTTGGCATTGCCGCAGTAGGCAACCACGGCTTCCATCATGTCAGGATGACTCACAGCCCACTGTAGTGCCTGCTGGGCTCCCATTGAAAAGCCGACAACGGCTACTAACCGTTCGATCCCGAACAACTCGGTAACCAGCCGATGGGTCGCCGCGACGTTGTCGCGGATGGCGATCTGCGGGAAATCTGGACCAGCAAATGGGGGGGCGGTGTTACTAGGGGATGACGATAGACCATTGGAGAACTGATCGGTCGCAATAATGAAGTAGCGCGATGGATCAAGCGCTTTGCCCGGACCGATCAGGAAGTCATAACCGTGATGATCCCCACCGTACCACGACGGCAGCAACACAGCATTCGACTTCGACGCATTCAGCGTCCCATGTGTCACATAAATAAGCCTTGCTTGTGGAAGCGTGATGCCAGTTTCCAGAGCAAAGTCCCCGAGTTCAAACTCTCGATGCTCTCCGCCTGACGCCCATGCCGCCTGGTGGGACGAATACCCGATGGCACCAACCACAAATATCAAACAATACACTCGGATCTTGCCTTGCATGACTCCTCCAAATTGCCTTCGACGAGGTGCTGTAGACGCCGATCCTACCGCTGGCGGGCAGGGGGTGCAATGCGGGGGGAGGACGTGCCCCGGTTGCTCGACCACAACATGATCACGGTCTACTGATGTCAGGCTGGTAACTCGCCATCACGGCTCACGCGAGTGCGCGGCGTCCCGTTCGCTGGGCCTTGGGGCTCTAATCGATGCCGGCGTGCTGGCACACCGTGCTGGCAGTGCCCGGAAAAATTGGGCGGATCATACGATCCGCGAGGCTCAGAACCCAACGATCGCTACGTACAGCAGAACGTAGAGCACCGGATCTTCTCGTGCCGTTGCCGCCGGCATCAGATGCCCCTCGGCCTGCAGCCGGTAGCGACGGGAATTGCTGTTCTGGGGGCTATCACGCTGACCTTCGTAGCTTCGTCCGGTTTCACCAGTAAATCTCAGACATGAATTGAGGCGCCGACG